>QMOK01000018.1 GCA_003648195.1 Chloroflexota bacterium | reverse complement strand
TTGTTGGAAAGCTCTGCCCCCACCCTGCCTCCCCCAAATGCGACAAAAAACGGTCGAATTTAGGGGAGGTGAGCAACTTCCCCCCAAATTCCTGCCTTTGGCATTTGGGGGGATTTAGAGGGGCTAAGGTTTAACCAACAACTTTTTAGCACTCCCGAATGGGGAATTTTTTCCGGTAGTTCATTTCATCAGGTATAATGTGGCTTCTGTAACTAATCTGCCAATTTACCAATCTACCAATATCCCAATATCCCAATCTACCAACTATGACAAACACACCCCACATTCTAGTTACCAACGACGACGGCGTCACCGCCCCCGGATTATTGACTCTGGTTCAGGAATTGCGCAACCTGGGCAAAGTAACCGTACTCGCCCCCGACCGAAATTGGTCGGCCTCTGGGCATGTCAAAACTCTCCACCGTCCCCTGCGCGTTCGGGAGGTGCAATTGGCCGATGGCACCTCCGCCCTAGCCAGTGACGGCGCCCCCTCGGATTGCGTGGCCTTGGCTGCGCTAGGATTGATCCCAGAAGAGATTGACCTTGTGGTCTCTGGCATCAATCCCAACGCCAATTTGGGACACGATGTTACCTACTCTGGCACGGTCACGGCGGCTATGGAAGCCGTGATCTGGGGCATCCTAGGGTTGGCTGTCTCGCTGGATTCACCTGAAAACCATCTAGGTTATTTGGACTACACCCCCGCGGCGCGGTTAGCGTGCCGGGTGGCGAAACGGATGTTAAACGGTGATACCCCCATGGGCGCGGTGCTGAACCTCAACGTTCCCGGCCTGCCTGAAGAAGAAATAGCCGGTTTGCAAATCACTCGCCAGGGAACGCGGCTTTACCAAGACGCGCTAGTTGTCCGCGAAGACCCCCGGGGCAGGCCCTACTATTGGATAGGTGGCGAACCGCCCACAGGTGTCCCTGACCAGGGCACAGACATTGGCGCGTTGGCTGAGGGGTACGCCACCCTGACGCCCCTCAAACTTGATTTAACCGCTCATCAACAAATAGAACGTCTGCGAAAAAGCTTTTCTGAAATGACTTAAGTTTTGAATGTTGGAGGGCGTTTTTGCGAGTATAATTGATGAAAACCCTTTCCGTTTTTTTTGTAATTGCTCACAATCCAGTTCTAAGATAGCGAGTACACTGCACTTCTAAAGCTCTGAAGTGCGTTGCGCCCGCGTATAATGGGCTGCTTTATGGTAACTCAATGTGCAACGCATCTAAAAGCAGATGCAATGCACATCTATATTTTGAGCAATCACCACTGTTTTATAGAGGAGAAAGAAAATGAAATTTCTAGCAAATGCTCGAAAATATGCTGGTAAACTTATCTTATTGGGTGTGTTTGTTTCTTTGGCAGTTCTTTTAGCTGGGTGCGAATTGCCTACTACTACAGAAGACAACTCACCTAAAGAAACTACCATGGCTTTGGCTATTCAAGCTACTGTGAGCGCGCGTGATAACGAATCTCAATCAGAATCAGACGATGATGCCCAATCAGAGTCTATCTCGCAAACGGCCATTGCCGAATCTGTGCAGGCTACCATAGCCGCGTCTCAACCGACCGCAGAAACTATCACGCAACCCGAACCGACCGCTAACACCGAAGCGCAACCTCAGCCTACGGCAACTACTGAAGCACAGCCTCAACCTACGGCGACCACCGAAACCATCGCATCTGATGTCAGTTTTGACGAATGGATGAAATCGGCCAACATTCTTGTCTACGAAGATATGGCTGGCGTTTTTACCATTTCGCGTTATGTAGAAGAAGCCTTAGACCGTATGGGCTTGGATTTTGTAGACGTTAAAGATGCCATGGGACGTTACAAAGAGCAGTTGCTCTCTGGCGGACCCGGTGGACAGGGCTGGGATTTGATTATCTCTGCTAAAGAAGCTCGCGGCGATGTCCAAGGTGAATTCTACGTTTACCTTAACGATGCCTTATCCGCTGGAAGCTCAGTTATTATTGAAGAATGGCAGCTAGACCAAATTGGCCTTGGCAAAATCAGCACTATTTTGGGGCGCTGTGGGGTGCAATACCAAGACAACTGGGCCTGGGATCCGCTTACGTCCCAATTGCTGTGGCCTGTAGATGGCTCTAATCCTATCCACCATCAACCCAACGAAGGCATCGCGCTCACCAATCCTACTGGATATTGGTCGGGTGCAGACTTGGGTGACTTCATGAAATTACCCCCTGGGAGCAACGCCACGCCGCTATGGGTTGCCCGCGTAAATGTAGATGATAGCTTCTTGACAGCCGTTAGCTGCATGGATGGTCAACTAATTATCCAAACCTACTCCACACATGATTATGGGTACGAGCGTGTGATAGCTGTATGGCAGAACTATATCTACAATACTCTGTACGCTCGGTATCAACGCTTGCATAAATAGCGACCCCCGATGAGGTAATGGAGAGTGTAGACGCGCTGCTTCACCCGCTTCCCACTCTCCACATCATAGCCATATTCCATGAAATTAAAATTAAAAACATACTCTTTACTTGGTATCGCCGGTGTCATCCTCGTAATTTGGCTTTTAAACACCCCTCCAGGGCTATTGGGCAAAACTGATGCCATTGGCTACGCGGTGTGTCACCAAATTGAACACCGCACCTTTCACATCGCAGACCGTCCTATCTCTCTTTGCGCTCGCTGCACTGGTCAGTATTTAGGAGCGGTGCTCGCCATACTCTACGCAGGATTGATAGGAAAACACCGCACAGGCTGGCCGGCTAAAAAAGCCCTTGCTCTCTTGGGAATTTTTGTATTAGCCTACGGCATAGATGGCACGAACTCCTATTTGCATTTCTACCCCAACTTAGACAAATTTTACCTCTACGAACCCAACAACACCTTGCGGTTATTAACCGGAACAGGTATGGGATTGGTGATGGGCCTTGGAACGTGGCACATTTTTCAGGAGGTTATCTGGAAAAAAGAGAATGACGTCCCCGTTTTGAGCGGATTCTGGCAATGGAGCGTTTTGCTTCTGTTGGCGTTGGGCATAGACGGCCTTGTTCTAACCGAAAACCCCCTGCTTCTCTACCTCCTAACGATAATCAGCGCTTTTGGCGTTTTGGGCATATTGACGCTCTTATACACCCTAATTTGGGTCATTATCTTCCGTGCCGAAAACAGCTTTGAACACCTCCGCAATTTAGTTTGGCTGCTCGCGGCAGGTTTCATTACCGCCATGCTGCAAATAGGAGCCTTAGACCTTGTCCGCTATTTAGTTACCGGCACTTGGGCTGGGTTTCACCTTGGATAAATAAAACGGCATATCATGGAAATTTTTACCGCATTTGGATTATCGGCAGGCTCCGGGCTGAACGCCTACATTCCCCTTTTAGTGGTGGCTCTTTTAGCACGCTTCACAGACACAATCACCCTTAACCCGCCATGGGACGCCCTCACCAGTTGGGTGGTGATTGCCTTGCTGATACTTTTAACCGCCATAGAGTTCTTCGCCGACAAAATTCCAGGCATCAATCATGCCAACGACCTGATCCAAACTTTCATTCGTCCCACAGCCGGAGCAATTGTCTTCGTGGCCAGCAGCTCTAAAATTGCCCAAATTCACCCAGTGCTCGCTCTGTGCGCTGGGCTTATCATAGCGGGAGGCGTACACGCCGTAAAAACGACGTTGGTACGGCCTGCCGTTACCGTGGCAACAGCCGGCGCGGGGCATCCCGCAGCCAGTTTTTTAGAGGATGTGGTGGCCACAGTTGTCTCGGTTTTGGCTATTCTTGTGCCAGTGATAGTGGGCGGAATATTGATTATTGGCGTCGTGCTTCTCGTAAGACGGTTCGCGAGTTCAAAAGCTAGTTAGGATATAGCCGATGAAGTTGGGGAATGGTTTCCCGCTGTGGGCGGGGAGCCTCGCCCGGGCGTGGGGGAAGAGCACCGCGTTTGACGCTCCGGTTTTACCCCCAACGAGGATGCTCCTCCCTAGCCAGCCGCACGCTTGTTACTCTCAAAAAAAAGCGCAATTGCATTGAATATAATATGTAAGTGTAAATCTATTCCCCCCCCCAAAAAAAAAGAAGAATGATATACTTGCTAGATGTTTTTGCTTGAAAAAGGCTAACTCATTGTGAAGTGAGGGCGCAAAGCTATGGGTCTAAAACACTAGATTGCCAAGCTGCCAAGGATACTTACTTGACAGTTTTTTGGTTTAATAGGAGATTTGTATGAAAGGTTTTGGTTCTAGAAATAACAATCTTGGTTTTATTTATTTTCTTTTTTCTCTTCTACTTTTAGTATCTCTAATATTCCCTTTCAATAAAGGGCAATCTGCTGGGAACTTATCGGTAGAGATTATCTCCGCCTATAACTTGGTGGTTGATTCTAATGTGCTTTCTCCATCTAGTTATATGCCCGAGGTAGCTACTGTTATAGGCAAATTCTGCAACTCAGGAGATACATCTATCACCAATGTATATGGCTATATAGGCGATTTTACTCATGGTACGCCAGGAGTTTACCCTGTTGAAACGAACCCCATTAGAGATACATTGACATACAAAGGTGATTATAGTTTTACTCATCTCGGCGGCGCCTCTGACGCGAGCCGCCGCGTTGGTGATCTGGATCCCGGAGAATGTAAATATCAATATTGGTCATTCCAATACCCTAAAACAGCCATAAATAATGCTGATGACGCTACAATTGCCGCTTGGGGTGTTTCGGTTAAGCCTGATGACGACCTCTCTTTGGATTTTGATGTTTGGGGTACAGCAGATGGCAGTTTGAGCAATAATGTTACCCAGACCATGTATTTCAGAAATGAGATTTCGTCCATGGCGAATAAAATTAAACCTAATGGAAATCCCGGTGGGCAATGGTTTAACACAGATACGGATACCGTATACCCCGGAGACACTATCACGACCAATGGCATTATGTACCGTTTGGGGAACGTCAATCAGGGGTTTGATAATAATGGAGATTTCGTTCCCGATTATAACGCTTGGTTACAGCCTTTTGGCTCGCCTGCTTATGACCCTAGTTGTTTCCGTCTTATTAGCACAAAGGGGACATTGACTGTTACTCGCGGTGGCGGCAACCCAGACATGGTTATTGATTTTGAAGATCAACTCTATTTTACTGATTTACCTGCCGATAATACTAATGTGACCGGAGAGGTATATTACGAATTTTTGGCTCTTGGTGGCGTATGTACTATTCCTATTACGCCTTACCAAGAAGCGGCTTCTGGTCGAGATAACGAGAAATTCAATGGAGACTACGGTACAGGAATTGATCCTCTTGGAAGTTACGATCCCGAAGTAACCATTAGTAAAAGTGGCCCTGGAACCACTTCTGAAGGTGGAAGTGCTTATACTTATACTATTCCATTTACTAACACCAGCACCACCGTTGAAGCTGGTTTAACGCTTAGCAGTGGCGCTAGTGTAGATGCTCCGCTTGTTATTAGCGATACGGTACCTGTTGGCTTAGAATATATTGCTAATAGCGCCGCTTCTGGAAACACTATTCCCACAGGCAATAGTGTCACTATTCACTACTCTACAGACGGCGGGCAAACTTGGTCGCTTACTGACCCAGGGACAACAGCCAGCACTGTGGGATCAGAGGTGATGTTGCAATGGTGGTTGGGTGAGCCTTTAGAGGTTTCGGGAAGCAGCAATAATTCTGGACAGGTTACGTTCCAAGCTCAAGTGCCCAGTGGATATATCAGTGGTGGCGGTGACCCATTCATTGAAAATTGCGCTGAAGGCAGCTTTGGCGATGCTGCTTCTTTTGGAGAGGATTGCGCTACAACTATTGTGAGTGGTACGAATTCTATTGGAGATTTGGTTTGGGCTGATGACGGAGGCACAACCGGCATTTCTAATAATGGTATTTATGATGGCGATGAAGCAGGGATAGATAATATTGCTGTGACCCTCTATTGGGATAAAAACGGCGATGGCGTTCTTGACGATGATGATTTGCTTGTTGAAACACAAGATACCGCAGGCGGTGGAGGATACGATTTCACATCCTTGCCCGATG
The DNA here is from genome assembly GCA_003648195.1 of Chloroflexota bacterium. Lineage (GTDB taxonomy): Bacteria > Chloroflexota > Anaerolineae > Anaerolineales > UBA11858 > B10-G9. The sequence goes on along the minus strand of QMOK01000018.1, from coordinate 19,007 downwards.
GTGACTATATTGTAGTTGTAGATACCACAGATACCCAGTTGCCTACGGGATACGGCCCGACTACTCCAAAGCAATACGCAGTGAGCGTGTCTGGTTCGCAAGATTATAACGATGCCGACTTTGGCTTTGGCCCGTCTTTGAGCCTAACCAAGATATTAACTTCAGATGACCCCGCTTATGAAGGCGGTGACGTTACTTTTCGCATTGACCTGACCAATAATCTGCCCGGAGACGGCACAGCCGATGGCTTTTGCCAGCATACGGTTTGGGCAACTGCGGCTGGGACAAATGATGATGCGTCGTGGAGCAATCTTTCTGGAGCGTATGGGATCCCTGATGGGGCTTACGCGTTCCATACTCCTTCCACGAACTTAGACGATTTAACAAGCTCTAGTTTCAGCCTTGGAACCCAGGCAGGGAATATCACCAAAGTTGAAGCAATTTATTCTATGTATGTTGATGGCTCATTTACCGATGACCATCTGGACACCAATATTTGGCATTCAGCTGCGAAGTCTTCTGTAACGGACATCTCCGTGGCTGATATTAATGCTTATGGCCCTGAGATAGGTAATCAAGGTATTTATGCCTGGGACGTGACCAGCCTTGCCACGTGGAGTTGGTCCGATTTTACTGGTACAACCCTTGAAATTGGATTTGCCATGCAGAAGACACAACCCACAGATAATGCAATCCTCTACATAGATGCTATGGGCTTTCGCATCACCACCGACCAGCATTGTGGTGGGGCCGATACCACTATTGCCGTTCTGCCTTTGACAGATACTTACGATAGTACTTATCTCACTTTTGTTTCTGCTGACCCCGTTGAGACAAGTCAGTCTGCAGGCACAATTACCTGGGCTGACCTTGGACCGCTTTATGCAGGACAAACCAAATCAGTTGAAGTAACTTTTACAGCATTAGATCCTAGCAGCCAATCTGCGGTTAATACGATCAATACCGCCAGCGTGACTGAGGCAAAATTCAGTAATGGTAATGACGTCAACGATGATAGTGATACCGCCGATGTAGATATCGAACCCGCTGGGTCTATCTCCGGTTATGCGTACAGCGATAGCAACAGCGACGGCTGGCAAGGGACTACTGGCTATGAGAGCCTTGGAACAACAGATTTCGGTATCCCTGGTGCTACGGCAACCTTGTACGCTTGCTACAAGGACGGTACGATACTGAATACCGGAATAAACACTAATAAAGCTTGTTCTGGTGGTGGCAGTAATAACGGTACATGGACATCAGTTGGCACGATAACCACCGACAGCAACGGTTATTACGAGTTTACCGGTTTAGAGATGGGCTTTTACTATGTGGCTTTATCGGGAGCTGGCGGAACGCAAAACGCGGAAGTTGGTGCCTCGGAGACCGATCAAAATCCGAATGGTACCTCGCCCACAGGCCACAGTTGTGGTACCTGCGGAAGTCAATGGGGAGATACGAGTCAGAATTTGAACGAATCGTATTTCAATCCCATTGGTACATTGAGCGGCAGCGACTTGGCCAGCGGAAATGAAGACATTACCGATGTTAGCTTCGGCTACACCGGTGTTCCAGCTACCGTCTTCGGAACTGTATGGACAGACTCCAATGGCGATGGTGATCAAGACACAGGCGAAGATGGTATCAATGGCGTCACTGTGAGTCTATGCAGTGACGTGACCTGCTCTGGCACGGTTCATGCCACTGTGTCAACAGACGCTGATGGAAATTACTCTTTTGACCTGACCGCTTTAGGTCTTGAAGACACAGATGTTTACGTTGTCGTCACCCAACCAGCGGATACCACCCAAACCGGCGATCCAGACGAAAGTGGCACTTGCTCCACCTCTTGCGATGACGCCACTACAACAGCCCTGAACGTCTCTGCGGGCGATAGTTCTGGCTCACACGACTTTGGCTACCAGCCCAGCGGAACTTACTCCATTGGCGATACCTTGTACGTGGATTGGAACGGTGATGGCGACCAAGATACAGGTGAAGAAGGCATTGCTGATATAACAATATGGCTTTATGAAGACGACGATGGGGATGGCATAATTGACCCCGAAGACGCTTTAATAGAAACCGATAGCACTGATAGCAATGGCGAGTACAGCTTTGATAATTTACCGAATGGGAGTTACATAGTTGTAGTCAATACTAGTGATACAGACTTCCCCTCTAACCACGACGAGACACAAGACCCAGATGAAAGTGGCATTTGCTCCACTTGTGATTCAAAAGCCTCTGTCACCCTGGCTGGCTCTGGTGACGATACCATTGACTTTGGCTATCTGCCCTGTGGCCTGGGTTCTATTGGCGACTATCTCTGGATTGACACTGATGGTGATGGACAACAAGACGTTGACGAAGACGGAATTGGTTTGGTCTCTCTTAATTTGTATCAAGATCAAGATGGTGATGGTGTCATTGACACAGAAGACGCCTTGGTTGACACTACAATAACCCTTGACTATGAAGTTATTGACGGTTATTTAGACGTTAATGGTGATGACACTACCGCCGGCGATACCGCTGACGATGCCGCCGACCTGCTGGGTTACGATATCATTGACGGCTTGGTTGACATTAACGACGATGGCTCAATTACCACTGCTGATGACGGCACCTGGTTTGGTTACACAGTTCTTGATGGCTACATTGACATTGATGGCGACACAGCCACAGGAAGTGATGCTGGTGATGACGCCGACTTGTACGGTCTCTACGACTTTACCAATCTTCCCGCCGGTGATTACATAGTTGAAATTGCTCAAAGCGAGTTTGGCAACGGAGGAGACTTGGAAGGCTACACGCTCACCAGCACAGGTTCTTCTTATACTAATACTTTTGCTCAAATCAGCTACGAGGTAACCTTGACCGCTGGAGAAGACTTTGATGAAGCTGACTTTGGCTTCGCTAAAAGCTCTATTGGCGACCTTATTTGGCAAGACAATAACGGGAATGGCCTCTATGATGCTGGCGAACCCGGCCTCAACGGAGTGCTAGTCAACCTTTATGAAGACGTAAACAACAACGGTGTATATGATTCTATTACCGATACACTTATCACTTCTACAACCACGGCCAACAACAGTGAAGGATACCCAGGGTATTACCTCTTTGATGGGGTTTTACCAGGTAACTACATTGTTGAAGTAGCCGCTTCTAACTTTAGCAGTGGCGGATCCCTAGAAAACTACACCCTGACAGGCGATCCAGATTCATATAATGATACTAATCCCGCTAATTTAGCCTGCACAGCGGCAGGGGCAACAAATTGCGACAACCGTAAATTCTTTGATCGCTGGGATTCAGCTAGTTCAAATGACCTAAATCCAGCCATCCCAGCGGGCACACAAGACCTCTCCGCAGATTTTGGCTACCAGCCGCCCAACGCTATTGGCGACTACGTCTGGATAGATTTCAACGGTGATGGTGTTCAAGACCCAGAAGAAACCGGCATAAGCGATGTAACCATAACCCTCACGCCGCCTGCTGGTGTAGATTTGGGGGCAGGTGTTGGCACGGCCATCACGACCACCACAGACACAGACGGTTACTACAGTTTTGGCAATTTACCAAACGGCACAGGTTATACAATTGCGGCGGCTCAACCTAGCGGTACCACTCAAACCTACGATGCTGACGGAACTGGAACCGCGAACACAGCCACCTTTGACGTGACCGGTTTAGCCGTAACCAATCTGGGAACTTGCACAAGCGATTGTGACCTGAAAGCCGACTTTGGATACCAGCTTAATGGTTCTAATGGCGTTAGCGGTACCATTTTCTATGATGCTGATCAAAGCCACAACATTTATAATTTTGGCGGTGCTAATACAGATGCTCCTTTCGCTGGAATAACCCTCTATTTGTGGGATAGCAATGGAACTCCTTTGGGCACCACGCTTACCGACTCTAACGGATTATATAGCTTTACCAACTTGCCCGATGATACCTACACAGTTTCTTTGAACCCAGATAGCCCATTATTTGCCAGCTTATCTCAATCCTCTGAACCAGACGAAACAGATTGTGTTGCCAACCCCTCAAGTTGCAATAACTACTTCTCTGTAACCCTTAGCGGTGGTACTACATCTACAGATAATGACTTTGGTTTTCTAGGACAATCAGATTTGGGCGATCTCCCCGATAACATTGGTGGTTCGCCAAATTACGCAACGTATTATAGCCCTGGCCCATCTCATATCGTTTTCCCCGATAGCGGCAGCGATGGCCCTGATACTACCGACAACGTGATTGCGGTCTGGGCAGGCGCTACCGTTGACGTTGAGACTAACGGCCAACCTGATGCCAACGCAACTGGAGACGGCACAGATGAAGACGGCTTGGCTTTTGCCTCTACTGGTTATACAGCTGGTGACAGCCAAGACGTAACTATCACCCTTAACAGCAGTGAACCTACCACCGTTTACTATGGCTTGTGGATAGACTGGGGACAAGATGGCACATTTGAAGATTTTTACAACGGCTCAGGAGCGACAAGTAGCCCAGTAGACGTAACTCAAGCAATTAACGTGCCAACAGATTATGGCAATAACGATGAATTAGTCTATTTCCGTTTGCGTGTTTCTGATAGCGCACTCACTTCTTCTGATTATAATGGTACGATAGTAAACGGAGAGGTAGAAGACTACGTGAACGGCTTTGGACCTACCGCTGTGAAACTTTCTTCGTTTGAGGCACATTCACCTAAAGCACTTTCTACTATTGCGCTGCTCCTAATGACAGGCGGAATTGGAATGCTGGTTATAGGCATTGTGTTTTTCAGAAGACGGTTTGCGAATACAAAGTAGAGAATAACTGGGCTGGGGAATGGTTTCCCGCTGTGGGCGGGGAGCCTCGCCCTGGCGCGGGGGAAGAGTACTGCGTTTGACGCTCTGGTTTTACCCCAAACGAGGATGCTCCTCCCTAGCCAGCCGCACGCTTTACCATTTCCCCCAGAATCTAAAAATCTCTCCAAAGCCAGTCGCGGTTGGAGAGATTTTTTATGGGCTTGGGTATCAGAGGCTTGTGAATGTTTTATTCTATGCCGAGCACTTCCTTGGCTTGTTCTAGTTCATCATCTCGAACGATGATTTCAGACGTTTGAGAATCTCCCACATAGGCTTGGGGAGATGTAAAGTGAGGGACAACCACGGCTCTAATGCCATTGTTTTCCAATATGATTTTGTCCCGCTGGGCTTGGAATGTGGGGCAGATGATGAGAGTGACTGTTTTCATAGAGTAACTCCTAGATGGAACATGCTATTTTTCTTGCTTTGCCATATAGCGCAGCAGGTCTCGCGTTAGCAAGGTGTCGTCTAAGGCGCGATGTGTATTTTGGAGAGCTATGCCGCATTGTTTTCCTGCCGCGTCTAGCGATTGCCAGCGGTAATTCCCGTACCGTGGATTCCATTTCCCGTAAAATTGAGCGTATAGTTGCATGACGTCGAAAAACGTTGTTCCGGCAGGGTTTCTCCAATGCATTTGGTTATTAGTGTGGCTTTGTTTCATAAGGCGGGTGTCAAAATCTGCGTTGTAGATTGCTACTGCTCTGTCGGTTAGAACTGCTTTTACCTTTTCCCAAACCTCCGACCAGAGAGGGGCGTTTTTTACCATCTCATCCGTAATGCCGTGGACGTTAGTGGCCCCAAAAGGAATTTTTTTATTTGGCCTGACCAGACTATTTACTAAAATAGAACCATCGTAGTCAATCACTGCAATTTCAACAATGACATCGCTTTTGCCTACACCGGTGGTCTCGGTGTCTAAATATACTGGGCGTTGGGCGACATGAGTTTGGGCTAAACGGATGGCTTCTAAACGGTCAGATGTGTTCATTTATTTCTCCGCTGGTGGGGGATAGGCAGTTTGAGGTATGTCTTTTATTGTACCTTAAAGCTTGGCGTCTCTGGCGGCATTTTAAAGTGATTTTTGGGGATGGATTACAACTGATTTTACACGGTTGGAGGCTCAAGCAGACCTGCCAGGTTTGGCTGGGCGTAAAATATTAATCTGTTTATTCTGTGGAATGGCAACTACTGGGCTGTCAAGTGTAATGTGATGTGTTTGTAGTTGGGCATGTGAGTGCCCGTTTTAGGGAACAGGTGAACTCTCGTTCGCTGCTACAAGCCATCATTTCACGCTTGACAAGATACTATTTACCCACTGTCATTTCGATGAGGGTGTTTCAGTTGCCCGCCACGCCGAATGCGGGTTGAAATGGCGACTGAGTAGTTGCGCGGAATGCCCCCCCAGATTTTTAAGTTTATGCGCTCTAAAAAGAAAAATTATTGCGGTAAGCGAGATTTTCGTTTTTTTTCTAACGTAATTGAAAAGCATAAAAGGTTAAATGATTGATATAATATTTTTCTTCTTATGGTTTGTTTGAATTTTCTTTTAGTATATTTTGGAGGTGTTTTATGAAGTTATTTCGTGGACGTTCTCGTATTATTGTTTTAGCGATGTTAGCCCTTGTTTTAGGGGCTGCTGTGTATGGTTTCGCCGCTGCGAATACAGTTCCCGCTAATAATGCTGGTGAAGGTGATGGCGTTATATCTGGGTATACTGTAACGAATATTGACTATACTCTCGACGCTTCAGACCCAACGGCTTTTAGCCAGGTCGCGTTTGATCTAACATTGGCAGGTGGCGGTAATGCTCCCGCCACTACTGAAGTTCATGTTGGCGTTGGCGACGGTGCCACCACTTATTGGACCACTTGTACTGCTGGTACATTGCCCAATTGGACCTGCAATCTTTCCAGTTCTACCGTTGGTGTCCGTGCTGCAATTGAACTGCATGTTGCCGCCGCTCAGTAAAGGGAATGATTTAGTCGCTACTGGAACTCAATTGGTCATAACTGAAGTTTAATGGCACAATAGGGCGCAGCTATTATTAGTTGCGTCCTATTGTTATAAAATGAAAAGAATCTTGCGAAACATTCGATTGAATATTGGTTCTATAGCCTCTTTTGGGGCTTTATTTGGTGTTCTGTGGCTGTTCTTTGCTCCAATTCAACTTGGCGGTTCGGTGACTTACGTGATGATAGACGGGAACAGCATGGAGCCAAGTTACCATGAAGGCGATTTGGTTATCGCGAGAAAACAGAATAGCTATAAAATTGAAGATGTAATAGTCTACGAGCATCCCAATATTGGGCCGGTTTTTCATCGTATTGTTGACCAAAAAGGGGAGCAATTTGTTCTCAAGGGTGACCATAATTCTTGGCTCGACACTTATAAGCCCACAACAAATGATATATTTGGTAAACTATGGTTGCATATCTCCTCTGGTGGGAGTGTCATAAAAACATTACGTGATCCTAGATACCTGGCCTTATTTTCCATTTTAATCGCCGGTTTGGTTGTAGTCATTGTTTTTAACAAAAAAACGATTTTATCGAAACACCAAAGAAGAAAATATATGAAACGAAAAAAACGTGTTACTCCTTCTGACACAGGTTCTCCAGAAAGCCGTCTCGAAATTCTATTAGTTTTGGGCGTATTCATTCTGCTAGCTCTCTTATTAGGAGCGTTTGCCTTCACCAAGCCAGCGAAACTGCAAGTCGCAGATGACATTCAATACCGACATACTGGAAATTTGACTTATACTGCTGTAGATACCGGAGACGTTTACGACGCTGAACAGATACAGTCCGGAGAGCCGGTGTTTTTAGAACTTGCTTGTGACGTAAATATGCGTTATGAATACGAATTGGACATCTTGCTAGTAGAGCAAGCTCCCACAGAGAGCTTTCAAGGAACTGCTCGTATCTCTGCCAAAGTTACTGATCCCAATGGCTGGAACCGAACACTCCAACTGTTGCCTCAAACCTCATTCTCTGGTCAGAAGCTCATCGTCAAAACAGGACTTAACTTATGCGAAATGCGCGAACTGATCACTCACATGGAAGAGGCTACAGGTGTAGGCAACCAATGGTATAACCTGATCATTACTCCCGAAATATTCATTCAAGGAAAAGTGATGGGAGAAGAACTACACGATACTTTCGCTCCCGCTATTAGTTTTCAACTTGACTCCCTTTTGATGCGGATTATCAGTGACGCAGAAAACAATCCTTTAACAACTACCGAAATAGGGATACTCCCGCGTTTTCGCCAAGAAACAAACGAATTAACAGTTTTGGGCGTAGAAATGCCCGTTATAATTGCGCGGTTGATTTCTGCGGGGATGTTTATCTTATCCCTGATGCTTGGGCTTTGGTTCGGGTTGCCCGTTTACCACGACTGGCAAAAAGGAGACGCGACACGAATCAAAATTCAATATAGTCCCCTACTAATAGACATTCGAGAAGAGAACCTGACATCAGGCGATAACCACTTTGTAGAAGTTATTTCTTTTCAAGAGCTGTCGAAATTAGCGGAACGCTATGGGGCTGTGATTCTGCATGAAGAACAAGGCTTATTTCACCGTTACCTAGTACAAGACGGAAATACAGTTTATCAATACGCCCTAGACGGCGCAGACCCAGAAGCGGCATTCCCCAATTTTAGCGAATTCAGGCGTGCCCTGCGGCAAGCCATAATAGGACAAGAACTCCAACTTTATTATCAGTCTATTGTTTCATTAGAGACTGAAAAAAGTATAGGCGTAGAAGCTCTTTTGCGTTGGACACATCCTACGTACGGAATCATTTACCCATCGGAGTTCATCACCCGTGCCGAAGAGAGCGATTTAATACAAGAAATTGATAATTGGGTTCTGGAACAGGCTTGTCGCCAGGCGCGCGAATGGCAAGAGATGGAAATCCCCTTTGGTAAACTTTCAGTCAACGTTTCTGCTTATCGCTTTGCTAATCCCATGTTTATTAATTGGTTCATGGGAGTAATAGAAAAAACAGGTTGTGCCCCTCACCATTTGCAGGTAGAAATCAATCGGGCTAATATAGTCTCAAAGGATGAAGTTGCTCTAGCCAACGTACACAAATTACATGAAATGGGCGTTCTTTTAGCTGTTGACAATTTTGCCGCTGCCGAAGCTAATCAAATAGATTATTTGTCTCAAATGCCGGTTCATTGTCTAAAAATAGACCGGAGCATTGTTCAAAATCCTCAAAATAATTACTTAGTTAATGCAGTTGTGAATATAGCTAAAAGTTTGAATCTAATGGTAACAGCCCAAGGAGTAGAGACAGAGGAACAAATAATGTTCCTGAAAGAGAGTCAGGTTGACGCATGCCAAGGATACTTCTTGAGCCGGCTAGTACAGGCAAATGAAATTGCCACTTTTTTTGACAACAGCCATTTTTTACCAGACGCGGCCACCGAGGAGTAAATTAGATGAGAGGCATAATTAGGCGTTTTACGGGCAAAATTGGGCTAATCATTCTAATATCTTTGCTGGCAGTGGTTGTTATTAGCATCATCACCGCCGTTTCTGCTACGAACATTGTCTCTGGCAGCCGCGCAGACGAGCTGAACAACGGCGTTTCTCCGAACGATGTCAAACCCGATCAATGTGCTGGCATAAACGTTCAGAATGTTATTGATTTTGCTGGGGGAGAGCTTCCGACAGGTAATAACGACCTCATTTTAGGCGGCACGGGGGTAGACGTTCTAATAGGACTTTTTGGTATCCATAATCTTGGCGGCAATGACTGCATTGTAGGTGGAGCCGGAAATGATGATAGGTGGATTTTTGTATTTCATTTTGGATTGAACGGCGGTCCAGGAAACGATGTTATTCTAGGCGGCCCAGGAGACGATTATCTGATTGGCGGCGGGGGAGAAGATTATTGTTATGGGGGAGGCGGCTCTGACACGTATTCTGGTTGTGAACATCAGTGGTAGCGCGAAAAGTGGAGAAACGCTAATTTTCTAACCCCCTATATTTAGACGTTCAACACGTCTTTGGGAATAGCACAGCGCTTGAGTTTGGTGCCTGCTTTCCCCCCGTCCCCGGGCTAATTTCGCGATTCCCGCTGGGAATGGCATTTCCACAATTTCACGGACTCCCTCCCCCCAGCGAAGGCGACTTCGCCGGGGGGAGGGAGTTTTTTGTCCGTTGAAGTATTGCAAATCCCCCAAACGTTTCCCCGTAGTGAGTCGTGACTTCAATATTCGTTCAGAGACGAATCACTGTTCCACAATAAGGGCATTCAATTTCTCTCATGCCGCGCACAATTTCTACATCTAGGCTAGCCCCGCAGCCAGGGCATTTGGTGGGCGCAGAACGTGCTTTTTCTATAGCTTCTTCGTCCTTGGCCTCTGTGCGTTCGTTGGCAATCTCTCCCGATTTTACTTGACCAATCAGGCGAGACCATTCTTCATTTTCGGCGTTTCGGAGATGGAGCAGAGCGCTGTTGAGGTTGGCCTTGGCTCCGAAGCGTAACTCTAACATTTCTTTGCCGCCGAGGAAGCCTTTTTGACTAGATTTGACTTTCTCAATTTGTCCAATAGGCACTTCGAAAATTAGTTCCTGGACTTCTTTTTTCTCGGTAGCTATGAAGAGCACTTTTTTGGTGGCTATTTTCTCTTTTTGCTCAAAGATGATGCGCTCGTCTGTGAGATAGAGGATGCCTTTGGGGCCGTCTTTTTTGCTTTCCATGAATTGAGCCGTACAAGACGCCACGGGATCTTCGGCTGGGTAGAGTTGAAAACTGGCTTCGTTGATGTCGTCCAACATTTGTTGCGCCTGGTTTACTTGTTCCCGCGCGTCATCCACATTCTTTTTAAGGGAGTTGTATTTAGATTTAATAGCCGATGCCGCGGAATCTACTTCACGCTTTAAGGAATTTATGGCATTTTCGGCCTGGGCAATGTAGGACGCGCGGCCACTTAATGCCTTGTTTAGGGCGTCTTCTGCCTCGTTTATCTCTCGTTCTAGTGCGCGGACGCGGCGTTTAATTTCAAGGGTAAGGCTAGTATTTATCCTTCCCCATTCCTTATCCAGGGCGTCAACTTTATCTTCTAGAAAACTGCGGAAAACATAACCGCGTGTTCGCAGCTCCACAAGTTTGGATGGAAGCATAGACAAAGTTGTTTGTATTTCTTCTACTTCATTTTTGACGCTGGTCAGCAACACCGATTCTTGTAAATTTCCTAAATCGTATTTCAGACTATCTAGCTTACTTTGAGTTTCTTCGCTTAGTGGGGGCATTTTTTCCTCCGAGGGTTTCTATAAGGATTGTAAGGGGATGTTTTATAGTTTACCACGTTTGGTTGGGTAGTTTACTACTTTCCTAATTCATAGTGGGCTGTCAAATGTAATTTGATGTGTTAGGGCACGCGAGTGCCCGTTTTAGAGGATAGGCGAACTTTCGTTTGCTGCTATAAGCTATCAATTCATGCTTGACATGCTACTACTCACGAGTTTCCGTGCAAGCTTACGGCAGCGGCGGCAGCTCATCCATCCCGAACTTTTGGGCCGCTTTGGTGGCAATTTCGCGCAATTTGCCCCGCACCTCGTCTGAGAGATTGTAGGGCTGATAGGTTTCAAGCAGATCATTTACCATCAGCTTGGCGCGATCCCAGGCGGTGAGCGCACCGCTTTTCTCCCATTCTTCTGTGGGCTGGCGGTCAATCACCCGCGAGGGGATGTGCAGTTCTTTGCGGAACCACTGGCAGGTGTGGTCGTGGGTGATGTACGTGCCGTTGTGCCCTAACTCACGTATAAGGGGGAGGGCAATGGGGTCTTCGCGGAGCTGGATGCCAGCGATGAGGCGTTTGGCCATGCCGATTATCTCGGCGTCAATGACCAGTTTTTCGTAGCTTTGGCAGTTTTCAAAAGCCATCATACCCGCCCCAGAGATCATATTAACCCCCGCTAAGGCGGCCATTAGCGTGCCGCCAGATGTTTCCAGCCCGCATTGAGCGTCTACAATTTTGGCATCGGTCATGCCCAAATAGGTGTGCGTGGGCATATTTAGTGCCTTGCCGATTTGTGCATAGGCACAATCTATCATCCAAGTCCCAACCGCGCCCATGGGTGTTGTGCTTTCTCGCATATCTAGCGCGGCGGGGGAGCCGCCCCAGACGATAGGCGCCCCTTCTTTAGCTAGTTGTGAGATTGTCACCCCGCTTAGACATTCAGCCGTGTGCTGAACGACCGCTCCTGCCAAGGTGACTGGCGCGGTGGCTCCTGTGAGCGGCATGGAAACTATCTCGGAGGGGATGCTGTGGCGGGCGCAGTCAATCATGTTTTGGCAGGTGAGGTTGCTCCATTTTAGCGGGGGAGAGGGACACACGTCAAAGATGGCAATGGGTTTTTCAGCTAAGGCTTCCGCGCTCCCTGCCACGGCTACGAGCATATCTTTCATTGTCCACCAGGTATCTGTTCTAAACGCGCCGGTGACAATGGGTTTGCGCATGTAGTTTAAGGCCAGGTAGAGTCGGTAAAGGTCGCCAATCTCTTCTGGGATGTCGGTGGGAATCATGGCCGTGCTTTGGGCGTCTATTTGGGGCAGGGTTTCAACGAGTTTGATAAATTTGACGAAATCGGCTGTGTTTGGTTCGCGTTGTTTTTGGGTTTCGCTGTCCAGAAGCATGAGCGCGGCGGAGCCGGGGTCAAAGTGGACGCTGTCTCCTCCGTAGTGGATGACCGGTTCGCCATCTAGGTTGTAGAGGTAAAATTCCGAGGGGGCGGTTTCCAGCGCTTTTCGGGCGAGGGCTTCGGGGATGCGGGCGACTTTGGTTTCCATGTTTACATCTGCGCCGGCTTCGCGCAGTAATTGGAGGGCATCATCATTGTTAACCTCTATGCCGGGATCCATGAGCAGCGAGAAGCCCTCGGCGATGATTTTGGCTGTCATTTTGTCGTCAAGCATGTTTAGTTTAGGGCGCATGATTTTCTCCTGGAAGTTGGTGGATTGAGGAATTGAGGTTTTTCAGAAAATAACGGGGTTATACTTAACAAAATAACCCAACTATGTCGCTGCGAGGAACGTCTTTTGTGACGTGGCAGTCTCCCCTGCTATCTGGGGGATTGCCGCACCTCCAAAGAACGGAGGTTCGCAATGACATCTACCCTGCTATTTTCCATTGAACCGGAATTGGTGAACAGGCGGGGTTGGGTATGGGCGGTATTTCGTTGGAGGAGGGGCACTTGGCACGGAGCTGTTTCCCCCCTTCAATTTGCGATGTTAAACGTTTGGAAATCAGTATAGGCCCCAGTCGGCGGCGTCATCCTCTTCCATAAAAGTTCTATCCCAAACTTCTTTGCCAACCGAGATCCGCGTGGGCATGGTGAGGGTTTGCTCTACCTGGGTGCGGCAGGCTGCTAACAGGCGCGGCGCATATGGGCAGAATGGTGAGGTGAAGATCATGGTCACGTGCGCTTGGACACCTTCAATTATGACTTCACGTATTAAACCTAGCTCAATGACATTCATGCCTAATTCAGGGTCCATTACCTTTCTCAGGCAGTCTTCAACTTTTTGAGCAAGTCGCGGGTGTGTCTCAGTTATTTTCCAGGTAGTTTTATTCATGGGTGGTTTTTGTGTTTTTCAATAGTTTAAGGCAAAGACTTTCGAAGTTTCTAAAACTTCGGAAGTCTTTGTTTTTATTCAGAGGCTGGGACGATGTATTTGCAATGAGCGTCCCCATCTAAGATGCATTTGACTTGCGTGGGGGCAACATTAGTTATATTAGCAATTAGCTCTTGGCTGACCGCGCATATTTCGGTGTGAGTTTCCCCCAAGTGATGGTACGGACAATTAGCTTCTATAATGCGGTAGTGATCATCTTCTTTTTCCCACTCTATGGTGAATCCCTCAACGGCCATGAGATCTTTGAGGATATTGAGTCGGTCTTCTATGGATAAATTTTCAGTATCAAGGTCTTCTGTAATGTCTAGAACCATGTCTTGGGCTATTTTACGGAAGATTTCTCCTACCATTTCTTCTGGAAGGGTTGCTTTGAGTTGTTCTAATAAGCGGAGGGTGAGAGTGAGATAGCGGGTGGGGAATTCTTCCATTCCTTTTCGGGTGAGGACGTATACGAGTCGCGGTCGCCCAACGTCGTGCCGTTCTTCTGAGGACGCAATTAGGCCTTCTGCTTCTAATTTGGCGAGATGGTGGCGCACAGAGATTGGCTTGATGCCCACTGAATCTGCTAGCTCATTGATGGTACACTTTTGCCGGAGCAGGAGCGTTTTTAGAACGCGGTCACGGGTATTTATGCTCATATAGTTTCATTTTTTGGTATAAAAGTTAGTCTTTGGCGCAGAGTATATCATTGGCAGAAAAGAACGTCAATAATTTATATGATAATTATCCTAAATATTGACTTGTCTCTTGTATTATGCTACAATCCCCGCGAATTTATAATAAGTATCTTTGATTTGGGATATTGTAAATTGAAACGCCCTTGGTCAGAGATTAATTGTGAAACAGGAGTATTTAGTGCATGGCTGAACTTATAATAAAAAACCTACATGTTAATGTCGAGGGCGTAGAAATATTAAAAGGTGTTGACCTCACCATTAAAGCTGGTGAGGTTCACGCTATTATGGGACCTAATGGGACAGGGAAATCAACTTTGTCTTATGCTTTGATGGGACATCCCTCTTACCTGGTTACTGAAGGCGAAGTCTTTTTCGGTGGAGAAAATGTTCTGGCACTTGCTCCAGACAAACGCTCCCATTTGGGGCTGTTTTTGGCTTTTCAGTACCCGGTGGCTGTTCCCGGTGTTTCGGTGGCAAATTTCCTGCGCATGGCGTTGAACGCTCACCGCAAAGCACACGACCCCGCCGACAAGGGAATTTCCATCCCCGATTTCCGCAAATTGCTTCGTTCTAAGATGGAAATGCTGCAAATGGACCCTGCTTTTGCTGGCCGATACTTAAATGATGGTTTTTCGGGTGGAGAGAAGAAACGTGTTGAAGTTTTACAAATGGCTACTCTAGAACCTAAATTTATCATTCTCGATGAAACAGATTCTGGCTTAGACATAGACGCTCTTAAAATAGTGTCTGACGGCGTGAACGCTGTTCAAGATTCCAAGCAAGGGGTGCTACTTATTACACATTATCAGCGAATTTTGAACTATATCCACCCAGATTATGTACATATCATGCTGGGGGGAAGGATTGTAGAATCTGGAGGCCCAGAATTGGCTCTTCGCTTGGAAGAAGAAGGCTACGAATGGGTACGCGAGAAGCTTGCCGCTTAATTGGCTCGGCAGGAAAAATTCATTAATCTCACACGGAGTCTGTAGCGCATGACTACTGATGCAAAATTATTAAAAGACTATGATGAATATAAATATGGTTTCAGCGACCCTGAGAGCTATGTCTTTAAAAGCCGCAAAGGCTTAGACGAAGATATTGTCCGAGAAATTTCGGCCATGAAAGGGGAACCAGAATGGATGTTGGAATATCGTCTAAGATCGCTGGAATATTTCAAACAACATCCTATGCCAAATTGGGGAGGCGATTTATCAAGTTTAGATTTGGATGACCTTTATTATTACGTCAAACCCACAGAGGAAGAGGGACGCACCTGGGACGAGGTCCCTGAAACCATTAAAAACACATTTGATCGTCTGGGAATTCCCGAATCAGAGCAAAAATTCTTGGCTGGCGTGGGGGCGCAATACGAATCCGAGATGGTCTACCATAACATTCATAAACACCTTGAAGAGCAGGGCGTTATTTTCCTAAGCATTGAAAATGGCCTGCGGAAACACCCCGAACTATTTAGAGAATATTTCGGATCCGTAGTCCCATATACCGATAACAAACTCGCTAGCCTGAATGGTGCTGTGTGGTCGGGAGGGTCTTTCGTTTATATCCCTCCGGGACTTACAGTAGATTTGCCTCTTCAGGCCTATTTTCGTCTCAACGCGGCGAATATCGGACAATTTGAACGCTCCTTAATCATTGCAGATGAAGGCGCAAGCGTCCACTTTGTAGAAGGTTGCACGGCTCCTCAATATTCCACAGACTCGCTTCACAGCGGCGTCATCGAAATCTTTGTTAAAAAGAACGCCAGAGTGCGCTATACCACCATTCAAAATTGGTCTAACAATGTTTATAACCTAGTCACCCAGCGTGCCCGCGTAGAAGAAAACGGAACCATGGAATGGGTAGATTCCAATCTAGGCTCCAAAGTGACCATGAAATACCCCGCTTGCATCCTAGTTGGAGAGGGCGCCCACGGAGAAATTCTATCCATCGCTTTTTCGGGTAAAGACCAGCACCACGATACGGGCGGCAAAATGATTCACCTTGCCCCCAACACGACCAGTAAAATTGTCTCAAAATCAATCAGCAAAAACGGCGGAAGAGCGTCTTATCGCGGCTTGGTAAAAGTCAACCCTGGAAAGAAAAACGTGCGCTCCAATGTGGTTTGTGACGCCCTTATCTTAGATGAACACTCTCGCTCCGACACATACCCCGTCATTGAAGTAGATGAACAAGATGTCACCATTGGGCATGAGGCATCCGTTTCAAAAGTAGAAGCCGAGCAACTCTTCTATCTGATGAGCCGAGGCTTAAGCGAAGAAGAAGCTACCAGCTTAGTTGTCTCAGGCTTTATTGAACCCCTAGTAAAAGAACTCCCCATGGAATATGCCATTGAAATGAACCGGCTGATCCAACTTCAAATGGAAGGCTCTGTCGGATAAAAAAGGACTACTATGGCACTAAAGCAAAACACAAAACAATTCAATTTTGCATGGGAGATTGGGAACGCGCCCCGCGTTTTGGCGGAATACCGAAAAAACGCGCGGGACACATTCCAACGCCTCCCTTACCCCACGCGCAAAGACGAAACCTGGCGGCGCACCAGCCTTCAGCCCCTGCGCATGGACGCTTTGCACCTCCCCAACGGAAAAACCCCCGAAATCAATCAAGATGAAATTTCAGCGCATTGTCTAACCATTCATGCCGAACACAACAAAGGCGGACAGGCCATCATTGGCCCCAAAAACGTTTCTATTGAACTCGCCCCTAACCTCGCTGAAAAAGGCGTCATTTTCACCGATTTGAACACGGCTGCTGAAAAACATCCCGACTTACTAGAAAAAATCTTAGGCAAAATAATTTCCCCCGCAGAGGGCAAGTTCGCGGCGTTAACCGGCGCCTTCGCCAAAAATGGGGTTTTCGTCTACATCCCAGCAGACTTGCAAATAGACCAGACCCTGCACAGTCTATTATGGGCTGCCGGCGAAGGATTGGCACACCTTTCGCATGTGCTAATTTACTTAGAAAAAGGAGCTTCCCTAACCTACGTCCACGAAGCCAGCTCGCCAGAAGGCGAAAAAGCCCAATCACTTGCCAGCGAAAACGTTGAAATTTATGTCGGCCAAGGCGCAAGTTTGAAGTTTGTCGAATTGCAAGCATTGGGGCGAAACGTGTGGAGCTTTGGACACAAAAAAGCCAAAGTAGATAAGGACGGCCACATCGATTGGGTAGCAGGCGGATTAGGCTCACATTTAGCCAAGCATTTTATTTCTGTAGACCTCGCAGCCCCAGGAGCAGAGAGCAAAATCTCAGGCTTGTACTTCGCAGACGGCGAGCAACACCTTTCTCATGACACGCAGCAGAATCACCTTGCTCATCACACATATAGCAACCTGCTCTTCAGAGGCACGCTCACAGGAGCAGGGCACTCGGTTTGGAGCGGCATGATTTACGTTGCCCCAGACGCCCATCACATTGATGGCTATCAGGCAAATCGGAACTTGCTGCTGAGCGAAGACGCACACGCTGCTTCCCTCCCCGGCTTGGAAATTCTCAACGACGAAGTTCGGTGCAGTCATGGCGCTACGGTAGGAAAAATAGACCCTGAGCAACTATTCTATTTACAGGCTAGAGGCGTTCCCCTTCAAGAAGCAGAAAGACTCATAGTTTACGGGTTCTTTGATGACATTCTGCGCCATATTCCCTTGGCAGACGTCAAAGAACGATTTACGCAAGCAATTCACCAGAAATTAGGATAACTACCTAACAAACAGAGACGATCCAAAACAAACTGAAAATTAACTAGCTGCCAGACACTTTGGCAAAAGCAAGAAAATAGAACACGGATGGGCCTACGGCCTCGCGGATGTAGCGGATAAACGCAGATTAAAAACTTAAAAATGATTAAATCTGCGCAAACCTGTGTTAGCGCAGCGGCATTTGCGTTGCCAGAGGCGTGCCTCTGGTAATCCGCGTTCTATCACTAAGGCTAATTTTTAAACTGTCAGGCAGCTAGAAAATTAACATATTTTTTATTGAGAAAATATATTGGAGGAAAAATTGACTGGTATACCACTTAATACCCCCCAGAACGTGCGAAAAGATTTTGAAATTGGCGATCATGTTGAAGTTTTTTGCGACCACGATTGGAACGAAGAACGAATTCGAGACTGGCTAGAAGGCGTGGTAGTTAAAAAATCACCCAAAAAAGTGGCGGTTCAATTTGACAGAAACGTGTATCTAACAGATGGATGGATGGTCCCCGACCGCGTTTTGTGGTGTCAGACAAACTCCGCTGATATTCGATACCCACGCCAACGCTCACACCGGCGCCCGCGTCAACGCCTGCCTCGAATTCAAGGAGAGCATAGTGAGGAATTTGAGAACAGAGGCCCTTTCCCAGAGAATGACTTATGAGCGGCAAGTTAGGCAATTCTATGTCAAATATGGAACACGTTAAGGAAGATTTTCCCACCTTGCGGCGAGAAATCCGTCCCGGCGTTTCCCTGGTATATTTGGATTCCGCCGCCACCAGCCAAAAACCAGAATCTGTTATTCAGGCAATGGATAAATACTATCGTCAATCCAACGCCAACATCCATCGTGGAATTCACACCCTAGCCGAAGAAGCCACCGCCTTATACGAAGACGCCCGCCTAAAAGTAGCCGAATTCATCAACGCGCCGCAACCTGAGCAAATAATCTTCACTCGCAACGCCACCGAGTCTATTAACCTAGTCGCTCAAACATGGGGCAAAACCACTCTAAAGGCCGGGGATCGCGTTTTGCTCACCGAAACAGAACATCACTCCAACCTTGTTCCCTGGCAAATGTTAGCCGCCGAACGAAATTTAGAA
>QMOK01000017.1 GCA_003648195.1 Chloroflexota bacterium | reverse complement strand
CGCTCTCAGAATGACACGTCATTGAACATTTGCGGGAAGGGAGTGAATAATTACTTTGAAGTAGACATGGAATTGATTCCAAGTCTATATGCGATTGCCCTGGTTCTCAATTCGTTGAGACTTTGGAAGTCTTCTGCTAAGAACTTTGAAGTAAAAACAATCCTAAGATCATCTAAAACGTGGCTAGATAAGGCACTTTTGAGACTTTCGAAGTTTGGGCGGCATTGAATTGAACATCCCCAGTTGAGGTAGTTTAGTTGACAATATCTTAGCGAACGAGAATCATCATCCCGAGTAACTACTTAGCCCACCTTTGAAATGTCGCTGCGAGGGGCATTTTTTGCCCCGAAGCAGTCTCCCAGACGCTCTAAGAGATTGCTTCAGCGGGAAAACACCGCTTCGCAATGACATGCCTGAGTAGTTACCATGCCGAAAAGACAAAACACCCTAAAAAAACTGGCTGGAAGTGGATAAAGTCACTAGGAAAACTATGAAATCCTGTTATACTTTACGGGAGATTGTTTTATTTTGCGTAATTTTTAGCGGGTGTCCATTATAACTTTGTACTTTTCGCTGCCCAAGGAGCCGCATTCCTTGGATGGAGATTGCAGACAACCCCTTGGAAACTTGTTTAAAATTTTATAAAAGTTAAGCATATTTGCTAGAAACATTCTGGGAAGTTAGTTTTTATTTTATAATGTTCTATAACGAGGCGACAATTGTTCCTATCTGTAATTGCCCATAGAAAACTATTTGCCTTAGTCAATGAAAGGGAAACTTTGTTAGAGTGGATACGACTGCTCTAAAGGGTTTCCCTTGCGTTTTAAGCCCATAAGATATTTATTTGTCAAAGGAGTTTCTTGTATGAAAACTATTTTAGAGCTTCCTGCTATGTATGGTGATCATCACGTTACTGAAGTCAGGCACATTTTGCTGGGCTTGGATGGCGTGAAAGATGTGTACGCTAGCAGTGGTTTCCGTGTTGTTGAGATTGAGCATAACTCAAAGGAAATAACTAAGGAAGCAATATTAACTAAACTTGAAGAGGCTGGTTACGCTGAGGACCTTTCGCTTCCTCAAGAGCTAGATATCCCAGCTAACGAAGCTAGGGAAAAAGCTTTCTTCCGCCGTACTTCGGCTTATGCTCAAACGAAAAACGTAATTGGTTTCGAGCAAGACGTGCGCTATGAAGGACGCGCTCAGTGGCCCTGCCCGGGAATGGGCTTGCTTGATGTAGCCGTGACGCAAACCGAGGAGGTCAACAATGGCTAAAAAAAGTAATGGACGAACCCCGCAGGAACAAACCATAGATATAGCGTCTCAAGAGATGCTGATCAGGGCTAATGAACTAGGGTACGGAACAGCTTTTAGCCGTGCAGATGACATGAAGGCTTGTCCTATTGGAGCCGACAATTTGTGTTGCAAAATTTGCAGCATGGGGCCTTGCCGAATCGTGAAAGATGGGCAGACTGGAGTTTGTGGAGCAACTGCTGACACAATCCAGGCTCGCAACTTCATTCGCATGGTCGCTGCTGGAGCCGCCGCTCACTCTGATCATGGCCGTGACATGGCATTTACTCTTAAAGAAACCGCCAATGGCGAAACACAAGGTTATATAATTCGAGATGTGGCAAAGCTTCGCAACCTTGCCGCTGGCTACGATATCCCTATTGAAGGCCGCTCTCCAAATGAAATTGCCAATGATTTGGCAGATTTATACATTGCTCAATTCGGACAGCAAAATGGGACAGTTGTTTCGACATCCCGAGCGCCGAAAACACGTCAAGAAGTATGGAAAAAATTGGGAGTATTACCACGCGGCGTTGACCGTGAAGTGGTTGAATGTCTTCACCGCACTCATATCGGCGATGATCAAGATGCTGAACATATTCTAGATCATGCCCTTCGCACTGCTATTGGAGATGGTTGGGGCGGAAGCCTAATTGCCACTGATGTTTCTGATATTCTATTTGGTTCTCCCGCTCCTATCTTAGGAGAAGCCAACCTTGGCGTTCTTAAAGATGATTACGTCAATGTGATTGTGCATGGTCACGAACCAACTTTAAGCAACATGATCGTCGCTGCCTCACAATCTCCTGATATGATCGAATATGCTCGAGAAGCAGGAGCCGAGGGTATCAATATTTCTGGTATTTGTTGCACCGCTAATGAAATTCTCATGCGTCAGGGCATCCCGGCTGCGGGTAACTTCTTGCAGCAGGAACTGGCTATTATGACCGGCGCGGTTGAATCTATGGTGGTTGATGTTCAGTGTATTATGCAAGCCATAGTTGGTATGGCCGAACATTTCCACACAGAAATCATCACAACTTCCAAAAAAGTAAAGATCAAAGGCGCCACCCACATTGAATTTGATGAGAGAAAGGCTCTGGATATAGCCAAGCAGATTCTTCGCTCTGCTGTTGATAACTATAAAAACCGTGGCGAGACTCAAATCCCTGATCACCGTTCACCTGTGATCCCAGGTTTTTCTCACGAATACATCAACTACGCCCTGGGCGGCTCGTACCGCTCCTCATTCCGCCCTCTTAATGACGCTGTGATGTCTGGACGCATCCGTGGTTTGGTTGGGATTGTGGGTTGTAACAACCCGCGTGAACAACATGATGCCATGCATATTCGCATTGCTGAGGAGTTACTCAAACAAGATGTTTTAATAGTAGAAACTGGATGCAGCTCCATTGCGAGTGCTAAACAAGGCTTACTGACTGGCGAAGCTGGTCTGGATCAGGTTGGCCCTGGTCTAAGAGAAATTTGCGAAACTATTGGTATCCCTCCTGTGTTGCACATGGGCTCGTGTGTTGATAATAGCCGCATTTTGACTGTCTTAGCCCAAGTCGTTGAGGAAGGTGGCTTAGGTGAGGATATAAGCGAAATCCCTGTGGTAGGTCTCGCGCCTGAATGGATGAGCGAAAAAGCGATTTCAATCGCTACTTACGTTGTGGCGTCTGGAGTTTATACCATCATGTCAGGAACCGCCCCCGTGGCTGAAAATCCTCGAGTGAAAGATAGTTCTATTATCCTTGATCTCCTCAGCAACGGCTGGGAAGAAAAGGTTGGCGCTAAACTAGAATTTATGAACGAAGTTGATGAGATAGTTAATGCAGTTCTAGAACACATAGACAAAAAACGCGCTGAACTCGGTTTGCCAGAGTATAACCCCGAAGCCTTTGGAAAAAGCGGCGATGACCGTATGCTCAAACTCGAAGAACTATCCCTAGCAGACCGCCGCCAGGCAATTTACGGCGTGCCTGTAGCGTAAAGGAGAACAAATAAATGTCTCGATATATTGCAACCCGAGCCGTTCGCGGCGCCAATGCCTTAGTTGTTGAAGCCGAAGCTATGCTTCAAAAAGCATTAGCCGAGAAAGGCCCTGATACACTCGTTGAATTTCCAAATACTGCCTATTATTTGCCGGTAATTTATGGCATGACTGGGCTTGAAATTACAAAACTAAGCGACCTTACTGAAGTGCTTACAAAGGCTCGTCAGCTGCTCCACCCTGTCCCCGCAGAATCAAAGTGGACGCCCTACTTGGGCGAAACTCTGGACAGCGGCATGGGGGCTTTGTTGGCTGCCGAAGCCATAGAGGCCATCAGATCTATATACGGCCTGCAGCCGGAACTCTACCCTGAATTAGAATTGGGCGGCGGAACCGAATACGCTGACCGCGACTTTGGAATGACTGGGCGCATGAACGGCCCCATTGACGATATCCAACTTCGCTCTTGGGGCATCCAATTAGTAGACGGCCGTATGCCTGGCTTTGCCGCCATTGTAGGCGCGGCCAAATCTAATGAAGCCGCCGTACAAATTGTACGTGAACTGCAACAGCGCAACATCCTGACATTCCTTTCTGGGAATGTCAATGGACGCAGCATCATTGACCAACTAGTAGAAGAAGGCGTTGACCTGGGCTACGATACCTACACAGTCCCCTTTGGCACTGACACCATCAGCGCCATCTACGCTTTGGGATTTGCCACCCGTTCCGCCCTCACCTTTGGCGGACTAAAGGCCGGTCAAGCCACCGACATCCTAGAATACAATCGGGATCGCGTTTTCGCTTTCGTGCTGGCTTTGGGAGAAGTGGACGACCTCAAATACGCGGCTGCGGCCGGTGCCCTCAACTTTGGCTTCCCCGTCATTGCCGATACAGTCATCCCCGAAATTCTACCCACCGGCATCACAACCTACGAACACGTTGTCTCTATGCCATTCAACGAAATTGAAGGCGCAGATGACAAAGAGCGTGCTAACAAACTTGTCCAAAAATGTATTGAAGTGCGCGGCGTTAAAATTAAAATCACAGACGTCCCTGTCCCCGTTCCTTACGGCTCGGCCTTTGAAGGTGAGGTCGTTCGGCGTGCGGATATGCGCGTTGAATTTGGCGGAAAATACTCCCGCTCCTTTGAATATCTATTCATGACCGACATGGATAAGATTGTAGATGGCAAAGTTGAAGTCATTGGCTCTGGCTTTGAAGATATAGAAGTTGGCAAAGCCATGGACTTGGGCGTTGTCGTTCAGGTGGCCGGGCGTGAAATGGAAGAAGATTTCGAGCCTGTCCTTGAACGCCAAATCCACGACTTCATAAATGGCGCTTCTGGTATCCAGCACATTGGTCAGCGCGATATTGTCTGGTTGCGTATCTCTAAAACAGCCGCCGAAAAAGGCTTTGACCTAGAACACTTTGGAAAGATTATCCACGCCCGCTTACATGCAGATTTCGGTGCGGTTCTAGATAAAGTTCAAGTTGCAATCTACACCGGAAAAGAAGATGTCGAAAAATGGCTGGAAAAAGCCCGCGAATCCTACGACTACCGCAACAAACGTCTGGCCGATATGACCGATGACTCTGTAGATGTGTTCTATTCTTGTACCCTCTGCCAGAGCTTCGCCCCAGATCACGTTTGCGTGGTCAGCCCCGAACGTTTGGGCCTCTGTGGAGCCTACAACTGGCTGGACTGCAAGGCTTCCAACAGTATTGACCCCACTGGCCCTAACCAGCCTATTGAACTTGGCAAGTGTTACGACGAGGAAGTGGGTTATTGGCAAGGCACAATTGATTACACCAAATCGGCTTCACATGGCGTTGTAGAAAAAGTTTCCATGTATTCCATCATGGAAAACCCCATGACGGCCTGCGGATGCTTTGAGGCTATCCTCATGTACATCCCTGAGGTAGAAGGCGTAATTGTGGTCAGCCGTGAAGATACCGGCATGACCCCCATGGGTATGAAATTCAGCACCCTGGCTGGTATGGCTGGCGGCGGAGTTCAAACCCCCGGCGTGATGGGCATTGGAAAATACTACATGCTCAGCCCCAAGTTCATCTCCGCGGATGGCGGGTTTAAGCGCATTGTTTGGATGAGTAAAAACCTGAAAGATTCTATGAGAGGGGAACTTCAAGCTGTTGCCGACCGCGAAGGCATCCCCGACCTATTGGATCGCATCGCAGATGGCGAGAGTGTCACCACTGTAGAAGAACTCCAAGAATGGCTCAAAGCTAAAGACCATCCTGTTTTAGACATGGGAACCATGCAGCGTGAAGAGAAAGAACTGGATGTTGAAGAAACTCCAGCAGAACAAGATGTGATTGCTCAAGCAGAAGCTGTTATCGAGAAAGTTGCGGAAGAAAAACCCGCTCCCGCGCCAGAACCCAAACTGGAACCAGAGGTGCAACCCGTTCCCACACCGATTGCCCCTCCCCCCAGCGGAATCACCGAGGACCGCGCCGAGAACGCAGTCAACATGCTGCGCCGCGCCCTATTTGCCGCTCTGGCAGAGTTAGGCGGAATAGATGGCCTAGAAGCTTATCAACCTCCAGCCATCCCCGCTATGCCTCAGGGTGAACCTGCGCAGGCCGTTGAACCTGAAAAACCTGTTGTAAAGATAGAACCTGATAAAACCTGGTTTGACGCACAATCCAAAACAAAAATTGCCAAAGAAAAATGGGATGGAAGTGTGCGTGAAATAACCCTCGGCGCAACCGCAGCCGAAGGCGGAACTCGCTCTCACACGGTTACCATAGGCGGCGAAACCGCCATGCCATTTATGCACTTCGAAGGCAATACCCCGCGCAGACCGGTGATTGCCATTGAAGTTGCTGACCATCGTCCTAGTGATTGGTCAAGTTTACTGGTAGACGTTTGGGGAGACGTAATGGATGACCCCGGCGAATGGGCCAAAGCGGCCGAGAAAGCTGGCGCAGATGTTATATATCTGAAACTCTCTCTTGATGATGTCGATGGTAATCCTACAACTAAAGAACAAGCTGTTCAAGCCGTAGACAAAGTCCTTAAAGCTAGTGGCTTACCACTCATTGTCTTTGGGCCTGGACAACCAGACCCCGACAACGAACTGCTGGTAGAAATTTCCAACACTTTCAAGGGTGAGCGTCTCTTATTGGGCGTTTGCGAAGAGAAAAATTACCGCACAATTGTTGCCTCTGCTATGGCGGATGGGCAATTGGTAGTCACTCGGACTGCCATGGATGTCAACTTAGCCAAACAACTCAACATCCTCGTTAGCGATATGGGCTTGCCGCTGGATAACATTGTCATGGATCCCACCACGGGAGCTTTGGGCTACGGTTTCGAATATGGTTACTCCGTCATGGAACGTCTGCGGATTGCGGCTTTGCAGGGTGACAAAATGACCCAATTCCCGATGATGGTTACTCCTGGCGAAGAATGTTGGAAAGCCAAAGAATCCAAAGTCAGTGAAGGCGTCCCCGAAGCTTGGGGCGACTGGGAAACCCGCGCTCTGGCGTGGGAAACAGCTACAGCTATCATGCTTGTGGAATCTGGCGCCGATATGCTTGTTTTGCGCCATCCCGAAAGCGTTAGACGTACCAAGGAAGCAATCGAAGATTTAATGGGAAAATGATAATGTAGCGTGATGCGTGAAACGTGAGATTACGCAATATTCCTCACGTTTCACGTGACATGTTTTTTTGACGCTCCCGAATAATGTTTGATGTTCAAAATATGGAGAAATAATATGGCTCTATCAGGAATTCAAATCTATCAACTATTGCCCAAAACAAATTGTAAGGAGTGCGGATTTCCAACTTGTTTAGCATTTGCCATGAAATTGGCTGCCAAACAAGTTTCTTTGGATCTATGCCCCGATGTCAGCGAAGAAGCACGAGCAAAATTGGCTGAAGCCGCCGCGCCTCCCGTCCGTCCCATCACTATCAAATCGAATGGGCATGAAGTAAAAGGCGGCAACGAAGTCGTCCTTTTCCGCCACAAAAAGAGGTTCTTCAGTCCCCCCGGACTATTCATTCGCGTTTACGATACCCAATCTGCAGACGAAATTAAAGCTAAGGTGAAACCTGTCGACGAGTACGTTGTAGATTACGTTGGCATGGATTTGTCTATGGGGGGCATTGCTGTTCAGGCTAACGGTGGAGATTTTGGCGCGGCAGTTGAGGCTGTTCGCGAAGCCACAAAATTACCGCTGATTCTCATCGGCTCTGCGGGCGAACTAAAAACTGGCCTTGAAAAACTTGCCGATGATGACACGCCTTTGCTTTGCCATGCTACGTCTGAAAATTGGCAGGAAATGGCTGAGTTAGCCAAAGAATATGATGTACCGCTCTCTGTAGCCGCAGACAACGTAGATGAAATGGTGGACTTGGTGAAAAAACTGGGAGACGCGGGCCTAAAGGATTTCGTTCTCGCCCCCACCCAGCGGAGCATGTTGGGAACCCTAACCGTCAATACCACCATCCGGCGCATGGCTATCCAAGAGACATTCCGTCCACTTGGATTCCCCATCATTAACTTCCCCGGCGATGTCGGCGATCCCATCCGCGAAGTCTCGCTGGCCATGCAAGCCATCGGCAAATATGGCAGCTTTATTGTCTTAGATAATTTTGAAAAAGCTACAGCTTACGCTCTGCTGGTGTTGCGTGCCAATATCTATACCAATCCCCAAGAACCTATCCAGGTTACTCCGGGCATTTATGAGCTTAACGACCCCGGCCCCGAAGATCCATTCTTGGTCACAACAAACTTCAGCATCACTTATTTCAGTGTTGCTAATGAAATTGAGAGCATGGGCATCCCCGCTTGGCTATTAGTGACTGACTCAGAAGGTATGAGCGTTCTTACGGCTTGGGCGGCTGGAAAATTCGATGCCGAAATCATTGCTAAAGACGCTAAGCGTTTTGGCGCTCCCGACAAAGTTACTAGAAAACGCATCATACTCCCCGGGCACACCGCAGTTTTATCTGGTGAACTAGAAGAAGAATTGCCAGATTGGGAAGTTAAAGTCGGCCCGAAAGAGGCTGTTGATTTGTCGGCTTATATTAAAAATGTTTTGTAATTGAAAATTGGGAGATTGGGACGCACCAATTTGCCAATCTCCCAATTTACCAGTTTCCCAATATACCAATCTATAATTTACCGATTTGCTAATTTTATGTCTACTACTTACACCGTTAAATTCGATATAGCTCCCGAACCAGTAGAGGTTCCTAACGGAACCCTCATCACAGACGCAGCCCTAAAAGCTGGGATTGAGATCAGTCAACCGTGCGGGGGGCAAGGGCGCTGCGGGCAGTGCGCGGTTCAGGTCACATCAGGCAAGGTGCGGCGCCGCAGTACCGTACGGTTATCGGCGGAAGATGTGGCGCAGGGTTACGCTTTAGCCTGCCAAACAGTCATTGAAGGTGATGTGACTGTAGTTGTTCCTCCGCAAGACAAAATCCAAGAACACCTGACAGCTAGCCAATTTGCCTCTGAGGTGACTGTTCCGAGAGGTTATGATTATACTAAAGTCCAAAGTATCCAGCGTATCCCGCTAACCCTTTCCCCGCCCAGCATGGAAGACCAAACCAGCGACTGGGCTAGGCTCAAAACTGCTTTGCTCAAAGCAGCAAACCTTGAAGATGCACATATAAGTTTGCCGCTTTTGTTAAAAATACCAGCCATACTGCGTGAGAGTGAATGGAAAATTACCACAGTCATCAACAGAGAGAATTTCTCAGATGGCATAGCCCAGGTTATAGATATCCAAAAAGGTCTCACCGCAGAAGACAAACCTCTTTGGGGTGCGGCAGTTGATATTGGCACAACCACTGTAAAAGTTGTTTTGGTTAACTTGCTGACTGGTGAGGTAAAGGGGCAAGCCGCTGAGTATAATCAACAAATAGCACGTGGTGAAGACGTTATTTCACGTATAATTTTTTCCACCAAAGAAAATGGAGCTGAAAAACTCCGTGAACTGGTGGTTAAAACTATCAATAACCTAATTGCCAAGGCTTGCCGCCGAGCTAAAACGAAACCATCCCAAGTTTATAAAACCGCCATTTCTGGCAATAGCACCATGATGCACTTATTGCTGAAAATTCCAGCTTCTAGCATTCGGTTAGCACCGTTTATCACAGTGGTTAATCACATTCCCAGCCTCGATGCTGCCGAACTCGGGTTGAACACTCATCCCCAAGGAATTGTGGATTGTTTGCCTGGTGTGGCAAGCTACGTTGGAGCAGATATCACCGCTGGCGTCTTATCTTCGGGAATGGATGATACCGAAAAACTAACCCTCTTCTTAGATGTGGGCACGAACGGCGAAATGGTACTCGGTTCTAAGGATTGGCTGGTGACTTGCGCTTGTTCCGCTGGTCCTGCTTTTGAAGGCGCGGGTGTTTTGCACGGTATGCGAGCCACCGAAGGCGCCATTGATGAAGTGTGGATCAATAAAGAAACCTACGATATAACTTGGCGTGTAATTGGAAATGAGAAACCCAAAGGCTTGTGCGGAAGTGCCTTAATTTCCCTTTTGGCCGAAATGTTGATGACCGGAATAGTTAACAAGGGCGGCAACATCTGCCATAGCCTCAATACTCCCCGCGCTCGCAAAGGTTCCCACGGCGGGGAATATGTGGTCGCTTGGGCCGATGAAACTCAGATTGGCGAAGACATTGTTATCACAGATGTAGATGTCGATAATCTCCTGCGTACCAAAGCGGCTATTTTTGCCGGTTTTACAGTTTTAGCTGACAGCGTGGGCGTTCCCGTAGAAATGGTAGAGCAAGTTCTAATAGGTGGCGGCTTTGGAAAATTCATCAACGTTGAAAAAGCAATCCAAATTGGACTTTTACCAGACATGCCCTGGGAGCGTTTCCAATTCTTGGGCAACACCTCTCTCAAAGGAGCGTATTTAGCCTTATTGAATTATAATGACCGTAAGCGCATTGCTGATATTGCCGACAAAATGACCTACATTGAGCTTTCAGCGGATAATCGTTTCTTTGATGCCTTTACATCGGCAATGTTCTTACCGCATACAAATATGTCTTTGTTCCCCACCGTAGAAGAATCTTTGAAAAGCTTGCGTGAAACGTAATCTTACGCACCACGCTTCACTCATCACAAATTAAGTTCCACTAGTCTAAGGAGGTAGTTCCGTGTATATCATTGGAGAAAATATTCACATTATTTCCCCGAAAGTCAAAAAAGCGCTCAAAGAAAAGGACGCTGAGTTTTTCAAAACTTTAGCAATCAAGCAAGTAGAGCATGGCGCACAAGCTGTTGATCTTAACCTAGGGCGTCAAAAACACACTTGGGAAGAAATTTTCCCCTGGGTCACCAAAACAGTCCAAGAAGTGGTAGATGTACCCCTAGTCATTGACAGCACCAATATTCAGGGCATTGAAGCCGCGCTAAAAGTTATCACCAAAGCCCGCCCAATCATTAACTCAACCTCTTGCGAGGCAGGACGCCTTGAAAAAATGCCCCTGCTGGCTAAAAAATATAACGCCAAATTGGTTGCCCTCACGCTAGAAAAAAAAGGTATCCCCGTTGAATCAGATGCGCGGGTTGGCTTAGCTTTAGAATACCTTATTCCACGAGCCATAGAAGTTGGCATGGATCTTCCCGACCTGATAATTGATCCCCTGGTACTAACAGTATCCGGTACTCAAGAATTTGTTCCAGAGTGCATTGAAGCCGTTCGCACTCTAAAGTTTGCCGGCGATCCGCCTCCCTCCATCTCGGTAGGTCTTTCTAATGTTTCTAACTCGGTTCCCGAACCCAAACGCCCTCTGCTCAATCGCGTCTATTGTGCCATGCTCATGGGTGCGGGATTGGAAATGATGATCGCCGACCCCTTGGACGAGAAGCAAAACGAAGTCATTCGCATCATTGAAGAACGCGATGACAGCACAGCCGTAGGAAGCTTATACATCAAACTCTACGACAAAGTCGCCGCCATGGATGAACTTAGCAAAAGCGATGTAGATGAAGACGACCCCGAACAAGTCGCCATCTGGAAAACAGTTCAAGTTCTGCTCAACAAAGTCATTTACGCCGACTCTTACCTAGAGAACTAACTGCTTTTTCCTATTACAACAAACAAGCCGCGGGAGCAAAATACCGTGGCTTGTTTGTTTTTAGGCTGGGGAGGGGCAGAACGCAAAAGGGCTGGAGAACGGCGGAGAGAGAGATATGCCCTCGCGCAGAGTGCTTCCCCCAAGCGATAACCTGCCCATTTGCGTTGACATCCCAAGGGGAGAGGAAAAACAATCATTTGAACGTTTGCCTATTCCCATGCCGCCACCTGCCATATCCCCTATCGCCCAACTTTTGTTACGATATGCCAAAAAGCATCAAAATAATTGATGAATGAAAGCATCTCTCATAAAACATGCCTGGCAAGTTTCAACCCCTGTATAATAAAGCCTAAATTATCAATTTTCCATCTCTCTCCCCCTTACAAGTTTATAGATACGGAGGCTTATATGTCACCCCAAGAAATCAATATTGATGAACTTTTAGCGAAAGCTAAAAAGCCCGCTGCCGATGCCCTGAAATTGCATCCTTTTTACAAAGGCAAAATGGAAACGACGCTCAAATGCACCGTGCGCGATATTAACGACTTTGCTATTTGGTACACGCCAGGTGTAGCTGCTCCCTGCCGCGATATTGAAGCAAATCCTGAGATGATTTACCAGCACACCAGCAAGGCCAACACCGTTGCCGTGGTTAGCGATGGAACCCGTGTTTTAGGCTTGGGTGATATTGGCGCCAAAGCTGGCTTACCTGTTATGGAAGGCAAGGCTTTATTGTTTAAATATCTTGGCGGCGTAGACGCGGTTCCCATCATGTTAGATACCAAGGACCCCGACAAGATCATAGAAACGGTTCTGATGCTTCAACCTTCCTTTGGCGGTATCAACCTGGAAGATATTTCCCAGCCCAAATGTTTCCGCGTTTTAGATGAATTGCGCGAAAAATGCGAAATTCCCGTTTGGCACGATGACCAACAAGGCACGGCCACTGTTACCTTGGCGGGGTTGATGAACGCTCTTAAAGTAGTGGGAAAGAAAAAAGAAGATATTCAGATTGCATTTATTGGTTCTGGTGCATCTAATATTGCTATATCCCGGTTAATCTTTGCTTGGGGAGTTGATTCAGCGAAATGTTTCATGGTAGACAGCAAGGGTATTCTTGGAATGCATCGTGAAGACCTTGAAGCCAAAAAAGACGCATATCCGCAAAAATGGGAGCGTTGTGAAGCAACGAATAAAGAGGGCCGTCAGGGTGGAATTGCTGACGCCATGAAAGGTGTAGATGTTGTCATTGCCCTTTCCAAACCGGGGCCAGGCACAATAAAACCGGCCTGGATTGAATCGATGAATGACGATGCCATTGTTTTCTCGTGTGCCAACCCTATTCCTGAGATTTGGCCCTGGGAGGCTAAAGAGGCTGGAGCGCGAGTTGTTTCCACCGGGCGTTCTGACTTCCCCAACCAGGTCAACAACTCCCTCGGTTTTCCTGGCATCTTCCGGGGCACGCTAGATGTGCGGGCCTCCACCATCACCGACGAGATGTGCTTTGCCGCCGCCGAAGCGTTAGCAAACCAAATCGGTGACAAACTTGATGAAGATCATTTGCTCCCCACCATGGACGATTGGGAAGTTTACCCACACGAGGCTGCAGCCGTGGGCATGATGGCCCAAAAGCAAGGCGTAGCCACTCTTACCAAGACCTATGATGAACTCTACGAGCACGCCAAAGAAGTCATTAGCCGCTCTCGCAATTTGACAGAAATGATGAAGAAAGAAGGTTTCATCCCCGCCCCGCCAGAAGATTAATTTTGGACTATTCGGAAATTTGATGCAGTGTGCGTGAAAAAGTTGACACTTTTAGTTGACTTTGAATCTTTTCACGTGCATTTGCATCTTGCATCGGGAACACTCAAAGGTTATTGGACAGTTCTGCTACCGCCTACCTTAGCGCAGCATATTTGAAGAGTGCCCCCAAATGCGATAAGAAACGATTGAATTTATCCTAACAGGATGCTTCGTTAAGGGAGATTGAGAAGAGGGCCAAGGTTTAACCAACAACTTTTTAGCACACCCCTTGCATCTCTATCTGTTGACAAGCCAAAGAAGTGTTTTATAATTTATTGGCACGAAGAGTAGTATAACTGAATCGGTATAGGGATATTCTTTAAAACTAATTACCGTTTCTGCAAAGTGCTATATGCCGGTATCTCAAGGGGATGAAAGAGAGTATACACAAATAAAAAAGGAGGTGAGGTCAAAAACTTTACAAATACACCCAGTTTTTTTGTTACAATAGTCCATTTCTAAAATAGACCCCGATTTCCTAAGGAGGAATAAATGAAACACAAAAAACTATTTTTTGTTTTGATTGTACTTCTTATTGCTAGTTTAGCGCTTGCGGCTTGCAAAAAAGAAGAACCAGTTGTAGAAGAAGCAGAAGAAGCAGAAGTAGTAGAAGAAGTAGTTGAAGATGTTGAATTTGTGGGTAAGAAGGTTGAAGCTCCCGACTGTGATTATGGTGGAAAAATTAAATCCATCGTAGCCGTAGACGAATTCACTGTTGAATTCAACATGTGTAGCCCCGACCCCGCCTTCCCACAGAAAGCCGCCTTCACACCTTTCGGTATTTATCCAGAAGAGTGGTTGGATGCCAATGCTAATGAAGCAAACCAAGAAACTTTGCTTTCTGCTCCTGTTGGCACAGGTCCTTTTGCTTTTGACAACTGGGCACGCGGCGAAAGCTTAACTTTCAAAGCATACGATGGCTATTGGGGCGACAAGCCTGCTTATGATACTTTGGTTTTCCGCTGGGCAACCGAAGGTGCACAACGCCTGCTTGAGTTGCAGTCTGGCACCGTTGATCAGATCACAAACCTCAGCCCCGATGACTATGATACAGTGAAAAATGATGATAGTCTGGTATTCTTGCCAGTCGCCAACCCCAACATCCTTTATCTTGGAATGACCAACACCTTTGAGCCATTCGGTGATGTCAAGGTCCGCCAGGCTATTGGCATGGGCATTGACCGCCAGCGCATCGTAGACAATTTCTACGCAGATGGCGCAACTGTCCCCACACACTTCACCCCTTGCAGTCTTCCCAACGCATGCGTAGGTGACCCATGGTACGATTTTGATCCTGCTGCTGCCAAAGCTCTTTTGGCTGAAGCCGGTTATCCCGATGGCTTCGAAACCACCATTTACTACCGCGATGTCTTCCGTGGTTATCTACCAGAGCCCGGATTGGTTGCGGTTGAAATCCAAACCCAATTAGCCGAAAATCTTGGTATTACCGCTGACGTCGTAGTGATGGAATCTGGTGAATTCATTGACGAGTCTAGTAATGGCCGTCTAGATGGTCTCTACTTGCTTGGTTGGGGTGCTGACTATCCTCACGTAACCAACTTCCTGGATTACCACTTTGCTGAAGGCAACCCGCAATTCGGCGAACCATTCCCCGAAATTTATGAGGTGCTACAAGAAGCCTCCAAGATCGGTGATGTTGCTAAAGCAGAAGCTCTCTATATTGAAGCTAACAACGCCATCCGAGAGTTGGTTCCTATGGTTCCGCTTGCTAATGGTGCCTCCGCATCTGCCGCACTTGCAACTGTTAAAAACGCTCACTTCCGACCCTTCGGCGCTCCATTGATGGCAAAAGTTGATCCAGGCAAAGACACCTTCGTCTTCATGCAAAATGCTGAACCTATCAGCCTCTTCTGCCAAGACGAGTCTGATGGTGAATCCTTGGCTCCCTGCCAACAAGTTACAGAAACTCTCTTAGCTTACGCTATCGACTCTGGCGAAATTGTGCCTGAATTAGCTACCGCTTGCACGGCAAATGCAGATTCGACTGTTTGGACCTGCACCTTGCGAGAAGGTGTTACGTTCCACGATGGCTCCACTTTCGATGCTAATGACGTTATCGCCTCCTGGGCAGCTGGTATTGATGCAGCCAATCCTAATCACATTGGTAATACTGGTACGTTTTCGTACTATGATTATCTTTGGGATGGCTTGATGAACGCAGAAGAGTAAATCTTCAATGTGCCATCTAGCTCGTAACTAACGGCAACGCGAGATGGAGCTGCTCCCTCCTAAGGGTGTGGGCTGTCTCGCGTTGTTTTTTGTCATCATTTTCACTTTTTGGTGGTTTGCTTATGACTCAATACACTATCCGCCGCATTTTATATTCAATCCCTGTTATTTTTGGCATTCTTCTCGTCACATTTGTAATGGCGCGTGCTATACCGGGGGACCCTTGCACAGCAATGCTTGGAGAAAAAGCCACTCAGGAGATTTGCGAACGTTTTAACCACGAGCAAGGTTTCGATAAACCAGTTATTGTTCAATTCTGGATTTATATGAAAAGTGTTTTTGCTGGTGATTTCGGAAATTCCATCCGCTACAGCCGCCCTGTAACAAAAATTCTTCTTGAGCGTCTTCCTACTACTATAGAACTTGGTCTTATTGCTCTTTTTCTTGCTGTGATAGTCGGCATCCCTGCGGGGATTATATCTGCCGTTCACCGCAACACACCCGTAGATGTGGGTGTGATGATTGCGGCAAATACCGGTGTTTCTATGCCGGTTTATTGGCTCGGACTAGTTCTCGCCTACGTTTTTGCCCTCTTGCTCAAAGATACCCCATTCTGGTTACCTCCCTCAGGGCGCATCTCTGCTGGTGTATCGGCAATCCCATTTTACGAAGTTTTTCAATGGGAAGCGATAGAAGGAACAACAAAATATACTTTCATGGAATTTTTTGCAAACATGTATGTTTTCAACTCCATTATCACGCATGACTGGGTAGTTTTACTCGATGTAATCAAACATTTAATTCTTCCCTCTGTCGCTTTAAGCACAATTCCTCTCGCCATTATCGCTCGCATGACTCGCTC
The DNA here is from genome assembly GCA_003648195.1 of Chloroflexota bacterium. Classification (GTDB taxonomy): domain Bacteria; phylum Chloroflexota; class Anaerolineae; order Anaerolineales; family UBA11858; genus B10-G9. Next base: position 8,958 of record QMOK01000017.1, on the reverse strand, counting down.
AAGTATGCTGGAAGTTCTCCGTCAAGACTATATCCGCACAGCTCGGGCAAAAGGTTTATTTGAGCGTTTTGTTATCCTAAAACACGCCCTCCGAAACGCCCTATTGCCGGTCATTACAATCATTGGCTTGCAAGTAGGCACGCTCTTTGCAGGCGCAGTCTTAACCGAAACCATTTTTGGCTTCGCTGGCGTAGGGCGAATGCTTTTTGAAGCCATCACTGCCCGCGATTTTCCCATCGTGCAGGGATTTACAATCGTTATTGCGATTGGCTACGTTGGCGTAAATTTATTAGTTGACCTCTCTTACGTTTTCATTGACCCACGCATTAGGCTGGATTAAAACATGGCTGACAAAACCGAACACAAAAAGGTACAAAATGACAAAAAACAAGAGGGTCTTGTTATAGGCAACGATGCCCGCACATTCATTGAATCTATGATGAATATTGATAATGGGGACGCTGACAAAGATTACCGCGCAAACTCTTTGTTCCGGTTCACCATGCGCAGGATACTCCGTCAACGTTCGGCAGTTATTGGCGGCTTAATTCTGCTTTTCTTAATTCTGGTGGCAACCTTTGCTCCCGTTATTGCTCCATTTGATCCGAACTTTGTTTTGATTGGACACGAAGATGTCAAACGGCGAACTGATCCCTGTATCCATCTATTGGGATGCCCTGAGGATCAGCCCCAGCACATTCTCGGCACAGATGGCAATGTCCGCGATGTATTTAGCCGCGTGATTTTTGGCACGCGTGTATCTCTCTTCGTTGGGTTCTCTACCGTGGGCGTTGCGATCATCGTTGGTACATTACTTGGTGCTTTAGGCGGTTTTCTCGGCGGTTGGGTAGATAACGCCATCATGCGCGTCATGGACGTTCTCCTCGCCTTCCCGTCTCTCCTCCTCGCCATTGCCATTGTCGCCGTGCTGGGGCATGGATTACAAAATGCACTCCTGGCCATCGCCATCGTGTCCATTCCCGTTTACGCACGCGTCGTACGCGCCAGTGTTCTCTCTGTCAAAGAGCAGGAATACGTTTCAGCCTCGCGTGCGTTAGGGGGCAGTCAAATGCATATCCTATTTAGACGGATTTTGCCAAACGCGGTGCCGCCCCTCATCGTGCAGGGGACGCTGGGAATCGCTACCGCTATCTTGGACGCTGCTGCGCTCTCGTTTTTAGGCTTGGGCGCCCAACCCCCCACAGCAGAATGGGGAACAATGCTTGGTACCGAACGAAACCAAATTTTCACAGCACCCCATCTGGTTTTCTTCCCCGGTTTAGCCATTATGATAACCGTACTAGCTTTCAACCTTCTTGGCGATGGTCTTCGCGACGCGATTGACCCCCGCCTAAAAAACTAATCGGACGGAAACTAACCAATGACAAATACAGAACCTCTACTAAAAGTCCGAAATCTAAAAACCTATTTCTTTACCGCCGACGGCGTTGTTAAAGCCGTTGATGGCGTAGACTTTGAAGTCAATCCCGGTGAAATCCTTGGTTTGGTTGGTGAATCGGGTTGCGGCAAGAGCGTAACTTCGTTCTCTGTCCTGCAATTGGTTGATGATCCTGGGCGTATTATTGATGGCGAGATATATTTCGAAGGCCGCAACCTTCTTGAGCTTACAGAGGCCGAGATGGTTAAGATGCGTGGTAACCGTGCCTCAATGATATTCCAGCAACCGCAGAGTAGTCTAAACCCCGTTTTCACCGTGGGGGCGCAAATTGCCGAAGTTTTCGAAATTCACAAAGATGTTAAGAAAAAGGAAGCTTGGGCTGAAGCCATTGAGTTGCTTAAATTGGTGGGCATTCCTGATGCGGAAAAGAAAGCGAAATCGTATCCGCATGAGATGTCGGGAGGACAGGCGCAGCGCGTGATGATTGCGATGGCGCTGGCGCTGAAGCCCAAACTGCTGATTGCGGATGAACCAACCACTGCGCTAGATGTCACCATCCAGGCCCAGATTTTGGATTTGATCCTTGAAATGCGTGACAAAATGGGCACCTCAGTCATTCTCATTACTCATGACCTTGGCTTGATTGCCGAGACGGCTGACCGTGTTGCTGTAATGTACGCTGGGCAGATTATCGAACAGGCGGATATTGAAACCATCTTCGAGAAACCTATGCATCCTTATACACAGGGACTGATAGCCTCTGTCCCCGTACTTGGGAGTGTGCAAGAACAGTTAGCCGTTATTCCCGGCTCCGTTCCCAATTTAGTTGACATGCCTCAGGGGTGTCGTTTTGCACCGCGTTGTCAGGCACGCGTAGAAAATGGCCTTGAAATTTGCAACCGACTTGAACCTAAGTTGGGTGCGATCAATGACAATCACACTGTCCGTTGTTGGCTCTATCAAGATGGTGACGGGCACACTGCACCATATAGTATCAAATAACTGAAGAGATATTTTATGAGCGAAATTCTAACAAAAACGAATAACAACTCGCGAGAATTTGTCCGCGTACAAAACTTGGTGAAGTATTATCCTGTTCTGGGTGGCGTTTTTCGACACGAGATTGCACAGGTCAAAGCGGTAGATGATGTTAGCTTCTCAATTACTAAAGGCGAGACACTTGGGTTAGTTGGCGAATCAGGTTGTGGAAAAACTACTGTTGGGCATACTATGTTGAGGCTGTTACCGCACACCAGCGGCTCGGTAACTTTTGAAGGCGTAGATATTTTTAGTCTGAAAGGCACCGAACTGAAAAATATGCGCCGCAATATGCAAATTGTTTTTCAGGATCCCTACGCTTCGCTTGACCCGCGTTTACCAATTGGAGAATCCATTGCCGAGGGGCTTAAGATACACAAAGTGGGTAATGCCCGTGAACGTGTAGACATTGTCATGGAAAATATGCACAAGGTCGGATTGGAAGATTACCACGCAAACCGTTATCCTCATGAGTTTTCTGGTGGACAACGGCAACGGATTGGTATTGCCCGTGCGTTAGCCCTCAACCCTAAATTCATCGTTCTTGATGAACCTGTTTCGGCATTAGATGTGTCTATTCAGGCCCAAGTACTTAACATTTTAAGAAATTTACAAAAAGAGTTGGGATTAACATATCTCTTCGTTGCACATAACCTTGCTGTGATAGAACATATTTCTGACCGCGTAGCTGTTATGTATCTTGGCAAAATCGCTGAAATGGCGCCGCGAGACGAATTATTCAGTAATCCTTTACATCCTTATACACAAGCTCTTATGTCGGCCATCCCCATTCCCAAACCTACCCATAGACGGGAACGCATTATTCTTAAAGGTGATGTGCCAAGCCCGCTTAATCCCCCTGCCGGCTGTCGTTTTCATCCCCGCTGCCCAATTGCCCAGGAGCGTTGTGCCATCGAAGAACCAGCTCTCCGTGAATTACGTCCAGGGCATAAAGTGGCCTGCCATTTTGCTAAACAGTCCTGAAATCACCAATTGAACTGATACGCTAGAAAAACCTCTCGCCGGTTTGTGACGAGAGGTTTTTCAGGATTAGTGCCCCAAAGTTTTAAAAAATAAGATGCAGACAAAGTAAAAAGCAGAAGAGCCAGAGAAAGCGGCATAATAAATAATTAGACCATGACAGTTTATCTGCGATTGTCTTGCTTTTTGATTGTGGTTAATTGACATACTTACTTTCCCCGACTACAATAGGGAGAGGTTAGAGAACTAATTTTTTAAGGAGGACTGATGGGTGCATGGGCAGGAAAATACGTCATTGGTTTGACCGGTAACATAGCAGTGGGCAAGAGCGTCGTTCGAAAAATGTTAGAACACGTAGGGGCATACGGTATTGACGCTGATGCCTTAGCCCATCGGGCAATCATGAAAGGCTCGCCGGGGTATCAGGCAACTATCGAAGCCTTCGGAAAATGGATTTTAGATGAAGATGGTCAAATTGACCGCGCTAAATTGGGCAAGGTCGTTTTCGCGAATTCGGGGGCGATGGCCGCTTTGGAAGAAATTGTTCACCCATTGGTTTGGCAAGCCGTGGATGTTTTGGCGCGTAGAGTAAAGCAGCGGGTTATTGTTATTGAAGCCATCAAGTTGCTAGAGACAGATTTACACACCAAGTGTGATCAAATCTGGGTAACCCAGGCTACTCCTCAGACGCAGTTGGCGCGCTTGGTGAAAAAACGCAAAATGACTCCCGCAGACGCCCAACAACGGATTGACGCTCAACCCCTGGCAACAGATAAGCTCAAGGCGGCAAATGTCGTAATCACAAACTCTGGAACCTTTGAGGAAACTTGGAATCAAGTAAGCAGAGCTTGGAAATCAATCCCAAAAACCTCTCGAAAAGCACCACCTGCTCCTAAACCAGTTTCCCCTGGACAAGTGACCGTAGAACGCGCTACTCCAAAACATGCAGATTTAATAGCCTCGTTCATCACTAAGCAAAGTGCTGGTGAGCGGCGGATGACACGCTCGGACGTGATGGCAGCCTTTGGCGAAAAAGCTTTTCTGTTATTGCGCGTGGGAGAAGAATTAGTGGGGGTGCTGGGCTGGCAAGTAGAAAACCTGATCACACGGGTAGACGACGTGATATTGACTGGAAGCATTTCGGTTGCAAAAGCCTTGAATCTGCTTGTCGAAACGATGGAAACTGCTTCACGTGAATTGCAAAGCGAAGCTGCCTTATTATTCTTGACTCCTGTAATTGCCCAGCACGAGAACATTTGGCGTGATTTGGGATACAAAGCCCGAACAGTGAAAGACTTAAAAGTGCGTGCCTGGCAGAACGCGGCCATGGAGTCCATGCTTCCTGGCACGGTTCTGTTCTTTAAACGCCTTCGCATGCATCGTGTTTTGCGTCCTATGTAATTATTTGTGGTGTCCTTGAAAGCCTTTAAGTGAAATTGTGATAAATACCTTTGTTGATTATTTGCTTTTTATATTTGAGCGATTAAATTGGCTCAGCGTTATTGATATTTTACTCGTTGCGTCTATTTTCTTCTTTATCCTTTATTTACTTAGAGATACAAAGGCGCTTATTTTACTGCGAGGAGTATTATTCCTTATTGTAGTTGTAAGCCTAATCACCAGCCTCAATGTGCTTCCCGCTTTCTCGTGGTTAGTTACAAGCACTTTACCCGTGCTGCTTCTGGCAATACCGGTGATATTTGCGCCTGAAATCCGCCGTGCCCTAGAGCGGATTGGCCGGACTGGGTCTTTGTGGCCTAGGAATGGACACACCTCTGGGATAGAGAAAACAATTGGCGTAGTTACCATAGCTTCCCGGCGACTTTCTAAGCGCAGCTATGGAGGATTGATCATTCTTCAACGACTAGACACCTTGAAAGATTTCGTTGAAACAGGCGTATTGCTAGATGCAGCCGTGTCCCCAGAATTATTGATCCAAACCTTTTATCCTAAGACCCCTCTCCACGATGGCGCGGTAATTATTTCTGGTGATAAGATAGTAGCAGCAGGATGTGTGATGCCGCTTTCTTCCAGCGGCGTTTTAGACGCTTCTCCCGAACGCCCTATGGGGCTTCGACATCGAGCGGCATTGGGAACCGCAGAGGTTAGCGACGCTATTTCGGTTGTCGTTTCTGAGGAGACAGGCACTATATCGCTTGCCTATGATGGCAAAATAATTCGTTACATTTCTCCTGATGAAATGGAAGAGAAATTACTCGGGTTTTACCATTCGCTTCACGCAGACAAGTCGATTAAAGGGTTTTTGTCCCATATATTTCCTAGGTGAGATTCATGCGTTGGTTAGTTAAGAATGTAGGTTCTCTGTTATTGGCTTCTTTGCTGGCGATCATCGTTTGGGTTTCAGCAACAACTGCTTCCGACCCTAATCAAGAGGAAGTTTTTGTTATCCCCTTGGAGGTTATAGGGCAGGCCGAAGACATGGTGATTCTAGAAACATTGCCGAGCACCGTTTCTGTTAAAGTATATGCTCCTCAGAGCAGGATTGAGCAATTAAGAGAAGAAGAGGTTATTCAGGCTTGGATATCTGTAGCGGAATTGACTCCAGGCAATTATAGAATTCCTATCCAAATTGACATTCCAAACAGTATTAGCCCGGTTCAACACCTTTCTACCGTCCCCACTAAAGTGGAACTCACGCTGGATCAATTGATCACGCAAGAGTTTCCTGTCGCGGCGAAAACCGAAGGAAAACCGGCTATTGGGTATCAGGCTGGCGATACCGTTTGGGATATCCAAAGCGTCACTATTGGCGGGCGGGCTTCCCAAGTAGAAAAAGTAGAGACGGTAGAAGTTGTTTTGGATATTTCTGGCGCTGACGAAACTATAGACACAACATTGGCGTTGCGGCCATTAGATAATATGGGAAATCCAGTTCTAAACGTCTCGCTAAACCCTGAAACAATAAACGTAACCCAAGCAATAGAGCTATTGGGAGGATACCGGAATGTGGCCGTGAAAGTAGTCACTACGGGGCAAGTTGCCCCTGGTTATCGCGTGATGAGCATTACCCCCGCGCCTACAACTGTGATGATCTTTTCCGAAGACCCTGCCTTGGTAAACCAACTTCCCGGATACGTAGAAACAGAAGCTCTTGACCTCACAGACGCGGATGATTATGTAGAAGCTATTTTGGAGTTAAACCTTCCCGAATCAATTACTGTGGTGGGTGACCCGCATGTTTTAGCTCAGGTTAGCGTGACAGCTTTTCAAGATAGTTTAAAACTTTCTAGAGAAGTTGAAATCATTGGCCTTCTCCCCGGATTGCAGGCCACGGTTGCGCCTGTGCAAATTGATGTTATCATTTACGGCCCAGTGCCCATTCTTGATAGTTTAATGCTGCGGGATGTTCGCGTGATTGTGGATTTAACCAATTTAGGTGTAGGCGTGTATATTATTACTCCTACCGTGGATATTTTGCCCGAAGATTTGAATGAGGAAGCTATTTTACCTGCTACAGTTGAAGTAACAATTATCGAAGCACCCACACCTACTGCTATTCCCTAGCGTCAATTTAAGAAATTACTTTATGAAAAAACCACTTATTGCTATTGTTGGACGTCCCAATGTCGGAAAGAGTACGCTTTTCAATCGTCTGGTTGAGAAACGGATGGCTATCGTGGACGATATTCCCGGAACTACTCGCGACCGGCTTATGATGGAAGCAGAGTGGTGCGGCGTAGTATTTGACGTTGTGGATACAGGCGGTATTGACCCTGCTCACGGCGGGCCTGATAAAAATAAAGAGCCTTTGTCGATTGCTTCTGCTGATTTTGTTGAAGAGATACGTTCTCAGGCAGATGTTGCTATTCGAGGGGCGGATGCGGTTTTGATGTTGGTGGACGGTAAAAGCGGTGCGACTCCAGCAGATCAAGAAATTGCCCAGATTTTGCGCAAGGCTCAAGTCACACGCTACGGGAAACCCTATCCCCCGGTTATTTTGGTAGTTAATAAATGTGAAAGCGAAGAAGTTCGGCAAAACGCGGTCTTGTTTTATTCCTTAGGGATTAATGAAGTACATCCAATTTCAGCATTGCATGGGCTTGGAGTAGGGGATATGCTGGATGTCTTGATAGACGCTTTACCCACCCTTGGTGAAGAGGAAGAAGATACCTCGGTAAAGATTTCCATTGTCGGCAAGCCGAATGTTGGCAAATCTAGTTTGCTGAATGCTCTTTTGGGCGAAGAGCGAGTGATTGTTAGTCCTATTGCGGGAACTACGCGGGATTCTATTGATACTCGTTTGGTGCATGATGATACCCCCATCACCTTGATTGACACTGCGGGAATCCGAAAACGTGGCAGCATCAAGCCCGGCGTTGAGAAATATAGTGTTATCCGTGCTTTGCAGTCCATAGCGCGTTCAGATGTTGCTCTTTTAGTTGTCGATGCTTATGAAGGCGTAAAATCACAGGACGCTAATATAGCTGGGTTCGTTTTAGATGAATGGAAAAGCGTTGTGGTAGTAGTAAACAAATGGGACCTTATTGAAAAGGATACCCATACCATGGCCGAGTACACAGAGTTCATTCGGCATGAATTGAAGTTCTTGGATTATGTACCATTGCTTTTCATTTCTGCAAAAACAGGGCAGCGCGTTAATAAAGTTTTAGCTACTGCTTTGCGTGTACAAGAAGAGCGCATGATTCGCCTTCCCACTTCGCAAATAAATCGCATTCTCAGGCAGGCGCAAGACAAACACCCTGCTCAGTCAAAGACTGGCAAACCTTTCAAAATCTATTACGGAACGCAAGTGCGGAATGATCCGCCTACCTTTTTGCTTCACGTTAATGAACCGGACTTAGTTCATTTTTCTTATTTGCGTTACCTCGAAAATCGCATCCGCGAGCAGGCGCCTTTTGAAGGTACCCCCATTCGTATTGTTTTGCGAAAAAGTTGAACATTCTGGTTCTTCTCTGCTTGTTAGAAAAACACATTTAGAATTTTGTTTCAAAAGAAAAGAGACTAATTATGTATCCAGCACCTCAAGATATTCCCCTAGAAAATCCTGAAACCACTCCTCAGGAGCACCACCTGCTCGATTTTTTAGTAGATATACTCGAAACGTTAATTTTAGCGGTTATTTTATTTTTCATTATTAATACTGCTTCGGCTCGGATAAAAGTTGATGGCTCTAGCATGGAGCCAACTCTTCATAATGGAGAGTTCATACTTGTTAGCAAAGTGAATTACAAATTTGGAGAGCCTCGTAGAGGCGATGTTATCGTTTTTGACTTTCCTCGGAACATTACTCAAGAATACATCAAGCGCGTCATAGGACTTCCGGGCGAGCATATTCATGTTGCCGATGGAAAAATATACGTGAACGATCAATTATTATCAGAAGCTTATATTAATGATGCTCCACGCTATCAGGGTGATTGGGATGTGCCCGAAGATACTCTCTTTGTCTTGGGCGATAACCGTAACAATTCATCTGACTCGCATAACTGGGGTATGGTTCCTTTGGACAATGTGGTTGGGAAAGCTATTTTTATCTATTGGCCTCCACCTTATTGGGG
>QMOK01000016.1 GCA_003648195.1 Chloroflexota bacterium | reverse complement strand
TGCCGCTTCAAGTTCGGCGATGAGTTCCAACCTCCAAGCTGGGATGGGAGTGAGCGTGGGAGTGGGGGTCTCGCTCGGCACAAGCGTTGGCGTGGCACTCGGTACAGGCGTTTGCGTGGAGGTGGGGGCGTTGGTCGCCTCGGCGGAGGCTGATTTCCCCTCACCCTGAACATCTTCCTGCGGGAGAGGCGAAGCGCAGCCAATCAACAGGGCGGCAATAGCGGCTAAAACCAAAATCAAATTCCATTTGTAGAAGTTTTTCATTTTTGTTATCCTTTTATGATGAGGGAATTAGGTAATAAGGCGGACATAACTCACTCCTCACTCTCGAAATTTCTCCACGCGATAAATGGACACATCCAGTTTCTTTTCCCGCCAGGCGTTCATGGATGCGCCCATTTTATAGCAAAGGCGATTTAAAAACTGCTCCGGTTCTGGAAGTTGCTCCCACACTTGCGGCAAAAAGGTTGCTCGCCGCATCCCATCCCGAAGGACAACGCCATCTATCCCAGGCCGAAGTTTTTCCAGCAATTCTTCTGGCGTTTCGTATTCTAATGGCCGCGGAGGTGTCAGCCGCGAGATTTCTATTTTTATTTCTGGAAGTTCATCTGGGGTAACAGGCGGAAAACGAAAATCATCAAGCGCGGCGGCGACCGCTCGCGCCTGAACATCATTAGCCAAGGGCTGAAAGGCCTCCAGGGTTCCTACACAGCCTCGGAGGCTCCCTTTTTTGGTCAAAGTAACAAAGGAAGCTCCTTTTTCTCTCAAACGCTGTGGCAGGGTCTCTAGGTCTATGAGAGGAAGCTTTTGCCCCCGGACTTTCTTTTCCAATGCCAGACGAGCGATTTTGAGCAATATCTTCTGTTCTTGTTTGGTGAGATTTTCAGTCATTATTTTGTACCTAGGAAGTGATATGTAATGCGTAACAAGTAAATGTCCGGGGCAATCGCATATAGACATGGAATCAATTCCATGCCTGCTACAAAAAACCTGCTCAAGCAGGTTAAGTCAACTTCGCTTTGCGTGCCATTGGCAAGTTGACTTCTTTTGGTAGATTTTGAGTTGATTCAAAATCACTTTGAGTGTTCAAATGCGTTTGCCCTGAGTAAATGTCATTAAATTAGCGGGAAAGCTTGAAGATGGGGTAAAATAAGGAACTACCAAACCAACCAAGCTAACTAACCAATTAACCAACTACCTCATTGTACCAATGAATACCAAAAAAAACTCTCTGTTTCGACAATCGGCATGGAAAATCATCTCGCGAACGCTGACAACGCTCATCACAGTTTGCGGAGCGGCAACACTTATGGCTACTCTGTTCACCGCTTGGCCTGCCACAGGTATTGCGGCTAATTTAAGCTCTCTTGGCTGGGAAGGGGCAAACGTCCCAGGTTTGGCAACAACCACACCCCATCCTAACTTCCATGTGGGGCTGGTCGCGGGGCATTGGGGATATGATACCGGCGCGGTATGCCCTGATAGTTTGGGCGGCTACAGAGAAGTAGATATTAATTACACAATAGCAGATTTGACTCGGCAACACCTTCAGGCCTATGGAGTAACAGTTGATATTCTAAAAGAGTCTGATGAAAGATTGGAAGGCTACGAAGCCAATGCCCTCGTTTCAATTCACGCCGATACATGCGAATATTTAGAAGGTCACACCAGCGGTTTCAAAATTGCTGAAACACAGTCTAATCACCGTCCCGAACAAGCCGCCAGGCTATTAAAATGTCTCGAAAACCGTTATGCCGCCGCTACTGGCCTTATTATTGACCGAAACCGCATCACGAGAGATATGACCGAATACCATGCCTTTGGTGAAATTAACCCTATCACCCCAGCGGTTATCATCGAAACAGGCTATATGAACAAAGACCAATGGCTTCTAATAGACGATCCGTATAAAGCCGCCAAAGGAATAGCAGACGGAATTATGTGCTATTTAGAACGGCAACAGATTTCTCCAGAACAATAACATTCACTGTAAACCATGAAACTAGCGCAAGAAGTCCTCACACAAGCGAAACTCGCCCTCGCCAATGGAGATAAGCAAACCGCCCGGCGATTAGCCTTAGAAGCCGCTCAGTTGGCCCCAGAGGCCGAAGAGCCATGGCTGTATTTGGCCGCCATCTCATCTCCCAGAGCGAGTCTTGCCTATCTTAAAAAAGCTTTGGCTATCAATCCCACCAGCCAAAAAGCGCGGAAGGGGTTGCATTGGGCCATTCAGCGTTGGCGAGCCATTGAGCCTAATGCTCCTCCCCAGCGCAAACTGGTAACCGAACCATTCGCGCCCGAAGCGCTCATCGTGTCTCGTCCCGCGCTCTTGCCCTGGGCATTGAGCATCCTTATGGTGATAACCGTTCTTGTTGCGTGGCTCTGGACGCCCGATTTTTCTCTCGCTCTCTCAGCGTTTCAGCCCACATCCGCGGGGGCGATGCAATTCGCCAAGGCAACTTTCACACCCACCCCAACGGCCACGTTTACGCCCACTCTTACCCCCACCCCAACGTTCACGCCATCCCCAACGCTCACGCCCACATTAACTCCAAGCATTACCGCTACGGCCACATTCACGACAACTCCGCTCCCCACGAACACACCCGCCCCAACGCTGCCCCCCGCTCCCTCTCTTCCACCGGGCGTAGAATCTGACGAACGTTGGTTTGACCTTAATCTTTCAACTCAACGGCTATACGCATACAAGGGCAAGGATCTGGTAAATTCTTTCATAGTTTCTACGGGGACATGGATGCACCCCACGGTGACCGGGCATTATCGCATTTATGTAAAATATCGCTACGCGCCCATGAGCGGTCCTGGGTATTATTTGCCGAATGTACCTTATACAATGTATTTTTACAAAGGGTACGGCATTCACGGAACTTATTGGCACGATAATTTTGGTACTCCTATGAGCCATGGTTGTGTAAATTTACGCACTTCTGATGCCAAATGGGCGTTTCAGTGGGCTAAAGTAGGAACTACTATTAACATCCATTACTAAGGCAGAATGTAAAGAGTGACGAGTAATTCATTACCCACATGCAAAAATCAAGTTCAATTTCACGCAGGGATTTTATAAAATTAAGCGGAATGGGGCTGTTAGGAATTTTCAGCACTCATCTTAGCCCTTTAAAACAGTTGTCCGACCAACAACAAGGCCGGGTGATTTACGAAAATATCTCTGTTTACAAGAAACCTTCTTTTGAAAGCGAAAGGGTGCGCCTGTACTGGAAAGATATGATCGTTCCTATTACTAAGGCCACTATAGGCGATAAAGAGCCAAGTTATAACCGTGTTTGGTATCGGATTAGTAGCGGGGGTTACGCTCACTCTGGAGGCATCCAGCCCGTGCGCACTCTGCCCAATCCTGTCGTCGAGGCACTTCCCAGCGAAGGCGCGTTAGCAGAAGTTACTGTCCCTTTTACAGATGCTCTGTGGAATGCAAATCTACCTTCACGAGTAGCATATCGCTTTTATTACGAGACCACGCATTGGGTAAATGCTATAACTCACGCCTCAGATGGAAGAGCGTTCTACGAAATCAAGGAGGATAAATGGGATTTAATATATTATGTCCCTGCTGCTCATCTCCGCATCATTCCCAGAGAAGAATTAGCGATGCTATCTCCCCATGTACCTTCGTTCGCGAAACGGATTGAAATTAGAACAGACCTCCAATTAGTAATTGCTTATGAATGGAACAGACCAGTGTTCGTTAGTAAGGCCGCCACGGGGGCAGTGTTCAGCACTGGGCACTATTCTACTCCTCCTGGGCGACATATTGTTAATTACAAGCGTCCCTCACGCCACATGGCGGCAGGGAATTTGGCCTATAATGGTTACGATTTGCCAGGGGTTCCTTGGACAACTTACTTCACTGAAAAAGGTGTCGCTCTTCACGGTACTTATTGGCATAATGACTTCGGGAAACCACGCAGCCATGGGTGCATAAATTTGCCCTCTAGGGCTTCAAAATGGTTCTATCTCTGGACTAATCCGCATGTTCCGCCAGAAAAGCAGTGGGCATATGAAGAAAGCGGAACTGCTATAGACGTGCTCCCTGTGCCATGAGTGAAGTGCAACTCGTCTTAGGCCTCACGCCTGCAATTTTGCTAGGTGCTATTGAAGAACGTCAAAAATCATCGTAAAATAGTTAGTGTAAATGTATATAGTAATCGAAAATAATTTCTAAAAAATAGTACGTCCCTATTTTATTATGTCTGTTAAACCTCTCTTCGCCGGTCTCGTATTTGATGAATACGATAATGTTGTAGAAACCACCAATGTAGGTCAAGAATCATGCTACGTTGTAGATGATGCTGGCTTCAAGCGCCACATCCCCTCGCAGGAAATAGATCGCCAAGTGTTAGCACACATGCAAGATATGATGAAAGGTCACGAAGACATCATCAGCGAACAAGCGGCAAAAATGCTTGGGCAGGAAGATATTTTTTCGCGTGCTATGCTAAAAGAACAACTTAAGAATATTGACCAACAATTTGAGCAAGTGTTAGAAGCTGGTCTTTCTGAAGATAACCGTGCCTATATGGGCATGATGGGATTTAAAATAATCGTCAATCTTCACGGAGAGGTACTAGAAATAAAACAACCTGGCATAGTAGAACCCGAATAACAACAGCTTGCTAGTGCCTCCTAAAAAGTGCGGGGTTCGCAATGACATTTTCCTCATTGATCCCAAAGGTTTAATGTATCGATATGTCAAATTCTGATATTGTCAACGCTAATGATTCTAATTTTGGCTATCAAGTTTTAGCCTATTCTCAAAAGAAGCCTGTAGTAGTGGACTTTTGGGCTAGTTGGAGTGCTCCCTGCAAAGCCCTTACGCCATTTTTGGAGCAATTAGCCAGTGAAAAACAGGGAGCATTTCGTCTAGCCAAGGTTGACGTGGAAAAGAATCCACAACTCACCCAGCGTTACAATATCTACAATCTTCCATCCGTTAAGGCTTTCCAAAACGGCCAGGTGATGAATGAATTCAACGGCATAAAATCTGATTATCAAATTCGAGAATTTATACACGAAGTTGCGTCAGGGTCGGCTTCTCTACTCTTGGAGAAGGCTCAAAGTTTGTTTAAAAAAGAAAAATGGGAAGAGGCGGAAGATACATCTCGAGAAGTACTCAACAAACGACCTGCCCAACCCAAGGCGAGACTGATTTTGGCGAAAAGTCTTCTTTGCCAAAACCAAAGCCCAGAAGCTCTCCGATTGCTCGAGAATTTTCCTCCCAGCCCAGAATATAGAGATGCTGAAAAACTACGTCCGCTTGCTCTGGCTTTAGCCAATTTTGAAGCGGCAAATATTTCACAAAACACAAAAGTGGATGCCATTTATTTACGAGCTTTTAAGTTGATTAAAATGGGGAATATTCCAGCTGCATTGGATGGATTACTGGACGTGTTGCGAATAGATAAACATTATCGCGATGGAGAAGCTCACCAAGTAATTTTAGGTCTGTTTGAGCTTTTAGATCATTCTCATCCCATTATACGAGAGTATCGCTCCGAGTTAGCGAACATCCTTTTCTAACTAGCCGCATGACACTTATGCTGAAAAACTTTTTTTCGGACACGGATAAACACGGAAAACGCGGATTTTTCTGTGAAAAAACAAAAAAATCCGTGGAAATCAGTGTCAATCCGTGTCCAAATTAAAACTGCAGGGGAGCTAGTTTTCTAATTAATTGTAACGCGCTTTGGGATTTGTTCTGATTTTTTTGTTGCTTTCAACGCTCAAAACTACCTAGCTGCCGGACACTTTGGCAAAAGCAGGAAAATAGAACACGGATAGCCTACGGCCTCGCGGATGTAGCAGATAAACGCGGATTAAAATCCACGCAAACCTGCCCAATCAACGTCATCCGCGTTCTATCACCAAGGCTAATTTTTAAACTGTCAGGTAGCTAGAAAACTACAAAAGCTATGATCATAAGTATTAAAATGTACCATATCTTTGTTTAAAGCTTAATTTCATAAGCCATAGGCCTTGACCAGATAGAGAGGCTGTGTAAAATTAAGCGCGTAATAAAATGCGGGGCGGTGGCGGAATTGGCAGACGCAGGGGACTTAAAATCCCCCGGTTAATACCCGTGTGGGTTCGAGTCCCACCCGCCCTACTACAAACTTCGGCGCACTTTTTAAAAGTGCGCCGTTTTTGTTTTTAAGCTGTGGTTAAGAAAGCAATTCGATGTTAGAAACGTGAGGCATAAAGCCCGTGTTTGATGATGATGTTGTCTACCAATGGGGGTAAAAGGTAGCGATAGGGACGATTGCCACGAACACGTTGGCGAATGTCGGTAGATGAGATTTGCAATAAGGGTGCTTCAATGAAAAAAAGTTTTTCGCGCAGGTTGGGCAAATCGTGTTTGAGGGCAGAGAGGTCTATAGAGGCGCGGGGGCGATGCATTACGCCTAGGGTGTCAACGAGACGCGTAAATTTCTGCGCCTGGCGCCAAAAGGGGAGGTCACGCAGGGAGTCGCCTCCTAGTAAGTAAACAAGACGCGCGTTTGGGTATTTATCCCCCAGAATCTCTACTGTGTCAACGGCAAAATGAGGGGCAGGCCGGTCAATTTCCACCCTAGAAAGTTCAAATTTTGGCTCATTTTTTACTATCGCTTGAACCATTTCTATGCGCTGTTGGAGAGGGGTGATTGGCTGGTTTGGTTTATGCGGAGGACATGGCGTAAGAACCCACAATAGGTTGTCTAGTTCTAGTTGGTGACAGGCTTCAAATGCCAATGCCAAATGCCCTATGTGAGGCGGATCAAATGTTCCACCGAAAATACCAAGGTGCATAATACGTTATTCTTCCCAAGTTAGTTCATATTCGCCAATGAGAATGGTGTCGCCCACTTCAACTCCTGCGCGGCGCATGGCTTCATCCACGCCCATGGCCTCCATAATGCTCTGAAATCGGCGCACAGATTGGTAATGTTCCCAATAAGTCATCAGGGCTGCTCGTTCTAGGGATTTGCCGGTTATCCGCCATCCCTCAGGGGTCTCGGTGATTTCGAAGGCAGTGGGGTCGGCGTCTAGGCGATAAATGGGCATAGAGGTGCTATCAACATCTGATTGAATCGTTTTGAGGTCAGGGGTTTCAGCTAGAAGCTGGAAAGCTCGATAGAGAACGGGGCGAATGTCTCGGTTGGCGACCGCTGAGATGGCATAAACGTCATTGTATCCCCGTTCTTTGAGGTCGTCTCGGATCTGAGGCCATCTTTCCTGAACGCTGGGGAGGTCCATTTTGTTGAGGACGATGATTTGTGGTTTTTCCGCAAGTTGGGGGTCAAAAAGGGATAATTCGGTGTTGATTTGGGCTAGGTCAATGATCGGTTCGGCTGATAATCCATCTAGGAGATGAATAAGTACCCGTGTGCGTTGGATGTGGCGCAAGAACGCGTGTCCCAGACCAATTCCGGCGTGAGCGCCCTCAATGAGGCCGGGGATGTCTGCTAAAACCAGCCGGGTGTCGAGATCTAGCTCGGCTATGCCCAAATGCGGTTGGATAGTCGTAAAGGGGTAGGCAGCTATTTTGGGTTTGGCATTGGTGATGACGGAAAGCAAGGTGGATTTTCCAGCGTTGGGCACGCCGACTATGCCTATATCGGCGATGAGTTTCAATTCCAAGCGGATATTGCGTTCTTCGGGCGGTTCTCCCTTTTCGGCGATGCGCGGCACTCGGTTGCGGGAGCTTTTAAACCGGACGTTACCCCTTCCCCCGCGTCCGCCTTCGCAAACTATTAGAGTTTGTCCTGGCTCAATCAAATCGCCTATTAGCTCGTTGGTGTCTTGATCATAGATGAGTGTGCCTGGAGGGACGTAGAGAATAATGTCTTCGCCCATGGCTCCAGTTTGGTTTTGTCTGCCTCCGCGTTTGCCATCTTTAGCGCGAAAATCTTTTTGGTGCCGATAATCTGAGAGGGTGTTGGTATGGGTGTCAACGCAAAGGACCACGTTTCCACCATGTCCGCCATCTCCTCCATCGGGGCCACCGCGAGGGACGTATTTTTCTCGGCGGAAATGGACAATGCCATCTCCGCCTTTTCCTGCTATTGCGTGAATTATTACTTCGTCAACGAACATAGATTTATAAGTGGTCAAAACATGTATAAGTAATCAAGGAGAGCCCCGCAAGGGGGGCGCAGAGCGTGCCACACATCCAGAAAGCGGGAGGGTTCGCAATGACCTGAGGTTTTGGGAAAAAGTGTTAACTAGTTTTTAGCTCGAGGAGAGCCATCCCATAAATAAGCAAGTGCATTATACCATCAGCACGATAAAATTTTTGGCTCATCTGTTGAAAGTGTGCGGGGAAAGGCGATATAAATATCGCGTTACGCTTTCGTAGGACGACATTCATGTCGCTTTGCACAATATTTATATATGAGCCAAAATTTTTGGGGATGTTAAGTTTAAGTATAAAAACGGACTGCATTTTCAGTATCACAGTCCGTTTCTGGTTTTCTGAGAATGGTTTGCTATGATTTTAGGTTTCGTCTAATTTTTGGGAATATTCCAGGAGCTAAAGCCTTAGACGCGCCTTCTACAATGCATGTTGTCGGGTTATCTACTAAGTAGGTAGGAACGCCCAATTCTTTGGTAAGAAGGCTGTCGATACCCGGCAACAGCGCTCCACCGCCACATAAAGCAATGCCGCGATCAATAATATCTGAAATTAGCTCTGGGGGCGTCTTCTCAAGAACCTTTCGGGAAATTTCAATAATATCATCCAATGGGCCTTGGAAGGCTTCAATAACTTCCCCTGTGTTAAGCGAAAGGGGTTGTGGTAATCCTGAAACTTGGTCTTGCCCTTGGATGGTAATACTTTTCTCTTCTTTTTGAGGAACAGCCGCGCCAATTTCTAGTTTTACGCGCTCGGCGGTTGGTTGAGCAATCACTAAACCATATTTTCTGCGCACATAAGAGACGAGAGCTTCGTCCAAATCTACTCCACCAGCGCGAAGAGTTGCGGCAGCCACAATTCCATACATTGCCAGCACAGCAGCTTGAGTAGCTCCGCCGCCCAAACAAAGGATCATGTTGCCGGTGGGCGTGTTGATGGGAAGGTCTACACCCAGTGCGGCTGCGAGTGGCTGCTCAATCAAGAACACTTCACGTGCGCCCGCTTCTAAGACCGCCTCATGAACAGCGCGACTCTCAACGCTAGTTATTCCATACGGTATAGAAACCATAGCTCTAGGATGAAAAAAACGAATTGGACCTGTGACTCTCCTGATCATGCGTTCAAGAAATTTTTCGGTTATCTCGTATTCAGCTATGACCCCATTCCGTAGAGGATGCGCTATCTCAAGCGACTCGGGGACACGACCGTACATATTCTTCGCCTCTTGCCCCAGTTCAACGATCTTTTGTTCTTCAATGGCAATAGCCACAACCGTTGGTTCACGCACAAGGAGAGTCCCCCCTTCGGCAATCATGGTGTGGTATGTTCCAATATCAATTCCAATGTCTTGAGAAAAAAGTGGCATCACTTATCCTAAAATTTAATCTTTCATCTATCTAACCCGTGGGGTTAGTACCTGTGATTAATTTTCTTATTTAAATTGTACTAAGAACCCATTCCT
The DNA here is from genome assembly GCA_003648195.1 of Chloroflexota bacterium. GTDB lineage: Bacteria > Chloroflexota > Anaerolineae > Anaerolineales > UBA11858 > B10-G9. The sequence continues at coordinate 15,965 of QMOK01000016.1, read as the reverse complement.
GGTGGACGAGCGCGTTGCCCGTGTTTACGCCGCCGGTTAGCTAGTTCTAGACGCAAATTTGAACGACTTAAAGCGGCTTGCATTTTCAGATACGTACTAGCATCAGGCGATGGGCCTTTCTCTAGAAAATCTATTGCCCGTTGGCGGGCTGCTTCAGCGCGTTCAATATCAATCTCGTCAACATGTTCTGCCGCGTCAGCCAAAATGGTAACAATATCTGGTTGAACTTCTACTATACCACCAGTAACAGCAAAAACCTCTTCCGCATCACCATTGCGCACCTTGATGGTGCCTAATGCTAAAGTGGCAAGTAAAGGAATATGATTGGGCAAAATCCCCATTTCACCTTCAGTACCGGGAACAACTACCATATCCGCGTCCCCTTCAAATACTAGGCGGTCTTGGGAAACAATCTCACAACGAATAAGCATACAAATGCCTCCACAAGTAAATTACTTGGTCATACCAGCAGCTTTTTTTACAGCGTCATCAATCGTGCCAACCAGCATAAAGGCTTCTTCTGGAAGATCATCGTGTTTGCCATCCAATATCTCTCGGAAGCCGCGGACAGTCTCTTCGCGCGAGACATAAGCTCCATCAAGACCGGTGAACTGTTCGGCAACAAAGAATGGTTGAGAGAAGAAACGCTCAATCTTGCGTGCTCGGGAAACGGTGAGTTTGTCTTCTTCGCTTAGTTCTTCCATGCCAAGGATAGCGATGATGTCCTGAAGGTCTTTGTAGCGTTGTAATACTTCTTGCACCTGGCGAGTAGTTCGGTAATGCTCTTGCCCCACGATACTTGGCTCCAAAATGCGGGAGGTAGAGGCCAGGGGGTCAACGGCTGGGTAAATCCCTTTCGCGGCGATGGAACGTTCAAGCGCGATGGTGGCGTCTAGGTGTGTAAAAGTCGCTACTGGCGCGGGGTCAGAGTAGTCATCTGCGGGGACATAAATGGCCTGCATGGAGGTTATAGAACCAGTTTTAGTACTAGTAATTCGCTCTTGAAGTGCGCCCATCTCTGTAGCTAGGGTAGGTTGATAACCCACGGCGGAAGGCATACGTCCCAACAAAGCAGAAACTTCTGCGCCCGCCAAACTGAAGCGGAAAATGTTGTCAATGAACATCAACACATCTCGCCCTTCATCACGGAATTTTTCAGCCATGGCCAAACCTGAAAGGGCAACACGCAAACGCACACCGGGGGGTTCATTCATTTGACCATAAACCATAACCGTATCGTTCATCACGCCTGTCTCTAGCATTTCGCGATAAAGCATTGTGCCTTCACGAGTTCGTTCACCAACGCCAGCAAACACGGAGTTTCCTGCATGCTCGGTGGCTACAGAGCGAATTAGTTCCATGATGACAATGGTTTTGCCTACACCAGCACCACCAAAAATTCCAGTTTTTCCGCCTTTCGTAAATGGCGCAATCAGGTCAATGGCTTTCACGCCGGTCTCAAATACTTCCACGTCTGTGATTTGGTCTTCAAAGGGAGGCGCTAGACGATGAATAGGGTAATATTCCTCTGCTTGAGGAGGTTTTTTTCCATCAATAGGCTCACCCAATACATTGAATACACGCCCTAGAACATGCTCCCCAACTGGCACCCTGATTGGGAAGCCAGTTGCTATTACTGACATTCCCCGAGCTAAACCATCTGTAACATCCATAGCAACACACCGAACCTCAGAGTTACCAAGATGTTTTTGAACCTCTAAAACGACTTTTTTTCCATCTTGTCGTGGAATTTCAAGCGCCTCATAAATTTCAGGAAGTTTCGCAATCGGAAACATCACATCCACTACACCACCTAAAATCTGGGTAATTTGGCCATTCGCCATTGCCATGTTTTCCTCCATTACCATTTATAATAATCTATTCCAAAAAATAGTCTTCTGATTTCTTTGTATCTTCTCAAAAAAAGGGGGGGGACTTATGAACTTTTCTTTAATGCCTCCGCTCCGCCAGCGATATCCAATATCTCATTCGTAATTACTTGCTGTCGCACCTTATTATATTCTAACTGCAGAACACCCGCTAATTCTGTGGCGTTATCGGTAGCACTTTGCATAGCCACCCGTCGAGCCGCGTGTTCGCTAGCAAGGGATTCTAAAACAGCGTGAAAGACTTGCAACGCGGTAAAGCGGGGAATGATGTTATCCAAAATTGCCTCGCGTCCAGGTTCATAGATGTAGACGCCTGTCCCTAAGGATGAATTTTCCATCTCAAATCCCGTAACCCGACTTTCTTCACCTGTCTCAAGAGGAAGCAATTTCTTAACTGAGGCAGTTTGCGTTACCATATTCTCAAATTTCGTGTACACAAGATACACTTCATCAACTTTGCCATCTAGAAATTCTTCTACGGCCAAGCGCCCTATTGCCGAGACGTCAGCATAGGAAGGATCAGCTGGCAAATCGCTAAACTCTGCCAAAATCTCTTTGCCCAAGCGCATCAAGATGTCTCTGCCTTTACTTCCCACAGTGATGTAGCGAACATGAGCCTGGTGTTCATCAAACTCGGTCTGCAGAAAATGAATAATATTGGTGTAATATGCTCCCGCTAGACCCTGATCGCCACTTACTAAAACTACAAGTACATCCTTAATAGTCTGACGTCGGCTTAAAAGAGGGTGCAATGCCTCGTGAGCCGGTTGTTTTGCAATGTGCTGTAAGACTTGCCAAGCTTTTGTTGAGTAAGGACGTGTTTTTTCCAAAACTGCAACAGATTTTTTTACCTTGCTAGCACTAACCGCTTGCAAAGCTCTTGTAACTTGTGAAATATTTTTGACGCTTTTTATACGCTGTTTTACTTCTTTAGCATTTGCCATATCTTATCGCCTAATAACTATTTTAAAACTTCTACGAAGTTACAAAACTATCTCCAAAAAGGGCTAAGGCCTCTTGAAGTTGCGCTTCAAGTTCTTCGGTGAGTTTGCCGTTTTCTAATAGGAAATTTCCTATCATTGGATAAGAAACTTTCATATATTGCCTCAAAGCTTCTTCCCATTCCGCCATTTTTACAAGTTTTACATTATCTGCATAGCCGCTAGTAACCGCATAAATAACAATAACTTGCTCATCTAAAGAAACCGGTGAGTATTGAGGCTGTTTTAATATCTCTTGCAAGCGGCGACCTCGCTCCAAACGGAACTGTGTCGCTTCGTCCAAATCGGAGCCAAATTGAGCGAAGGCCGCTAATTCGCGGAATGCAGCCATATCCAATCGCAAACGACCGGCGACACTTTTCATGGCTTTTGTTTGAGCATCCCCACCAACTCTGGAAACAGAAATTCCCGCATTAATAGCAGGGCGAATGCCGGAATAAAATAGATCGTTCTCTAAATATATCTGCCCATCGGTAATGGAGATAACGTTTGTGGGAACATAGGCTGACACGTCTCCCAACAAAGTCTCAATGATTGGCAAAGCTGTGAGCGAGCCTCCTGTTCCAGCAACTTTGACAATTTTGCAATCGTCAATTTTCGCCAAGGCAGTCTTTGCATATTCAAAAGCCAGAGGGCCTTCATAAACCTCTCCGTTCACCGCGTCTTCTGGGGAAGCTTCCTCTTCAGAAAATCCTTCAGGTACTATTACAAAGTGATCGGCTAAGCGTGCCGCTCGTTCTAGTAATCGAGAGTGCAAGTAGAACAGATCACCAGGGTAAGCTTCACGTCCAGGTGGACGTCGGAGCAACAGCGACACCTCGCGGTAAGCCCAAGCGTGTTTGGATAAGTCATCGTAAATAATGAGCGCATCACGGCCTGTTTCCATGAATTCTTCACCTATAGCACAACCAGCATAAGGTGCAATATACTGCAAAGCAGAAGACTCATCGGCGGAAGCAACAATCACAATGGTATGTTCCATGGCACCGTGTTCTTCTAAGGTGGCTACAGCGCGAGCAATTCCCGCTTTCTTTTGCCCTATGGCGACATAGATACAGATAACATCTTGTCCTTTTTGGTTAATGATTGTATCTATAGCTATTGCCGTTTTTCCTGTTTGGCGATCTCCAATAATCAATTCACGCTGACCACGGCCAATGGGAATCATAGAGTCAATGGCCTTTACCCCGGTCTGAATGGGGCGGTCGACGTCTTTTCGGGCCACAACGCCAGGAGCAATCCGCTCGACAGGACGATAATGGTCAAATTGAATGGGGCCTTTGCCGTCTACAGGTTTGCCTAAGGCATTAACTACACGACCAATCAAACCATCTCCGACAGGGACTGAGGCAATCCGCCCTGTGGCTTTAACCTGCATACCTTCGGTAATGCTGGTATAGTCTCCCATGATAATAACGCCAACGTTATCTTTTTCGAGATTGAATGCCGTGCCCTGTACGCCATCTTCAAATTGAACAAGTTCTTGGTAACGCACTCCAGATAAACCCTTAACCCGTGCAATACCATCGCCTGCCTCCATTACTATTCCTACCTCATGGATATCTATTTCAGGTCGGAAAGCTTCAATTTGCTGCTTGAGGTCAGCAGTAATTTGGTTGATCAAATCGGTCATGTCGCCTCCATAAATTTTGCGTAATATATAAATATATCTAATGCCATTTAAAAAGTCTTACTAGGGAACATTTGTTCAAATAATAATGGAATTGCTTTATATTGTCTAGTTAATAAAAACCATCAACTGAAATACTGTAACGCTATCATCAAACGTGTCTCTACATTTTCGGGAGCATCATTTGGAATGGTCTGCAAAGCGGCTTGGGCTTCGACAATGCTGTATCCCAGGGCAGCTAGTGCTTCTTGAACCTCCGCGTTCACTTCGCTGGCAGGAGCAAAGTCATCAAACCCTTCTCGGGCAGTGACACGCCCTTCTAAATGGAGAATTATCTTTTGCGCGGTCTTTTTACCAACACCAGCAACTTGCTGGAAAAGTTCTCCTTGCTCGTGGATAATTGCTCGGCGAATGGTGTCTGGCGAATGCGTGGAAAGGATCTCCAACGCTAGGCGGGGGCCAACCCCGTTCACTCCCAGCAACAGTTCAAAGATTCCCACTTGCTCGGGTTCGGGAAAGCCGTAAAGGGTTAGCGAATCCGCGCGGATGACCAAAAGCGTCCGCAAGGCCACATTCTCTCCAGGCCGAACTTGGCTGGGAAAAGGGCGTGGGACGAATACCTGGTATCCAATTCCGCCAACTTCAACGACAAGATAATCTTCCGCTATATAAGTAACTTTGCCTTGTATACTAGCTATCATAAATATTTGTGTTAGAAGAGAAAAGAGATAAGCGAGCCTACCGCCACCATGCCAACGAACGCCGGCCATATACTCCGGCGCAGTAAACGAGAGCCAAGTGATAGTACTATACCACCTTTCACCAAAGTATTAGAAATCACGGCTAAAACAATCGCTCTTTCGGCCATATCTAGGCCAATGCCGCCAGAATGAAGCGTGAGGTCTGCTACTGAAAGGGTAATGGCGTCCACATCGGCTAGACCGGCCAGGAAGCTCGAAATATATAATCCACTTGCACCCAGATAAGACTGAGCAGCTTTCGAGACGACCAGGATCACGGCATATAATAAACCAAATTTTATGGCCGGGCCTAACTCAAAGGGGTTAGATATTTTAACTTCTGTCTCATCCAAAGCGTATTGGGAAACATAGAGGTAAATTGAGTATCCCAATCCCAAAACTCCCATGGCGACAATGGGAGGCCATAAGGTGAAAAGAAGTTGTTTGTTGATTACCGCCACTTCAACAAGGACACGAACGAACATTACTGTCCAACCAACAATGATAGCTGTGGCAAAAGGTCTTGCCAGTTCTGTTTCGTCTTTGCTGCGCTGAGAGAAACTAAGCGTGTTGGCCGTACTGGAAGCCAAACCGCCCAGAAATCCGCTTAGGCCAATCCCCCGGCGAGGGCCGACCATTTTAATGAGAATGTAGCCCAAAAAATTAATGCCTGAGATGAAAACTATCATCTGCCAAATATTGTGCGGATTTAAAACATCAAGCGGTGGAGGTCCATACGTCCGATTTGGCAAAATAGGGAGCACAATGGCTGTGATAACGGCAAAACGCAAAGTAGCGTATACATCTTCTCTTGTTATCACTTTTATCAAGCTGCGCATCTCCCATTTGATCGCCAGTAAAACTGTCACGGCCACTCCTAAAGCGGCAGCAAACTCAATAGAATAGGCATAACAAATAGCGCCAATTATCACAGTCAGCAAGGCGGCCACTTCGGTAGTTAGCCCCATGGAAGCAAATTTAGAAGCTTGGATGAAATAAGCCACTACAACCAAAATTCCCAAAACAGAAACCAGCCCAATAAATACCCAAGGAGAGCCTAAAATATCGGCGATTAACGCCCCAGATGCCCCAGAGATAGCCAGAAGAGCAAAAGTTCTGGCACCTGCGAATAATTCTTGATCGGAGTCACCGGAGGCATATTCTCGTTGCAGTCCAATTAGGACGCCTATTAGTAAAGCGGCTCCAAAACGCAAAAAAAGTGTAGGTTCTGTCATCTTATATCTCTGTAAGTCGATTGCGTGCCGTAGAATGGATATGACAAATAGCTACGGCGAGGGCGTCTGCGGCATCGTCTGGGCGGGGAATTTCTTCTAAGTGCAGCAACATTTTAACCATTTGCTGCACTTGGTTTTTATCCGCGTTGCCGTAGCCAACTACAGCTTGTTTTATTTCTAATGGGGTATATTCGCCAAGAGGCAAGTTTGACGAGGCCAAGGCAATCAATGCTGCCCCACGCCCCTGTCCCACGCTGATAGCAGTACGCACATTAGTTTGGAAATATAGCTTTTCGACCGCGCAGCTATCGGGTTGATACTTTTGAACAATTTCCCTCAATTCTTCGTATATGGCTAGTAAACGCTGTGGCATCTCCCAATTGCTGGGAGTGGTAACCACTCCATACGTCACGGCTTCTAGGTTTCCACGCTCGTCTTCCCGTACTAACCCATAGCCGGTGGTAGCTGTGCCAGGGTCAATGCCAATTACTACCACGGGGTTAGTCATCCGCTTCCGCTAGTTTTTCTAAGGCTTCGTCACTGATCTCCAAATTTGAGTATACTTCCTGAATATCGAATAATTCCTCTAATTTTTCAATCACGCCAACAACTTGCAAAGTTTTTTCTAGGTCAAGCGCAATTTCTTGATTAGGCTGGAGGCGCAAGCCAGAACTTTCTACGTCGATTCCTTTGTCTTGCAACAAGTCGTGAGTGGTTTTAAATATTTCTACAGGGCCTACAATTCTAATGTAATCGCCATCTTCGGTAACATCTTCAGCTCCTGCCTCTAAAGCCAGTTCAAAAATAGTATCGTAGTCATTTCCTTCAGCTGGAATTTCAAAATATGAAACGTTGGAAAACTGCCAAGCTACAGAACCGCTATCCCCCATACTGCCTCCAGCTTTACTAAGAATATGCCGAATATCAGACACGGTTCGGTTGCGATTATCGGTAATACACTTGAGCATCACAGCAATACCATGAGGAGCGTATCCCTCATAGTAAATTTGCTCCATCTTCGCGCCATCTTTATCCTCGCCAGTTCCGCGTTTAATGGCTCGTTCCACATTATCTTTTGGCATATTGGCATTTCTGGCATTCTCGATAGCCAAACGCAGACTGAAATTAGTTTCAATATCTCCGCCGCCTTCCCGTGCTGCCATTTCAATCTCACGTGCCAGTTTGGTAAAAGCCTGGCCGCGCCTAGCATCCGTTATGGCTTTTTTATGTTTTATAGTGGACCATTTTGAGTGTCCTGACATATTCTTTCTCCTCGTTCATCCTTTCTAAAATATGTTTTCCAATTCGTATCAATCTTGGTTTTGGGTTGGAAATTTACTTTAGAACGTCATTTCCAGCCCCAAACGTCATCTCTAGGGTTGCGCAATGCTATATTATAACATCTGCTAGACCCAAACGTAGTGCAATTTTGCATTGATGTGTTAGAAAATAAGAAATTGGCATATTGTAGGCGCTGAGGTGGCCAACACGCCGAGGAAGAGCATGTCGTTTGCTTATCTTGTATTTTTCGCCCGAGCCTAGAGACACGCATGATAAATAAAATATGCTATAATTTCAAAAAGGGAGAGGAGCTTTTTTAATGGCAACTGATACTAAAGACCAGCGCATAAAACACCTCCAAAGATTACTGGTAATAAGCCGTAATCTGAATTCGACTCTAGAACTAGAGCCGCTCTTAGCCTCTATTGTCGAAGCGGCCAGGGAACTTATTCTGTGCGAAACCAGTTCTATTTTGCTGTACGATGAAGAATTACAAGCTCTAAGATTCATCGCGGCTCCCGCCTCACAAAAAGCGAAGCTTGAAAACCTCTCTGTTCCCTTGGAGGGCAGCATAGCTGGACGCGTGTTCCAAAAATGTCAGCCGGTCGTTATCCAAAACGATAAAGACACCTCAAGCATTTACAGAAAAATTGATGCTAAACTAACATTCGAAACCCGTGATCTGCTCGCTGTCCCACTTCTTTTTAGAGATGAACCAATAGGCGTTATTGAAGCTATCAACAAAGTGAATAACACTTCCTTCACTATGGAAGATGTCCACACACTCGAAACACTGGCATCCCATGCGGCTACGGCTATCAAAAACACTCGCCTGCTAAACGCGCTTCAATTAACCTCTGCCGAATTGGAGGAATTAGACCGCCGCAAATCAGATTTCATCTCCATCACCTCGCACGAATTCCGCACCCCGCTGGGACTAATTTTGGGGCATGCCTCAGTCATTCGAGAAACAACCGCCGATGATAACCTCAAAGAAAGAATGATGGTCATCGAAAAGAGCGCGCTCCGCCTCAAGAAAATTATTGAGGGCATAGATCAGATAGATAAATTTCAAAAAGGCCAAGCCCGCATGAGCAAGGGGATTGTTAAAATCGTCAATCTGCTCCAAGATACCCTCTTGAAATTCGATGAAAAAACCACCGCGAAGAACATCTCGTTAGAGACAGAATTACAAGATGAAGATTTATTCATCAATGGGGATAAAGAAAAAATAGCGACCGTTCTAAACAATCTGGTAGATAACGCAATAGCCTTCACGCCAGAGGGCGGCAAAGTTCTTATTAGTGCAGAGAAAATTTCGGGGTACATAAAGCTCTCTGTCGTTGATAATGGAATTGGCATACCAGCAAAAGAACTATTCCGAGTCTTCGACCGTTTCTACCAAGTGGAACACCACATGACACGAAAACACGAAGGTATAGGCTTGGGTCTCTCGGTAGCAAAGACAATGGTTGAATTGCATAACGGGGAAATTTGGGCGCAAAGTGTGGAAGGCAAAGGTAGTAACTTCTCTGTTTTGCTCCCCATTGGACAAAAACAAGCTAAGTCAGAGGCCAAAGTCTTCGCGACTTAACCTGCCCAGAGACAAAGAAAAGCATTATTACCATCCTCCAGAAGCAAAACACGATTGAAAAATTCAAGTACGCGCTGATGATATTCTTCGGGCGCCACACGGTGATTTTGACCATGGCCGCTCTGGGGACAACCCGCAGGTCGCCCCTTTTCCCCGCCCCTTGCCTTCTCCCCGCCCCTTGGTTAGAATAGTCCCTCGGAGGCAAAATGACAAGTAACATTTCACGACGCGACTTTCTAAAACTAGGCCTTTTAAGTTTGCTCGGAGCAGGGTTTTCTCCCCGCCCACAGGCCAGGGATATCTGGGCTACGTATCCGGGCATCATTGGGCGCATCACAACCGATGAAAACATGGCTCCCATTCGCGTAAAACCCAGCCTAGACAGCGAAATCGTTCGCGAAACCACGTTTGACGAACTCATCCACCTCTACTACGAAGTACGGGTTGAAGCTGAAGAAGGCAGGAACAACCTCTGGTATCGGGTATGGGGCGGATATTTACACTGCCCCTATGTGCAACGCACGCGCTACCAATACAACAAACCTCTTAGCCGCATACCTGAATGTGGTAAATTGGCTGAAGTGACCGTTCCCTATACGCAAACATATAGTTACGGAGTGTACAGGGGTTGGCAAAAATCGTACCGCCTATATTACGAATCACATCATTGGATCACAGGAATAGAAACGGGGCCAGATGGCAAACCCTGGTACAAAATAACCTCAGAACTTAGCGATACTTTGGTCTACTACGTCCGCCCAGAACATCTACGGCCAATCCCTGAAGTTGAGTATATCCCCACCGCCATTCATGTTCCCGACCACGAAAAAAGGATTGAGATTTCTCTTGCCGACCAAACGCTAACCGCCTTTGAATACGGCGAGCCTGTTTTGCACGCCCCTATGTCTTCGGGGCTGGGAGTCAAAGAAGTCCCCAAGGGAATGCGCACCCCCACCGGGCAATTTTCTGTAACAACCAAAATGCCCTCTAAACACATGGGAATAATAAACGCCACCGAGGATCAGATAAGCGACTCTTATCCCGGTGTCCCTTGGGTCACGTTTTTCATTTATGATAGCGGTGTAGCCATTCATGGCACGTATTGGCACAATAATTTTGGCTATCCCATGAGCCATGGTTGCATCAATATGCGCAACCAAGACGCCAAATGGCTTTACCGTTGGACAACCCCGCCGTATGACCCGCCCTATCGCAACCACTGCAGTTGGGATGTGCGCGGCAACGGGACTCGGATTATTGTGCGGTAAAACATCAGACACAACGCACTTTTAAAAGGCGTGTCTCGCCTAAATCCACCCCATCACGCCCTTATGCCTATGCGCAAAAAACCATGAAGAAACTTTCTCTCTGCGGTATTCTATTTTTGATAGTTCTTTTGAGTGCGTGCGCCTCAAGGCCAACGGTGACGCCTTTACCCGCTTCGGGGATGGCACCAACGCCCACTGCAACTGCGAAAACGCCTGCCCCCGCGTCCCAAACGCCTTTTCCCAGCCCAACGCCCACGCTCTTTCACACGCCCACCTCCTCCCCAACGCCTCTCTCTTCCCCCACCACACAACCCACAGACCGCCCCGCTTACCTCATTTTGCCAGACGCAGAGTTGGTGTATTCGGCCACCGCGCTCGATTTTGACACGTCTGCGTATCTGCGCGAGGCAGACGGCTTTTTGAGCGGTTACGAGCAATATTTGATGATTACAGGCTGGACACCGGCGGCGAAAATAGTTGAGATGGTAGCTTTAGAGAACTCTATTAACCCGCGTTTGTTGCTAGCTTTGCTGGAATTTCAGAGCAATTGCGTGTTTGGCGGCCCGCTCCACGCTGAAGATTTTGGGGCTGCCATGGGCGCGGAAAACCAATTTCGCAAGGATTTTTACGGGCAATTGGTGTGGGCGGCGCACATTCTTTCGGAGGGGTTTTACGGATGGTGGGGCGGGACGCTGGGGGAGTGGTCTTTCTTAGACGGAACGGTTTACCATCCCCCGGCGGACGCCAACCCGGGGACAGTGGCGGTGCAGTATTTTTTCGCTCAGCTTTATGACAGGTATGCCTGGGAACGGGCGTTAGACCCCCAATATGGCTTCCCCGCCCTCTACGAGGAGATGTTTGGCGATCCCTGGGCGCGGGCGGCCACCATTGGGACGCTAATTCCCAATGGTTTGTCGCAGCCGCACTTGGTTCTACCTTTTGAGGTTGGGAAAACTTGGGCTTACACAAGCGGGCCGCACGAACCATTTGAAGGCAATGGCCCTTGGGCGGCCTTAGATTTCGCTCCTCCTATGGATGAAATAGGGTGCGTTCCCACATGCGAATGGGTAACCGCTGTCACTAATGGATTGATAGTCCGCTCTGAGTTGGGGGCAGTTATTCAAGATTTAGACGGGGACGGGGATGAGCAAACAGGATGGGTGATTTTATATTTACATATTGCTGAAGATGGCCGCGTGCCAGTGGGAACGTATCTCTACACTGGGGAGAATATAGGGCATCCCTCATGCGAGGGTGGCATTTCGTCTGGAACGCATTTACATATTGCCCGCAAATATAATGGCGTTTGGATTCCGGCTGACGGCCAAATTCCATTTGTGCTTAGCGGTTGGATGGCACACGCTGGGGAAGCTCCGCGTTTAGGAACCCTCACGCGAGGAAATGAGATTTTGGTCGCCAATTCAAGCGGAGCCGCGTCATCTCATATTACTCACGATAAACCCGAGCCGTGCCAGACGCCATTGCCGGGGGATGAGTAGGTTGGTGTATTGGGAAATGGGGAGGGAATGTCACTGCGAGGGGCATTTTTTTGCCCCGAAGCAGTCTCCCAGACGTTCTAGGAGATTGCTTCAGCGGGAAAACTCCGCTTCGCAAGATGCGTCCGTGTCGAAAAGGGGCACTCTCGTGCCCTACTACAAACCATCTTTTCGTATTTGACAGCTTGCTAGCTCTATTTCAAGTTTTAGTGCGTAACATCAGTTAAAAAATAAGACCCCCGAGTTTTTATACACAAACCTCGGAGGTCTTTGATGTACCATGCTGTCTTATTACAAGTCAAAAAGCAATGCCAGCCAATCGAGGATCAGTTGCATAGTGTTTGGTTCAATGTCTGGTCTAAGCAAATCCATACCATGATAATCTCCTGCCCACTCAAAACGTTCATAATGATCTCCAGTGGCCGACTTACAAGTATCTGCCGCGTGCTTGTCGCCCGTAGCGTAGACACACCAAACCGGGCTGGGAGGCTTTTGGTAATCCAATACCTCAACAGCATCCGCATAAGGCACATTCAAATAATTACCTGGGGATAAAGACAACGCTCCCAGGCAAGTACCGCTAAATTCTACGTTGAGCGGGCCGCAAGCATCAGGGGAACCGTCAGCGCCAATGCTAGCGCCAAAGGTCGCCACCCGCGCTGGGTCCACGCCCTCAAGTTCTCGAGCCGTTTGCATGGCAGCAAGCGCATCCATCCGCCAGCCATCTTTATCAAGGAAAGAGCATCTACCCGCGCAACCACGAAAAGTAAACGTGAATACAGCAAAGGATTGTCCCTCAAACATCGGCGGGAACCAGTCTGGGGTAAGCCAAGGAGCTGTCCCCGCATTAAGGCTGGTGCCGGCCAAGCCACGGTTTTGCAGCCAGAATGCAATCTCGTTCCAGTCATTCATATCGCCTCGCGCCCAGTGCATTAGAACAAGCACGGGAGCGGGGTTGACCGCAGCGGGGTAGTACCGGCCATGTAAGACCTGCCCATCCTCAGCCTCAAAGTCTATCTCCTGAGGTTCTGGAGGCAAAGGTTCAAAAGTAGGCGCTTGAGTGGGTTCTGGAAGGGGAGTCTCTGTGGGGGGTACAGCAGTCGGCTCGGGCACAGATGTATTTGTGGGAGATGGGGGAGGCTCTGTGGGAGGAACGTCTGTAGGTTGGCTTTCTTCAACAGGGGGCTGTGTCGGCTCAATGGGTTGCGTGTCTGGGCTACAAGAAATCAGCATCAACACACTCAGGGCAATAATGACCGATAAAACAATCCGTTTTTTCATAATAATTCTCCTTTGTTACATTAAAAGGGCTCAATAGGAAATAGTGTGGAGAAGGAAAAGTAGGGTCTCCTGATAGACTATATGCTGGAAAAGCTAAAGTCAAAAGGAGACCCACTAATGCTAACTATACTGCTACTTCCAGCTCATGTCAAACATATACGCGATGCCGCTCGATCAGCTAGGCGACTGGGCAAACGAGGAGCACAACGGATTACCGCCAAGACACTAGATTTGATTATTATTGGTAGTAGTCAAGAACCAAAATGAGCTTACTCTTGAATGAGAAGTTAATTTACAAGTGCTAGCTCAACATGGCACCTCAGTTCCCAAACCCATTATTTTCTGAAGAACCGTTTTTTATTAGTACCAGTACCGCCACGCCTATAAAAACGATAAGGACGCCCACAAAGATAAACGCCAATTGGATACGCCCAATTGTCGAACCAGGGGAAAATCCAAAAATGACAGTCCCCAATCCTAATGCGTCAGCAAAAAGACACGCCAATGTCCAAACCCCGCCCAACGCTACAATGGCAATTCCAAGATAATTCTTGTTCATAGTTTCCTCCAATCCAACTAAATAACCAAAAATCTGAGATGGTTCCTGAATATGTAGCTGCTTTCAATGTCAATGTGCCATTGCGAGGAACGTCTTTTGTGACGTGGCAGCCTCCCCAAAACGGGGGGTTCGCAATGACATCTACCCCACTATTTTCCATTGAGTCTTTAATATTTATAGCATTCTTAGAGTTGTTTTTCAACTAGGTCATTGATTTCTCTTTGCGTGCGCCCTCATTATTCATCGCTTCGTCATCTCGTCACCCGCTAACCATTTTCCCAATTTACCATTCCTCAATATCCCAACCTACCAAAATATGCTAAAATCAATCCCATGAACATAAAAATTATCACCAAAAACAAAAAAGCTAGATTCGACTACAAAATCCTCGATACCTATGAAGCGGGGATGGAACTTCGTGGCAGCGAAATAAAATCTATTAGAGCGCAGAACATCAGCATCCAACAAGCCTACGTCCAAACCGATGGCGAGGAAATCTGGCTTATTGATGCTTACATTCACCCCTACGAACAAGGCGGAGAGTATTATAATCACGACCCCAAGAGACGCCGCAAACTCCTCCTTCACAAACAGGAAATTCGCAAACTGTGGGATGGCGTACGCATCAAAGGCCACACCATCGTTCCTCTCAAAGTCTACCTCAAAAACGGCATCGCCAAAATAGAAATAGCTCTCGCCAAAGGGAAGAGCCACGGCGACAAACGCCATGATATAGCCGAGCGTGACGCAAACCGCCAAGCCGATAGAGAGATGAGCCGCTTTGGATTCTAAGGGAGATAGGGTTTCTGAAGATTGTAAGGTTTTTGAGGTTTATGAAGAGTATAAGAAGTATAAAGAAAAGGGCTCATCTGTTAAATGTGTACAACAAAAGGCGATATAAATATCGCGTTACGATTTCGTAGTACGACATTCATGTCGTTTTGCACATTTTTCATACATGAGCCAAGAAAAATAGCCAGAAGAGCTAAAGAAAACAATTTACCAGTTTCCCAACATACAACTAATGCCCTCAACTATCAGCGGTATCAACCGCCTCCCATATCCCGAAAAACGCGCCATTTACGCCAATATTATCGCCCCTGAGTTGCTGAATGCATTCCATATTCCTCCTAGCTTGCAAGACGCTGAGGGGCGCGATCTCCTGCGGCTCAGGTGCCCGGAAAACAGCACTGACGCCAAAATGGCTCTTTACCGCTACAAAGACGCGCCTGACCCTATTTTCTATGGTCACATCACCGACACAATCAACAACCAAATCCATATTCTACTCTATGGACTTAATGATCCCTCCGTCCAGCGCTTCAATGTTGACCGCCTTCCCGATGGTACAAAAACCCAATTTGGCACCCAATACCGCAACCTAGAGGCCGAAAAAGCCGCCCTTCAAGCTGGCTTAGCCCCTGGGCAAATCTATCCTGGCCCGCACCTATTGGCCGCATCTATACGCCAATTTGAATATTTCGTCACCAGCTTGGGACACAACGTTTATTTTGCCGAGCCGCTCTACTACCATGTCGCAGTCGCATTTGAGCGCCACGGATTCACTTATCAAAGCGGACGCAAGCTCATGCAAAAAATTGAGCGCGGATTCTCCCCCGCTGGCGACTACATCTCGCTCCTTGATGGCAACACCCCATTCCGTCACCCCAACGCCGCCCACAGCGTCCGCCTGCGTTCCTGGGCCATTCACGACGGTATCCTCGGCCAGCCCTACACTGGCGTTACTATGTATAAACACGTCGGGAAGCACGCGGGGATTTCTACTACGAATGAAGCGTGGTGATTAGGAAACTAGGGAACTAGGGAGCTAGGGAACTAGGAAACTAGGAAACTAGGAAACTAGGGAACTAGGAAACTAGGAAACTACTCGACTAAGGACTACAAAAACACATGCTCACAATCGATGGAAACACCCTCACCATTTCTGAAGTTGTCGCTGTTGCCCGTCACGGCGAAGATGTTGAACTCAC
>QMOK01000015.1 GCA_003648195.1 Chloroflexota bacterium | reverse complement strand
TTCTCCCAGTTTCATTTCATGGCATTCCAGTGCTTTTAGTTTCCCATTTTCAGCAATGATACCACTGGGGGAAGCCAGCAGGCGCAAGACTACGCCTTCTTCCTCGGCTTCCTGGATTTCGATCTCGTCTGCGGGCATCTCATCCCGAGTCCGGCGATAGACCATGGTGACTTCAGATCCTCTCCTTCTGGCGGTACGAGCCACGTCTGTGGCCGAGTTGCCGCCGCCAATGACCAGCACCTTATCGCCAAGTTCAACCTCCTCATTTAGGTTTACCTTACGGAGGAAATCGATACCACTTCTTACTTCTGGCAGATTTTCACCTTCCAGACCCAGATGGCGGTCAATATGGGCTCCAATGCCAATAAAGACAGCTTTATAGGAACTTTTTAATTTGCTGAGGGAGACGTCTTTCCCAATCTGGGTATTGAGTTTAATCTCTATCCCTGTGTCTTCGATTTTCCGGATTTCTTCTTCCAGGAGAGCAGGGGGCAATCTGAAGTCAGGAATGCCCAAACGAAGCATGCCTCCCGCAACCGGCTGAGATTCGAAGATTGTGACCTGGTAGCCTTGCTGCCGGAGTTTGTAAGCACACATCAAACCTGCCGGCCCAGAGCCTACCACGGCGATCTTCTCACTTCGTTCCACATCGGGTTTCTGCAGCACATAATCTGGCACTGTGTCCACAGCAAAGCGCTTCAGACCGGGGATGTTGATCGGTTCATCTAACTCTCCACGGGTGCAGGCAACGGTGCAGGGGTGGGCGCAGACCCGCCCCAGAGTGCCGGGAAGAGGATTGTCCTCCAAGATGATGTAGGCTGCCTTTTCAAAATCTCCCGCCGCGATGCTTTTGATATACCCCTGGGCATCCTGATGGATGGGGCAGGCAGCCTGGCAGGGCGGCATAATCGGTTTTTGCATAGTGTATTTATCGTTCATTATATTGTCTCCAATTCTTGGGCTAACATCGCTTTGACCATAAGCTTATACTGAGGAATGGTCCAACCCTGGATGTTAATGGCATTATTGGGACAGGCTGCCACACACATCCCACACCCTTTACAAAGAGTGGCGTCAATTACCGCCTTACCATCTTTCATGCTGATGGCTTCTACCTCTGAACAAGAAACGATACAATCACCAGTCCCAGTACAAAGCTCACTGTCGACAGTAGCAACATAGGGATTGAGATACACGTAGTCCTTGGACAGAATCTTCATGACTTTAGCGGCGGTTGCTGAAGCAGTTGTTGTCGCTTCCGTAATTCCCATAGGATTCTGGCAGGTTCCTGCCAGCATAATCCCTTCTACTGCCATTTCCACCGGGCGAAGTTTCGGATGTACCTCCTGCAAGAATCGGTTCGTGCTTGTGGATAATTTAAAGGTATCAGTGATTTTGTCAATATTTTGGGGTATCATGCCTACCGATAAAACTACCAAATCCACGTCCATTTCCATTTCGTCACCGTGGGTAAGCAGGTCATTAACTGTGATAGACACCGGATATTTTCCGTTATCAGAAGCTTTAACGGTACTTGGATGATGAGCGTCGTAGCGGAAAAATAAAACTCCATTCTTGGCAGCTTCACTGTAATAATCCTCATGACCTCGTCCGTAGGTGCGAATGTCCTGATAAATATCAAAGATATGCAAGTCAGGATAATGTTCCTTTAATTCGTTGGCAGCTTGCAAGGTAGCTGTGCAGCACACACGCGAGCAGTATTTGTTGACTTGACCGTCAGGCTGCGGTTCGTTTATTCCTTCTACCTGGCGACTACCGACGCAATGTATAAAGGCCATTGATTTGACTGCATGGCCATTAACCTCTAGTTTTCCGCCGGTAGGTCCGTCTGGCGACATCAAACGAATGAGTTGAGGCAGCGTGATGACTTCAGGTATTTGTCCATAACCATATTCGCCTTCGTGAGGTTCGTAAGGATTGAAACCCGTAGCCATGATGATAGTGCCACCAGTGATTTCAAAAACCTCACTCTGGCGTTCAAATTCAAACCCCTTCCCTGTTACCTTTTCAGCGAAATCTGGGGAAAAGTTATCCCAGTCGATGGCGGGTATAGCAGGCCAGCAACCCTGGTAGGGCATCCAGATGGCTTTGCGATTTGAGAGACCATAGTCGAATTCATTGGGAATATCTTGAGGCAGGTCACTTATAGATTCATTGAGTTGTTCCATAGTGTATTCTTTGGAGCAGCCTCGTGAAATTTGCTCAACCTTAACCATATAATCCCCTAAGGAGCCCTCACCTTCAATAACCTGAGCGTTAGTATAAATGGTTATATTTGGATCATTGGTAACTTCGTCAATAAGTTGGCTCAACAATTCTCGAGCGCTATCATTGGTAGGGTAAACACGGTCCAATTGGGCCATGCGTCCCCCTAAGAAAGGGCTTTTCTCTATCAGGGCTACTTCTCTGCCCCATCGGGCGATATCGCGTGCAGCGCGCAGGCCTGACACACCGCCTCCAATGACAATACAACGCGGTATGGTTTTTACCTTAATTGGCTCTAGCGGCTCTAAAAGCCCAGCTTTCGCAACCCCTGCAGCCACCAGGTTTTTGGCCTTGTATGTAGCCGAATCATGATCATGCGAATGAGTCCAGGATACTTGCTCCCGAATATTGACTTGTTCTAACATGTACTGATTTTTTCCGGCTCGTTTGAGTGCTCCTCGAAATGTCTCTTCATGGAGAGCGGGAGTACAGGAAGCTACGACTGCACTATCGATCAAACCATCCTCGATATCTTTCTCAATCAAGGCTTGACCATCAGATGAACACATAAACATTGACCGGCGGGCAACTACCACTCCATCTTGTTCTTCAATGTATTTTCTAACAGCTTCTACATCAACAACATCAGAGATATTCCCTCCACAGTGGCAGATGTAGACGCCGACTCGGTTTTTCTTTTCGGTCATTGGTTTAACTCCAGTTTTGGTAAGTTTTGCAGATAGACGCTAGCTTGCATAGCTGCAGCGCTAGCCTCAACAATTGAGTCAACAATGTCTTTCGGGCCTACCGCTGTTCCTGCCGCAAACACGCCTTCTTCAGAGGTTAGCGTGGATGACAGTTTGGGATTGCGAGAACAAATGAATTTGTCAGCTCCAAGTTCTAATCCAAAGGGATCATTTTCTAGTTTTGTAGGAACCATTCCCAATGATAGGACGCAGAGATCGTGTTCAACTTCTTTTAAGCCACCGTTTTCTCCAATTTGCTCAACGCGGAGTTTTACGTTATCATTATCGGCTTCAGTTATTTGGGCCACCTTGCCCTTGACAAATTCGATTCCCATTGATTTGGCACTCTGGTAAAACTCCTCGTATCCTTTACCAAATGTACGAATATCCATGTAATAAATGGTGATATCAGCTAGTGGTAATATCCCGGAAAGTAGCATGGCTTGTTTGATAGCATACATGCAGCAAACCCGGGAACAGTAGGGTACACCAAGTGTTTCATCTCGTGATCCAGCGCATTGTACATAGGCAATGGAATCAGGCAGCTTGCCATCCGTAGGACGCAGAACACCTCCATAAGGACCGTGAGGGGCTATCAAACGTTCCATCTGCATCGGGCTAATCACATTAGTTAGCTCATTGGCGTGATATTCTTTTTTGGCGCCCATGGGAGTCATGTCAAAGCCTGTGCTCTTGATAACCGTTTTCACGGTAAACTCATACTCTTCGCCCTGGTCCAAATAGTTAATACAGTCTGGGACGGGACAAGCTCTAGCACAAGCTCCGCATTGAATACAGTGATCCATATCAAGCACAGCTTTTAGGGGGATAGCGTTATTAAATGGGAGATGAATTGCTTTAGTAATACCCAGGTCATAATCAAAGGGATCGGGACGCAAAACGGGACAAGCTTGCTCACATTTTCTACATCCGGTGCAAGTCTCTTCATTTACATACCGAGGTTCTCTGTGTACTTGCACTTTAAAGTCATTCCCCTGCCTTTCAACACTTGTCACTTGAGATAGGGTCAGAATAGTAATATTTTCATGGTTTTTAGCATAGGACATCTTGGGGGTAGTGATGCAGCTTGCACAATCCAAAGTAGGGAAGACTTTGGCAAGTAAAATCATCTTTCCACCAACACTAGGCTCTTTTTCAACAATTAAAACTTTATATCCCTGATCTGCCAGGTCGCTGGCTGCTTGCAATCCGGCAATTCCTCCGCCGACGACCATTGCATCGTAGTTCCTATTATCCATATTAATTATCTCCTTGAGAAGCATCACTCAGACATTCTTTAATTGGAGGTAATAATTTCAGTTTTTCTGTCATCTCGTTGATCTCCCTAACGTAAGACTGAGCGCAAACTGTACAGATAGCTGTGAGTTTTAGGCGGTCACTGGAAATACCTCGTTTTCCCATCGTCCTATAAGTATCCTTAACTCTGGCAGATAGTTGGGCAAAAGACCCATTTTTCATAATCTCATAGAGTTTATCAAGCCTTTTAGCTAATGTTTTATAAGCGCTCGGGTAAGGGCATTCTTCCCCGCATGCCATAACGATAATGCCGTCAAAGCCCTGTTCAAAGCAATAAACGTAAAACTCTTCAGGGAAAATCACTGGCGCCATCACGCGTAAATTATAAGCATGAGGATTGTGATCCAGATGCAATTGTCCAGCATTATCTGCACCTGGATAGGCACAGGTGAGGGTGGATATAATCAGAATACGAGGTTCATACTCAGCCACTTTCTGAGTCATAGAATTTTCTCCTAAATGTAATTTCAAAGAAAATTTCCCAAAAACACTCCTTTGCAGCGCAAAGGAGTGTTTTCTTGAGAAGTTTTCTCTTTGCAAACAGTTTGAGTTATGAGCTATTTTTTCCTCTGAACGAAAAGGCGGTCATAACCATCAGCTTCTAGTTCGCCAAGATATTCATGCCCAACTTTCTTGCACCAGCGAGGCATGGTTTCTCGTGTACCTTTCTCGCCGACCCAAATTTCTAGGACTTCATCTATTCTAACATCGCCAATACCTTTCTTGGCTTCCAAAAGCGGTCCAGGGCAGGCACTCCCTCGTGCATCGATAACTTTTGCGGGTTCAATTGAATTTAGGTCAGTCATGGTAATTCTCCTTTTGTGTAAATAGACTCGGATGGCTTTTCACTACTTGGCAATTCTGAACAGCTTCATCTTCGATAATGCGGTAATAAATCTCCCTGCCTTCGCGGCGAGAGGCCAGAACGCCTTTGTCTCTCATTAGATTGAGATGTTGGGAAGTATTTTGCAGTGATGAGCCAATAGCTTCAGCGATTTTACTTACAGTGCAATTGCATTCGTCGATGGCCCAGGTAATCAGTATTCGCTGCTCGTTACTGAACACCTTACAAAGTTCTGCTTGTCTTTGGGCCAATACCTTTAATTTCTCATCCATCGATTGCCAGTAGATACTCCGTCATTGAAAAGATTGCTTTATCATAAACCAACGGAGAGTATACTAGGATACGATAACATTAGTAGTACTTTTTGTCATGGGATATATAGAATTTTGTAGTGTGTTTCGATAGCTCGTTTGTATATGTAAAAAATGCGTTTTGCATGCCTATGGCATGACCGCAAAGAATTTCTTTGTGGTCTTCCTGCAAGGGGACAGGTGTTAATTTCCCGGTTTCTAAAGTTATTAACCTAGGTTCCAACCACAATGCCGCCATCTACACTTAGGGTTGTACCAGTGATGAAACTGGCTTCGTCCGAGGCCAAAAAAGCGTAAGCGTTGGCAATATCTTCGGGCTGACCCATGCGCCCCAGAGGGGTGTGTTGTCTCATGCCCTCTAAAATCTTTTCTGGCATAGACATAACCATCTCGGTAGCAATGAAGCCAGGCGCAATAGCATTAACGCGAACTCCGTAGCGGCCAAATTCGCGTGCCCAAACTTTGGTCATACCAATCACGCCCGCTTTTGTGGCTACGTAGTTAGTTTGCCCAAAATTGCCGTAGAGTCCCACTACAGATGAAGCGTTGAGTATTACGCCTCTTTTTTGTTTCATCATCACTGGAGCTACAGCACGAGTGCAAATGAAAACGCCTTTAAGATTGACATTGATGACGCTGTCAAACATTGCGTCCGTCATTTGCTTTTTGACTTCGCCTTCCTTGAACTTTGTCAATTGCCCATCGCGGAGGATGCCGGCGTTATTAACCAGAATATCAACCTGTCCCCAGAGTTCTACCACTTCTTCAACGGCGGCGGCTACCTGGTTTGGATTAGTGACGTTGACGTGTTGGTAAATGGTATCGCCGCCATTAGCGTTAATCTCTTCAGCAAGCGATTGACCAGCTTCATCGGTCAAGTCCCAGATAGCGACTTTAACGCCATCTTCAACAAAACGTTTGGCGACAGCGCGGCCAATGCCGTTGGCTCCGCCGGTAATAATGGAAACTCGATCTTTTAGGTCCACTTCATACCTCCTATAGTGATAAGTGTAGATATTTATGGTTTTTCGTAATTGCTCAAAATTCAGTTGTGAGAGGGGCACTGCGTTTCAGAGTTTTAGAAGTGCGGCGCACTTTTTCAGTTCAAGTTTAGAATTGTGATGATTGGGGATATATCGCCGTTGCTCCCATATAGTTTAACACATATAGCTATTTTAAGGGATTTGAGGTTCAGGAATTTTAGCAATGAGAGTCAGCTAACCAAAGTTAACATTTTTGACAGTAATTGCCAAAAAAATTCTTCATCCATTTAAGATTATGCAGTTATAATAGATATACTTGCACTTTTGTTAATGTAAAAGTTTCCAGAGAGATAATATGTATACTCGAGAAGAATTGCTGAATACTATTGCCGCACAAGAAAAAATGCGAGCTACACTGGGAGACGCGATTGTTGATATAACAATTGCTGCTTTGCGCGAAAAGTTGGACGCGCTTGAGAAATGCACGCCTACTCTTGTTCAGACACGCAAACAAATCACAGTCTTTTTCGCCGATGTCTCTGGTTTTACGGCAATGTCAGAAGGCATGGACGCGGAAGACATCACTAACACCATGAATTTTGTCTGGAATCGACTAGACGCAATCATCACCAAGCATGGTGGGAAAATAGACAAACATATTGGAGACGCCATCATGGCTTTGTGGAGCGTTGACAAAACGCGTGAAGATGACGCAGAACAAGCTATTCACGCGGCGCTAGCCATGCAGCGAGAACTTGTCAATATCCGCGAGATGCACAACCTCCAGTTAGAAATCCGCATTGGTATTAATACTGGCCTAGTTTTCTTTGGCACAGTTGGCACAATTGGTGAATTAACCGCCATGGGTGACACAGTAAATACCGCTAGCCGTCTTGAAACATCCGCGCCTGTTGGCGGAATACTTATTTCACATGCCACGTATAAATTGATCAAGGGTATCTTTGATGTCGTTAAACAAGAGCCATTAAGCGTAAAGGGAAAAACAGAGCCATTACAAGTTTATCTAGTCAAACGGGCACGCCCACATAAGTTTCACCCTAGTACGCGAGGCATTGAAGGCATTGAAACGCATATGGTTGGGCGTGACGCCGAATTGGAAAAACTTAAGGCTATTTTTTATACCGTATCCAGCAAAAAAGAAACTACATTAGTTAGCATAGTTGGCGAGGCAGGGATTGGGAAGAGCCGCTTGTTGTCTGAGTTCAATAATTGGCTTTATGTCGCTCCTGACCTTGTGTGCTATTTTAAGGGACGCGCTACCGAACAGACAACAGGCACACCTTACGCATTATTGCGTGGTTTATTCGCTCTTCGTTTTCAAATTAAAGAAGACGACTCTTTGCCTACGGTTTGGAAGAAATTCGAAGATGGAGTTGCTGAGTACCTTTTTGAAGATAGCGAACGAAAAGCCCATTTTTTGGGCGCGTGGCTGGGATATAACTTTAAAGATAGCCCGCATTTGGCCGTCATTCACGGTGATGCTCAACAATTGAATGATCGTGGACTTTTGTATCTAGCGCAATTTTTTAGCGCAGCCGCAGAGAAAAACACCACAATTATTTTGCTTGAAGATATTCATTGGGCCGATGTCCCATCCCTAGACGCTATCGTCAACGTCCTCAAGCGTCAACCCCAACTACCTTTGCTTGTCCTGAGTTTGGCGCGTCCACCTTTCTTCGAGAGCAAACCAGACTGGGGGGAAAATATCCCTGTCTACGTTCAAATTGACCTGCACACGCTGCCAATTGAGCAAAGCTATCAGTTAGTAGAGCAGATTTTGCAAAAAGCAACATCTGTTCCAGTTACCTTGCATGACCTCATTGTCAATCAGGCTGAAGGCAATCCCTTTTACGCTGAAGAATTAATCAAAATGCTAATTGATAATGGCGTCATTGTCACTGATGAGGAAAATTGGCAAATCAATTTAGACCGTCTAGGGGCGTTGAACGTTCCCCCTACGTTGATAGAGGTATTGCAAGCGCGTTTGGATAAACTTGACCCCGAAGACAGGGTCACCTTGCAGCGTGCATCTGTCATTGGACGAATTTTTTGGGACCGCGCTCTTGTTCAATTGGCCGCGGATGATTTTCCCGAAACCTCTAAATATTTATCTAATCTTCAAGCTAAAGAATTTATTTTTCAGCGCAGGTCTCCGGCATTTACCGATACGCTGGAATTTACATTCAAACATGCTGTGCTGCATAATGTTACCTATGAAAGCGTCCTAAAACGTACGCGAAAGCTCTATCATAAGCAAGCGGCTCAATGGTTGGTAGATGTTACAGAAGAAAGCGACCGCCAAGACGAATACGCTGCTGCAATTGCCGAACACTATTATTTGGCAGGGGAAGAGACCTCCGCTCAGAAATGGTATCTAACCGCCGGGGATTATGCGGCTGCCCACTTCGCCAATCCAGAAGCTCTTGATTTGTACAGTCAAGCATTGGCATTCACGCCAATAGAAGAAAGAGAAGCTCGTTTTAATTTATTGCTGGCTCGCGAAAAAATCAATAATTTGCTCGGAAATCGCGATGCTCAAGCCGCAGATTTAGATGAAATGCAAACCTTGGCAGGGGATGATGCTCAGAAGTCGGTGAAATATTCCTTGCGCAGGGCATGGCTGCTAACCCAAATTAGTGAATTTGACGCGGCGCAAGTAGAAGTTCAATGTGCGTTGGATTTGAGTAAACATCTCGAAGATAAGGGCTTTCAGGCTGAATCTCTAAATGCATTAGGAAGTGCTTTTATTTGGCAAGGAAAAACTGAGGAGAGCATTCCTCCATTGAGAGAAGCTGTATCCTTGGCTCAAGAGATAAAAGATTATCAAAAGGAAGCTAAATATCGCCGTTCTTTGGCGAATTCTTTGCTTGGTATTCGAAGCTACGATGAGGCCAAAGAAGAATTGGAAACATCGCTTGTGTGGGCTGTTCGGCAAAATGATCTTTTGGAACAGGCAGAGATTTTCAATATTTTGGGCATTATCCAAATGGAACAAGGGGATTTCGCATCTGCCCAGGAGACGTATAACAAATCTTTGGCCTGTTGCCAGGAGATTGGCTTTCAGTATGGCGAAGGCCGAGTATTGGTAAATTTGGGAAACTTACACTATTTTCAGGGACAAATGAGCAAAACTTTGGAATTTTATGGCTTAGCAATTAAGATTTTTGAGCAATTGGGAGAGAAAAGAGGTGAAGTGCAAGTGCGTTTAAATAGGGCTTCTATTTCGTTAAATATGCTTGGAAATACATCGGAAGTTGAGAAAGACGCACTTTATTCTCTGAAATACGCAGAACAAGTTGATGACCCGCTTAGCAAAGGACAGGCTTTAACAGTTTTGGCTGAAGCAGCACGTAGAAATGGTAACTTAAAAGAAGCTCGTCAATATATGGAAGACGGTATCAAAGTTATAGAATCTACTGGCGACCTTTGGCTCCTTGCTCAAGAGAGGCGAGCGTTGGGGAGATTGGATATTGAGGAAAAGAAACCCGCTCAGGCACTTGCTAACTTGAATCGCGCCCTTGAGATTTGTCGTGAGGCGGGGATGGCAAATATGGAACCTCCCATTCTTGCTTTGTGCGGTTTAGCCTTTATCCAAGAAGAACGTTTTGATGAGGCTATTGAAGCCACCAGCGAAGCCATGTCTCTCCTAAGTTCAGATATTGAGCGGGCTTATATGATTCCTTGCTGGCACGCGCAGGTGCTAGATGCCATGGGACGACACAACGAGAAAAAGCAAGCAATACAACAATCCTATGAATTTCTCCAAGAAGCATTATCTGGTCTTTCTCCCGCTCAACGCCAAATAAGTCTTGAACAAGTTCCCGACCATTATGCCATTCTAAAAGCCTGGGAGGAGTATAACCCTAAGAATTGAACGTTAGAGAAAACCCAGAAACGAAAGTCATTTACACTAACCACACAATCACTGAATTTATTTTTTTACCGTCAAGGAGAAAACCCAATGCCGAAGTTCCAATACGATGTCTTTCTCTCTCACAATAGCGAAGATAAACCAGCTGTTGAATGGTTGGCCGCTAAATTAGAAGATGAAGGCAAGTTAACAGTTTTTCTTGATAAATGGCATCTAGTACCAGGTGATCCATGGCAAGAAGAATTAGAAAACGCCCTCGATGAATCTAGTACTGTAGCTGTTTTTCTTGGCCCAGCGGGAATAAGCGGCTGGCATAACGCAGAGATGCGCAAAGCTCTTGGCACACGTGTAGACGACCCAGGCCGTCGTGTTATCCCCGTACTCTTGCCAGGCATAGATGCTGCCACATTGGAAGAGGTTGAAACTAAGTCTTTTCTCAAACGCTTCACTTGGGTAGATTTTCGCAAAGGATTAGATGACGCCGATGCCTTGCGCTGCCTGATAGCCGGTATTAAAGGTGAAGAACCAGGCAGATACGAAGATGGAGTGGCAGCGTTGTCTTACCAGCCATACCGGACACCACAAACGAAACGTTTCCCCGATTGGGGTTGGTTTGTAAGTGTGCTGTTGGCATTAGTGGTTGGTTTGGGAATATCGAGCCAATGGGGCAAAATATGGTTGAGGCCATCCCCTACAATTACGCCCGCGCGTGAGATAACGCCAACGAGCGTGCCGGCCACCCTGACAACCGTTCCGCTTGTGCTAACCGCAGAACCAACCGAGACGCTTTCGCCCACCATTACGCCCACGCAGCCGCCGGATACTCCCCAGCCAGGGGCTTCTTTGGGCAGCGCTTGGTCTCGTGCAATTGATGGCGCGGTGATGGTCTATGTTCCGGCCGGGGAATTTGAGATGGGCAGCACCAAAGGTGACTTTGACGAGCTTCCGGTACACACAGTGACGCTGGATGGTTTTTGGATTGACATGTTTGAGGTCACCAACGCTCAATTCGCCGCTTTTTTGAACGAAGTAGGCAATCAGACAGAGGGGAATCATACTTGGTTGGCGTTATACTCAGACGATAGTTTGATTCAAGAGATTGATGGCAAGTTCCAGCCTAAAAGCGGTTATGCCAACCATCCTGTTGTAGAGGTCAGCTGGTATGGGGCGCGGGCTTATGCTGAATGGGTTGGGGGGCGGTTGCCAACAGAAGCGGAATGGGAGTATGCTGCCCGTGGGCCAGAAAGCTCCGTTTATCCGTGGGGAGCGTGGGAACCTACCTGTCAATTGGTTCAGTTCGCTGATTGTTCTGAGGATACCATCCCCGTAGGAAGATGGCTCAATGGCGCCAGTTGGGTGGGGGCTATGGATATGGCTGGCAATGTCGCGGAATGGGTTGCAGATTGGTATGCCAAAGATTTTTATAGAAGTTCCCCGCGTGAGAATCCCACCGGCCCCACCTCCACGGAGTTCCGCGTTTTACGGGGCGGTTCATTTGAAAGTATTGCTAGAAATTTGCGCTGTGCCTTTCGTGATAAGAACTACGCCTATTATAGAAGCAACTCTGTTGGATTTAGGGTGGTGTTAGAATCAGGCGGCGAGTGAGGTTCGGCTTTTAGAGAAATATTTTTCAATATTTTGGGGTGAATTGGGACCTCCGAGGGTTTTGTAGTATAACCCTCGGAGGTCTTGCGCTAAGGTTTTGGCTGGGGAGGAGCAACACGCTCTGGTAAGTTGGATGGTTGAGCCGCTGGGGATGGTACATGGCTAAATTCCAGCGAATCAACGCCCCAAGGTTGTGCCCCTGTGGTGGAATTGCTTCTAATTCAGCGCATTGGACATTTTCCAGAATATTGCCCTAAATGTAGAGGTCTCTTTTTGAGTACGTTATATATCCCCCGATTAATGAAACGGCGATGATACCCAGAGACAGCCAGACAAAGGGCGCTTCGAATTTAGATTCCCGCAGCATCATGCCGGCATCAAAATATTTGAATGGCGAAAAGTATTTGAGGAAATCTAGGTTTTCATTTAAGCCAACTAAGGTTGAGAGAAAGTAAGTGCCAAGCAATATAGATACTGCCGTAGAGCTTGATCGTTTGTGTTGCTTCATGGCGCAACCTAGAAAGATGCCAATTGCTAAGAATATCATTTGCACGATGAAAATAGCTAGCAGGCACAGAGATAGAAAGTCGTAAAATTCGCTGTCGGGCTGATATTTTGCCACCATGGCCAGTGTGATTCCGCCAGTGACGAGTAATAAGCCAATGCAGTTGGTTACCGCCGCCAGCGTTTTCGCGATTATTAGTTTTCCTCTCGTCACCGGCAGAGTGAGGGAAAATTCAACCGTTTTATCGCGTTCTTCTTTTGAGATGAAATTGCTGCCCCACATGGCAGCGGCAATGGATAGGATGAGCGCGAAGAATGTGAACATCACACCGAAAAAACCGGTGATGGTAGTTAGGTTGAATGCCTGCATGCTGAACGCCGCAAGCAATGCCGGGGGCATCAAATCTAGGATTTCTAACATCTCAGGGTTGCTTTCGTAGGCTGAAAATTTCGCAATTGCGATAGATGTAAACAAGAATATTATCACGCTCCAGGTAAGCAGTGATTTTAGGTTTGCCCTTAATTCTCTTAAAAATATATTCATTTTTGCTCCTTACAGGTAGCATCTCAAAATTATGAAACAAGACTTCCGAAGTTTCAGATACCTCGGAAATTTATCCTTATACCATAGAGGGGATATTTCGTTTAGTATAAAGCAGATAGCTGCCTATTATAGAAACGGCGATCACTAAGACACTTATAATCACCAAGGGGATGTCATAAGCTGAGTTGCCGATGATATAGTTCGGGTCAAAATGTTTAAATGGAGTAATCAACTCCAATTTGCTGTCACCCAGCATCCCGCCAAAGGCGCTTAGGATATACATTCCAAAGGCAAGTCCCATAGAAAGCGGGGTCACGCTTCTTACTCTTTTCATCAACAAAGAAATTACCATACCTACACTAAGGAAAAACAATTGAAATACTACAATGCTGAGAAGGAGCAACACCAGGGGCTTGGTTTCGTATTCTCGCCCATCTCGAAAAATACTGATAAAGGTGAAACTGCTAATCCAAACGACTATATTGGTAATAGTCAGGCTGGTTAATGCGGCTAAGAATTTGATGGTTAGTATTTGGGCACGTCCAATTGGTTTGGCTAAGAGAAAATCGGCTGTTAGTTCTCGCTCTTCAATAGAGACTAATGAGAAGCCGTAATTTGAGGCCTGAATTGCTAAACATATTTGGGTAAAGAGAAAGACAAAGCTAAAAAAGCCAAGAACGGTTGACATATCTAATCCAGTCATTCCAAAGGCCATTAGCAATTCTTCTGGGAGTTGAGCCATCACATCATTCAAAAGTTCTGCGTCTTTCGCAAAAGAAGAGAACAACGAAGTGTAGACAAAAATTAACGCCATTACTGACAAAGACCAAGTGATGACAGATCTTAAATTCATTTTGAATTCATGTTTATAAATATTCATAGTCATTGCTTATTCGTAATAGTGCATGAAAATCTCTTCTAAGGTAGGTTCTTCAATGGTTACGTCAGAGACTTCTTTTTCGCTGATGATTCTCGTGATGGTGTTGATGTCACCTTTGAAAAAGAATCTCACTTCGCCATCATCTTGTTCTAGTTTATTCGCGCCAGCCACATCAAAGCTTGCTTTTTCTAGGCCATGGCCTACAACCCTAATCTTTTTATAGTTGTTTCTTTGAAGCGTTTTAATGTCTTCAATTTTAATTACTTTGCCTTCTTTGATGATAGCAACACGACCACACATTTTTTGAACTTCGCCAAGGATGTGTGACGAAAAGAAAATTGTTGCTCCTCTTTCATTCTCACCTTTTATTAGGTCAAAGAATTTTTGTTGCATAAGAGGGTCAAGGCCGCTGGTTGGCTCATCCAATAGAATGAGCTTGGGCTGATGCAAAAGTCCTTGCACAATTCCCACTTTCTTTTTATTGCCATAAGAGAGATCGTCTATTTTGCGGTGCAAATCAAGCTCCATGATCTCGGCTAACTCGTACATTCTTTTCGTGCAGTCTTTTTTATAGAAACTTGCGGAATATTTTAATAAATTGAGTACTTTCATACCCTCATAATAAAAAACCTCTGAGGGCAAATAGCCAATTTCTTGTCTTATTTCAGGGCCATGCTTTATACAATCTTTACCGAAGATTTTCGCGCTCCCAGAAGTGGGATATATCAGCGAACAAAACAATCTAATAGTTGTTGATTTTCCGGCTCCGTTTGGGCCAATGAAACCATAAATTTCGCCTTCCTCTACGTTAAAAGATACATCAACAATTCCCCTGGTCGTTCCATAATACTTGGTCAAATTATTGACTTCAATGATGCTCATAGACATACTCCTTTTAATGGCTTTGGTTTATTTGTGGTGTTTGGCGATATTTGCATCTTCGCAGACTTTGTAAGTGTGTGGCGTAAACGCAACTTATTTTACCACCATCTCGAAAACCTCCGAGATTTCAGACCTCAAAAGAGGTCACAACTTTTGAGTAATCCCTATGATTTGGCATTTCCCAAAATTAGAAATATGCGGTAAATTAAGTGTATGCAACTACCAAGGGTAAACCTAGCTCCAATTGTCATTGATAAGCATTGCAATCACGGTAATAACACTACACTTACCCTCTTTTGGCGTCTCTTTCCGCTGATACGTAAGATGGATAAAAACGGTCAAATTGCTCCCCAGAACTATTCCACTGTTTTGGGTGGGATGATTACGGCATTTGTCTTGGTATTTTTGACCGCAGTTTTCATGGCAATGAGATGGTGAGCCAGAATCAGTTTATAAATCTTCAATCTCATGGGAATAATATGGCCTATCAGTATTTACACAAAAGACCTCGGATAAATTTATCCGAGGTCTTTTTTTGCTCTTGTTCGTAGCAGGGCACGCAAGTGCCTATTTTAGGGATTGAGCGAACTCTTGTTCGCTACTACAAGCTATCAATTCATGCTCAACAATTAGCTAGCCGGTTCCTCAAAAGAGCCATGTTCCTAGAGCGGCTAAAAACACGAAGTTAATAATAGACAACTTAGTACGAATCGTTCGAGTGCGAAATCTCTAAATCATTAACCCGCATAAATAGTGGAACAATCACCGAAGTCGGATTACGCGCCCCATAGCTGCTGGATACGTTGTAAGCCACCGTCTTCTTAGAGAGCCAGGCCACTTTCTCGCCAAAGACCTCCAATAGGCTGCGAGTTAGGCGCACGTTATAAGGCACCACAACAGAGCCATCGGCTTTGAGCAGCAATGCCCCAAAACGAGAGCTCCCCGTTATCAACCCTTGCGAGGGGTTGACTATATTCATGTAGTGCAGATACGGGATATAGAGAATATCTTTCTCGCGTGGTTGGGCAACCAGTTCTTGGAGTGAGTTAACCTCGTGATCACCAGCATTCAAAACAAAACTGTTGTGCATCACGGTATGCCCGGTGGGGTCAGCTCCAAATTCATCGGCTTCATCTTGCGACCAGATAAACCCTTTAAAAACACCCTGTTCAAATAGCGAGTACAATTTCCGATCTATGCCCGAAAAGTCTTGCTTGAATGGGAAAGTTTCCATTCGTGCGGGGTCATCGGTGAGAGTGAATTTTTCAGAGAAAACTTGCTCTCCGACTTTTTCTTCGTTCAAGAAAGAGTAACCTCGTTTCATCAATCCGCCATTGAAGCCAATGAGACTTAAGAAGCGTACCATCTCGGCAGTAGCGGCGGGGCCAAAGACAATGTCGTAATTCCCCAAAGGAATTTGTTCAGGCTCTTCGGTTTGATAGCGTTCAACCAAGAATGCCAGTTCTTCGTTTAGTACCATGGGGTCTAATTCAGATTTCTGTTGGGCTGATTGTTCGGCAATCACTTCCCATTTCAGTTTTTCGTGAGAGAGAACGGCCGTTACTTGGGCGTCAGAGGTCTTGAAATATTGAACCGATTCCGATTTGGTAGTGATTTGTGCCAGTGTGTTTGTTCCGTTTGAGAAAATGCCAGAGAGTTTAATATCCTCGCTTTCAAGTTTTCCTGCCACGGCATTGAAATAAGCTAAACGCTCCTCGTTACTGAGTTTGGCCAGGGATTCATCGTAGCCTTTATCGTCAATGAAATCAACTTCGAGATGGGGTACAGTTGGGTCGTAGGTTAGCGGCATGGCGTGCTGAACCATCTCACCAGCCACATCCATGCCTGCCTTGATGGTCTCTATTTCATTGAGGTCTGTGATCATCTCATAGCTGGCTCGTTTTCTGCCATCATACGCAATTGCTTCAATACGGACGAGATGCTCATTGGTATTTAGAGAGATGGCTGAGTTGGCAAAGCGCATTAGGTAGCTGTCTTCTTCATGGTAATAAATCACCATTTCATAGCCTTTCTCGACAGCATAAGCGCGTAATTCACGTAGGGTTGATAATATTTGTTCTTTCACGGCTATTCTCCTATGGTGACATTATCAAAGCGGCAAACAGGCACGCTATGTCCCAATTGCATGATTTGGTTGGGCTGACCCTTGCCGCAATTGTCGACAAATTGGACTTCGGTGGTAGATTCGTCTCCCACCAGTGAGAGGGAGTTCCAGAATTTGACGGTATCGCCTTTGTAGGTGGAGTTCTTGACTACATCGGTGATTTCGCCATCTTCAACCAGCCAGCCAATCTCGGTGGCAAAGTGGAACTGTTCACGGTTGGAGCCGATAGACCAACTTTTTTCACCATCTAGGATGATGCCTTTTTCAGTATTTTTGACAATATCTTCAAGTGTGCCATCGTTGCCGGGGTCAATGTTGATATTGGTCATGCGCTCAATGGGCACTCGGTAGAATGATGTGGCCCGATTGGCGCCGCCGCTCTCATTGAAGATGTGTTTTTTGGCTTTGGCGTTGGCTTCTTCGACCATTTGGCGGCCGGTGATAGCTCCAATCAGAATGCCTTTGTCAATGAGGACTGTGTTTTTAGCAGGGATGCCGTCGTCGTCGTAGCCGAAGCTGCCAGGGGAGTTGGGCAAGGTGGCATCGGCGCGGGCAGTCAATTTTTTAGAGCCATATTGCAGCTTGCCAAAATCGTCTAGGGTAACGAAAGATCCTCCAGCGTAAGCCAGTTCATAGCCTAAAATACGGTCAAGTTCTAGGGCGTGGCCAATTGTCTCGTGGGTTTGTAAGAAGAGGATGCCAGGCATAAGAATGGCATCACGTTTGTCTTTGGGACAATCGTCAGCCCTTAGAACTTGGTTCATCTCTTTTACAATGCGGTCAGCGTTTTCGTTGAAGTAATCCATGTCGAATGATTCCCATCCCCGAGATTCACCTCGGCGGTTAAGACGAAACTTTCGTTCATGGGAACCTCCCTCACTATCTCGGCCAGAAACGCGCAAGCCAGAGAAAACCTCGGTGATTAGTTTTTCTGTTTCGCTGCCTTCTGAATCTATGAAAATAATTTGCTTGCGTATAAAGTTCAAGTCGCTCGTGCGCTGCTCAACACCTTCTTGATTGAGCTTCTCATCCATGGCTTTTAGGAAAGCGACTTTATCGTCCAGGGAAACATCAAAGGGATTGATTTTGCAGGGGCTTTCGAATTGAGCCTGAATGGCGTCTTTTTCAGCTAATCGCACGGGGAAAGTGACGCGTTCGGCGGCCACCCGAGCGTTATCAAAAGCCTTGCTGTACAGTGCGCCTAGATCGCTTAGATCGGATGAAGCGGAAAATCCCCAAGCGCCTTTGTAAAGTACCCTAATGCCTACGCCGCTCTCGCGGGCAGAGGCGGTGGTTTTAAGATTGCCATTCCACATTAATAAATATTCTTGCTCCTCAAAAGGATACCAACGGGTGTCCACATAGGCGGCTCCCATCCCTTTGAGACGCTCAATTTCTTGCTGAATTTGTTTGCGCATCTAATTTCTCCTTAAGTAATGATAACTTTCTGGTTTCGACAACAGGAGGAGCTATTATTTCGCGTCCTCGGTTTGAGTTGTACTAAGATGATAGTTAGGATTGAACGCCACGGTCAACCCAAAGGTTATCCCCCCAGCGGTCTTGAGGTCCTCATATTTTTTTGTCAAAGCATTCATTTCGGTCACAAACTCTTTCCCTTGTGTTGGCGAAAGCTGCAATATGCTTTGACCATAGTGCATGGGATTTTTCTTATCTTCGGGGAGTTCTTCAGGCGTATTTTTATAGCGGTATTGAAAACTCTTTTCGATATTCTGGTAAGCGTTATCGAACATGGATCTCACCGAAGCCAGCGTCAGTTCCATTTTCTCATCGCGGCTAATATTATCTGTCCCCGCCACATTCAAATCAACCAGCAGTCGTTTAGCCCTAATTTGATAATGCTTCTCAATGATGCCAGAAACTATCTGTGTTTCTGCCACTCGAATTAGGTCGTGTTTCTCAAGCAAATTAACATGGTAATAGAGTTTGTTAGCGGGAAGTTCTAAAGCATCAGATATTTGCTTAACGGTGGGCAACCGCCCCGATTCACAGGCCATGCCCACAAATTCTAAAATCTGCACCCGCAGGGGATCACCAATCACTTTGAGGGTTTCAAGTTCTGTAATTGTGTATTCTTCATCAATTTTCATTGTAGGTTTTTTTGGTCATTGTAATTTTTTTGAATGGTCAAGAAATTATAATTGGTGTTCTCAAAAACCGCCAAGATGATTTTTGTCTATTCTTGTCTGCCTTTTGTTATGGGTTATAAATTAATATGCCGCGCCACAAATTCGGCGATATGATTCACAGCTTGTTTGGTCTCTGATAAAAACGGAGTTATTTGAAAAACATGGAACATATCATCCCAAACTTCTAAGGTGGCGTTCACACCCGCCTTTTGAGCGTTTTCAGCCAAACGTGTGGCGTCGTCCAGCAAAATCTCGTCTGACCCTACCTGAATCAACAACGGCGGTAAACCCTCTAAATCCGCGTATAAGGGCGAAATTAGCGGATTAGTCGGGGAGTGTTCTCCGGTGTAATAATCTGCGTATTGGCGAATGCCCTCTGGTTTTAGCATTGGGTCAGCTTTGGCTTTGCCTTGGAATGATGCTCCAGTGAGGGCTAGGTCTGTCCAGGGAGAAAGGCATACCGCCCCAGCGGGGAGCGGAACCCCGCCCTCTCGCAGTTTAACGAGCGTTGCCAGCGTCAACCCGCCTCCTGCCGAATCACCAGCGATAAAAATTTGGCCTGGTTCAATCCCCTGAGCCAATAACCAATGATAGGCCTTCACAGCATCTTCTAGCGCGGCGGGGAATGGGTGCTCGGGCGCCAACCGGTAGTCGAGCGGCAATCCGCGTAAATGGGTGGCATGCGCCAGCCGAGCGATAAGTTCCCTGTGGGTGTTAATGGATCCCAAAGCGTAGCCCCCACCGTGCAGGTACAGAAGCACGCCCAAATCCGCGCCAGGGGCGTCAATCCACTCCGCGGGTGTGCCATCCACATCAACGGGTTGGCATTTTACATCCCCCGGAAGGATAGCCGTTTTGGTAGTTTTTTCTTGCTTGGCACGCTGCTCTTCTATACTTCCATCTGTCCAACCAGTCATTCGGAGGCGAATAATTTTTTTGATAATTTTAGTTCTTATACTCATGACTACACCTAGGTTTGTAAATTATTGTTACCCCGCCAGTCTAAAAATCATGGGGCTGAAATACGGAATTAGCCAAATGATCCACACGGCAATGCTGAATTTATGAAAATTTTGGATGGCTTTTTCATTTTTCTTAATTAAGACAACCAATGCCCAAATGGCATGAATGAACATTAGTACAATGGCAATCACTCCGCTTATCCCATGAACGTCAAACATCATTCCACCGCTGTATTCCAACATCATCCCTGTTCCCCAGGTATCGCAAATTAAACCCAGGACAAAAAATGCCAAATGCCAGGGCTTCAACCGGCCTGCGATGCGTTCGCTCCATACGCCAATAGAATATAAAATCAAAGCTGAGGTGATAATAATGCTTGCTGAAGAATCCATGTTGTGCTCCTTGTTAGTTAAGTAGTTGAGTGGTTTGGTGGTTGGTTAGATGGTTATACGTTCGCTGATTTTCCATAATTTTCGAGCGATGGTTTCATCACAAGAGAGAGGAGAAGAGGGGGCGGGTTCTCGTTTGATAAAATATTTTCCCGTTATGCCCTCTAGCTCTGGCGAAGACGCCAAATAGATTGAATTATCCGCTCCTTCTTCTGGGGTGAGGGCAAATAAGCCCATGACCCATTTTAGAGCTGGGCCAAGAAACGAAAAATCATTTTTCCAAATATTGGTGGCTACGTGCCCAGGATGAATGGCATTGACCGCCACTCCGCTGCCCGACAGACGTTGTGCTAATTCATAGGTGAAAAGGATGTTTGCCAACTTAGAGCGGGCGTAAGCTTTTATTCCCACGTAGCTATTCTCAAAGCCCAAATCGTCAAAATTCATTGTGCCGTGTTTATGCGCCTCAGAAGAAACATTCACAATTCGGGCGGGCGCGCTGTTTCGCATGGTCTCTATGAGTAAATTGGTCAATAAAAATGGAGCTAAGTGGTTAATAAGAAAAGTCATCTCGACGCCGTAAGGTGTTTTTCGCCGGGTGTTGAAAAACACGCCCGCGTTGTTGACCAAGACATTAAGCCGTGAATAGTGAGCCTTGAAAGAGCTTGCCAGTTCTCGAACCTGTTGCAGAGAAGAAAAATCGGCCAGCAGATATTGAACGGCTTCGTTCTTCGTCGCGGACACAATCTCTTGGACTGTGGCCTCAGCTTTCTGTTTATTCCGTCCGGCTATAATCACCTCTGCGCCCAAAGCGGCCAAGGCCGTCGCGGTAACTTTCCCAATTCCCGAAGTTCCCCCCGTTACCAGGCATATTTTTCCCATCATAGCATTTGAATTCTGATTCATATTTCTTTTTTCTCGCGCTGTTGCGCAACCCAAACCCCAGCGATAAACGTGATGGCGCAAATGACCAAATAGACCATCATTGGTTGCATGCCGCCCCAGTCCGCTTGCGAAGGGGCGTAAGGTGCGGAATTGATTTTCGTGCCAACAACGCCAACTATATAAGCAAGCGGAGTAACGCCCAGCATGGTTAATGCCAAGGGTCTCGCCTTCCACCCCAGTAAAATGAACATGACGCCAGTCAGGTAATTAGATATCCCAAACGAACCCATCAGTTGTAATAGGTCACTGGCCAATGAGGTAGACAGATCAAGCCCGGCGATATTAGCCGCCGCGTATTCAAGCAAAATGGTGTGCAGAAAGCCTCGAACTAGGTCTAAACAACCGAGCGCAATAATTACTACAGAGACAAATTTGGGAATATTGGTGTTTTCTTTCATTATGAATACTCCTCTTATTTTTCTTGAGATGAATTAAAAAAATCTTCAATCCCTAATGCGGATGGAATACCTTGCCTGATTAAGCTCAAAAGCATGGTCTCCATTTCAGCAATAGAATACGGCATGTCGTTGACCAACCACCAATCCATCAATTGCAGTACCGCTCCAAGCAGGTAATTAGAGACGGCCTCAATGGGAATTGACGAATTAGGCGCTACTTCTTTAAGATGCTCCTGTATGGCATTAACCAAGACATCGCGAATTTGCTGTCGTCCCTGAACATGATTAAGAATAGCCTCATAAAAGAGACGATTCTCTGCCGCGTGCTCAAATTGAACCCTAAACCCCGCCAAAGGGCCAGGTTCGGGATTGGCTTTTACCCGCTCCAGCAGCTCTTGCCGAGTGCTTTCTATAATAGCCAAGAGCAAATCTTCTTTACTTTTATAATGTATATAAAAAGTTGCCCGCCCCAAATTGGCTTCTTCGGTAATATCTTGCACTCGAATAGCGTCATACCCTTGCTCTAAAATAAGCTTGAGCAAGGCGTCTTGCAACAATTTGCGGGTGCGTATAATGCGCCGGTCTAAGGTTTTGACCATGGGATTGCCTCGCCTGACAAACAACGTTAGTAGACATCTTGTCTATTTGTAGATATTGTATCTAAAATAGTTTGCGCGTCAAGTTCATCAGGAACAATATGCGTGCTAAAAAGTTGTCGGTTATTTTTTGCGAGTTTATTATCCCGACATATTTGCATTCTATTCCAAGGCCAATTTTCTAACTATCAGATAGTTAGAAAAAATATTCATTGCATTATTGTGTAACGTGAGTTAATAATGGACAATAACTCAGTAAGACGCTTGACGAAGTTGGCAGAGTTGTTTAGTATGATTGAACTTTAACAACACACATCTCAAAAAAAGGCGGCCAATAATTTTATGTTCGTTCGTACCTTTCACTCTATTCATAATTATCTAAGATGCAAATCTTTCGCGCATATTTTATTACCTTATCTTCATGATTATAAAAGCGTCCTGGACGTGGGGACTTCTACCGGCGCGTTGGCTGCAAGCATGTTGATATCTGCACCAGATTTGCGCCTTGCCGGCATAGATGTGGTGGTTGGTTCCCAACCCCTCATCCCTATGGTCAAGGGGAATGGTAAACGCCTTCCCTTTGAAGATAATGCATTCGACTGTGTGATGATGATTGACGTTCTTCATCACGATGAACACCCAGGCGAGTTATTGGCCGAGGCGAAAAGAGTTTCTAGAAAGCGCGTCTTAATTAAAGATCATTACTGGAATAGCCGCTTTGACCATCTCGTGTTGAGTGCCCAAGATTACATAGGAAATAAATTTTACGGCATTGATTTGCCTTATAATTTTCTACAAATTGATACTTGGCATACCTTGTTTGAAGACATTGGCTTAAATGTAGTTGGGGACTTAAATCTCCGGCTCAACGCCTTTGATTTGCGTAAGCACGTAATTTTTGAACTGGAAAAACCTCAGACAGTTATCAATTAAGCTCCATGTAAACGTCTGCTCTTTCCAAAATAGCCGCTTCTTGATATGATTGCTACAATACAGGACGACCCCGGACTGAATTGATCGGGGTCGTTGTGTGTGTTAATGTGTTATGTTGAAACTGTTGAACATTACTGCTCAGACTAAAACCTTCGCAGGACCTAATTTCCGGTCTACTCCTGGTCAAGGTTGGGCGGATGAAATTAAGATTGTACCGGCTAGGATTATATTATGTTAGCAGAACGAACCGATCTCAGAAATATTGCCATTATTGCCCATGTAGATCACGGCAAAACTACGCTGGTAGATGGGTTGCTTAGGCAAGCGCGTGTCTTCCGCGAGAACCAAAAAGTAATGGAGCGAGTGATGGACTCCAATGACTTGGAACGTGAACGCGGCATCACTATTCTGTCAAAAAACACAGCTATTGAAGTT
Source organism: Chloroflexota bacterium (assembly GCA_003648195.1). Classification (GTDB taxonomy): domain Bacteria; phylum Chloroflexota; class Anaerolineae; order Anaerolineales; family UBA11858; genus B10-G9. Next base: position 1,936 of record QMOK01000015.1, on the reverse strand, counting down.
TGGGATTCGCATCACGAAGAACAAGTCAAAATAAATATTGTAGATACTCCTGGGCACGCCGATTTTGGCGGCGAAGTGGAGCGAGTGATGAACATGGTAGATGGTGTGCTGCTGTTAGTGGACGCTGCCGAAGGTCCCATGCCGCAAACCCGCTTTGTACTCAAGAAAGCCCTCGAGATGGGACACCGTGCTATTGTAGTGATCAACAAAATTGACCGTAAAGGTGCCAACCCCGAACGTGTCCTTAACCAAACCTTTGACCTTTTCATAGAATTGGGTGCCAGTGACGAGCAGGCCGATTTTCCCGTGGTTTACGCCAATGCCGTCACCGCTCAAGCGGGAATGACTCCAGAGCTTGGGCCAGATTTACAACCACTTTTTGAAACCATTTTACGGCGCATTCCAGCCCCGCGCGTAGACGTAGAAGCACCTCTACAAATTCTAGTAACCACGCTGGGTTACGATGCCTATCGCGGTGTCACCGCTGTGGGACGGGTATTCGCTGGAGAAATCCACGCCGGTCAGCCGCTTGTACGCATCCGCGCTAATGGCGAGCAAATTCCCGAACGTGCGCCTTATCTGTACATCTATCAAGGGCTTAAGCAAATAGAAGTAGAGCAGGCTCAGGCGGGAGAGATTGTTTCGCTGGCTGGGCTGGAAGGCATTGTGATTGGCGAAACGCTGGCCGACCCCGAAAATCCCCAGGCACTGCCTACTATTCACGTTGAAGAACCCACGGTGCACATGACTTTTGGCGTCAATACTTCGCCGTTCGCCGGACGTGAGGGCCGTTGGGGAACTTCTCGCAAACTGCGAGCGCGGCTTTTCGATGAATTACGCACCAATGTTGCTCTGAAAGTTGAAGAAACAGAGAAAGCCGACACTTTTTTGGTCTCTGGACGCGGCGAGCTGCATTTGGCTATTCTAATTGAAACCATGCGCCGCGAAGGTTATGAATTTCAAGTTTCACGCCCAAGCGTCATTTTGCACCGTGACGAAAATGGCAAAATTCTTGAGCCTTTTGAAGATGTTTATATTGAAACCAGTCCCGATACTGTTGGGGTAGTGATAGAAATGCTAGGTTCGCGGCGCGGCGTTATGAAAGACATGCAAAATACGCAAGACAACAGCGTCCGCATTCAATTTTTGATTCCCACGCGAGGGTTATTGGGTTTCCGCTCACACTTTCTTTCTGCCACACGCGGCGCGGGAGTGATACACACTCTCTTTCATGGATACTTGCCCATGGTTGGGGAAATCCCTAGTCGCGTTTTCGGGTCTTTGGTTTCCTGGGAGACAGGCGTGACGACCAGTTTTGGGCTGAAGAACGCCGAAGATCGCGGGGTACTGTTTGTAGAGCCGGGCTTGGAGGTTTACGCTGGGATGGTGGTGGGCGAACATCAGCGCCCCGGCGATTTAGATGTGAACGTGTGCAAGAAAAAGCATCTTACCAATATGCGGGCCGCCAACGCCGATATTGAAGTGCGCCTGACACCTCCACGTCATATGAGCTTAGATGAGGCCATAGAATATCTGGCGGAGGATGAAATTTTAGAGGTTACGCCGCTCAGTTATCGCATTAGCAAACGGATTCTTTCTGCCCATGAACGTGGACGCCGCAACAAAAACGCCAAAAAAGCTGCCCTAGACGTTACTGAGGCGGTGTTGGCGTAATCGGGTAGATGTCATTGCGAACCTCCGTTTTCGCTGTGCGTGCCATTGGCAGGAGGTGTGGCAACCTCCCAGATAGTTGGGGAGACTGCCACGTCACAAAAGACATTTCTCGCAGCGACATAGTTGGGTTACTTTGTTAGTAACCGTTCACTCCCCCCAATAAAAAAGCGTTGATGTGTCACTCTGAGAGAACGTGTCTTAGCGGAGCTAAGATTAGTGAACGAAGAGTCTCCCTCTCGTAAACATAGGAGATTCTTCGAGA
>QMOK01000014.1 GCA_003648195.1 Chloroflexota bacterium | reverse complement strand
GGGCGGGGTATAACCCGAATCCAGCATATGCAGGACTTCTTTCTTGGCTTCAGCTAAGAGATGATCGCGGTTCATGACGATTCGATCCTGAGGGGTGAGAAAACCAAATTCTCGGGCCTCAACCGCGCTGGTGGCGACTTTGGCTTGGCCAATCAACTCGAAGACTTTCTGCATAAAAGGAAGTACAGCCACGTCTTTAACTCGCATGGGAGGATTGACGATCCGGCGCAGAAGTTCTTTGGTGCCGCCCCCAGCCGGAATCACTCCAGCCCCAAGCTCAACTTGTCCGATATATAATTCAGACGCGGCTACAACGCGATTACCGTGCATGGTGATCTCGCCGCCGCCGCCCAGGGTCAGGCCAAAGGGGGCCACAACGACTGGTTTGGGGAAATACCTCATGCGCATATTAACAGTTTGGAGAACGTCTACCATTTCCTCCAATTGATCCCACATGCCGCTTTGGGCTGCCATCACCACCCCAAAGAGGTTGGCTCCGGCGCAAAAGGCGCGTTCATCATCGTTACTGATGACAACACCCTCAAATTCACCCGCTTCCACGCGATCCATGGCCTCGTTCATCATTGCCATAATATCGTTGTCAATCGCGTTCATCTTGGTTTGGAACTCTACGCAGACTACGCCATCACCAATATCCACAAGCGAGGCGCCCGAGTTGCGAGAGACCAACTTTTTAGCGTCCTTGCGCTCTTTGAGAACAATCAGGTTTGGATTTGGCTCAAAGGATTCATAACCTCCTTTGGAGGGGTTGTAGACGCCGGTCTTTTGATCGCCGTTGTATTGGTAGAATTTCTCAAAACCATTGGCCGCCATCTCCTCAACCCAACCCGCGGGCGGGAATCCGGCCTCTTTCATGGCTTTGATGGCTTTTGTGATACCGATCATGTCCCAAAGTTCAAAGGGTCCAGCCTGGTGACCGAAGCCCCAGCGCATGGCATCGTCAATAGGTGTGGGTGTGTCGGCAATTTCAGGGATACATTCGGAGGCGTATGCCAATCCTTGGTAGGTCATGGCCTGCACCAACTGACCAGCTCGGTCATCGGCGGCCAGTAAAACCTCCATTTTCTCAGCCAAGGTCTCTTTGCCTCTCGCCGCGCCAATTGAAGCGAATTTTGGCTTTTCTGCTAGCTCATATTCCAGCGTTTCCAGGTTCAGTGACCAGAACTCTTTTTTACCATCTTTTTTAACTACTTTGTAAAAACCTTGTTTAGATTTATTCCCCAACCAGCCATTTTCTACCATGGTGTGGATGAGGTCGTTGGCCTTTTCGGATTTGAGATAGCGTTGGGCGTGTTCATCGTGGGGAATGGCTTTTTGGAGGTTTACCCCTACGTGTTCCCACACGTCAACGCCCACCAGGTCAATGAGGCGGAAAGTGGCCGTCTTGGGCCGCCCAATGGCGGGGCCAGTGATGGTATCCACCTCCTGGACGGTGTAACCGTTTTTGAGGATATAATCCAAGGCAAAGGCCCCCGTCCCGAACCCCAGGCGGTTGCCGATGAAGTTAGGCGTATCCTTGCAGGGGACGATGCCCTTCCCAAGGCGGTACTCGCCAAAGTGATGGATAAACTTGACCACTTCGGGGAGGGTGTCGGCGGTGGGGATGACCTCCAATAGTTTGAGGTATCTGGGCGGATTGAAGAAGTGCGTTCCCAAGAAGTGCTGGCGGAATCCCTCAGAGAGACCCTCCGCAATGGAGGTGACGGGGATGCCAGAGGTGTTGGTACTGACAATGCAGTGTTCGGGGCGAACTTCATCAATGCGGGCCATTAAACTTCGTTTGATTTTTAGATTTTCGACTATAACTTCAATAACCCAATCGGCCTCGGCAATGACGCCGAAATCGTCTTCTAGGTTGCCGGTGTTCACCAGGCAGGCTAATTCCTTGCTGAAGAAGCTGGCCGGCCTAGATTTTATGGCACGCTGCAAACCATCGTTAACAATGCGATTGCGCACTGCGGTGTCTTCTAAAGTGAGACCTTTGGCTTCTTCCTTAGCGGTTAACTTTCGGGGAACAATGTCTAATAATGTGACTGGTACGCCGGCATTAGCGAGATGGGCGGCAATGGCTGCTCCCATCGTGCCCGCGCCAACGACTACGGCTTTGTGCACTTTGTAAGTCATATAAACCTCCTTTTATTAATACCTGACAGGTTTCAAAACCTGTCAGGTATGGTCTGGATGATTCTATTAACGTAATTGGCTGCCTCGGTATCCGAGGATGTGACGCGCCACCACCAGGCGGTTGATTTGCCCGGTTCCTTCGTAAAGGTCGGTAATCTTGGCGTCTCGGAACCACTTTTCTAGCAACATGTCGCGTGTGTAACCCAGGGGGCCTAACAGCGCGACTGCTTTTTGGGTAATCCTGACTACCACATCTCCCGCTTTAACTTTTGACATAGAGGCTTCTTTGGGGTTGTGGAGTTTGTTGTCGGCCATCCATAGCGCTTTGAGGGTTAGCAGCCACGCTGAACGGAACTGTACTTCCATGTCAATCACTTCTCGTTCAATGTTGGTTAGCTTTTGTCTGGGGATACCGTAGCGGATGGTCACGCCGTTTTTCTCTAATTCCTCTTTGAGGAGTTCCAAAGTAGCTCTGGCAATGCCCATGGCTTGCGTGGCTATGATGGGGCGAGTGGCGTCAAAGGTTTTCATGGCACCTTTGAAGCCTTTGGTGGTTTTCTTCACGGTAGGGCTGCCGAGGACATTTTCATAAGGGACGCGGCAATCTTGGAGGATGATGGAAACGGTATCACTGGCACGAATGCCGAGTTTGTGTTCCATTTTGGTGACTTTGCATCCCGGTGTGCCAGACTCAACTACAAAGGAGCGCATCCCGGCCCGGCCTGCTTCTGCGTCAATGGTGGCCCAAACGACTATGAAGCCATTTGATTGGTTCAGAGCTTTATCTCCGGCGGTGACGAAAATTTTCTCGCCATTCAATATCCATTCATTGGTCTCTTCATCTAGGTCTGCTGTGGCGCGGATGGCAGAGGTGTCGGAACCGGCTTGGGGTTCGGTCATAGCCATGGCATCGAAGACGGGTTCTTTTCCCATGAAGCGGGTGAGGAAGCGTTTTTTCTGTTCGGGCGTGCCCGCAGCAGAGACGGCTGCCGAACCTAGCATTCCGCCAGGGGTACACAGGTATATTCCCGCGTCACCCCAAGAGAGCATCTCTACCATGTGACCTAAGCGTTGATAGCCAATGGGTGGGAATTTTTTCTTCTTGGGGTCATCCTTTTTCTCTTCTTTCTTTTCCTTGGGCGCCATAGACGTTCCGCCCATGGCTTTAACAGCCGTGTGCATGAACTTGATGAAGTCCCAGGGAATCTCGTGTTCATTCTCATCGAAATATCGGGAAACAGGCCGCATCATATTGACGGCTACAGTTTCTACTACATTGTTCATTTGTGTTATTGGTTTTGGGGGGCTGAAATCAATCATGTTTTTATCTCCTGTTGTTAGTTTGGCAGTTCAACTACCTAACTAGTTAACTACTAAACTATCTAACAATCTAAACCATCGCTAATCCGCTAAAAGTCGCAAACCCGCGTCCGTTGCGCATCCACATTTCTACGGGATGCTCGCGGATGTACCCGTGTCCGCCGAGGATTTGCACGGCTCGGTCAGTGACCATCATGGCCATATCTGCCGCGCCAGTGAGGGCTAGATAGGCTTCTTTGCTGGCTTCTTCCATGCCTTCGTCCAGCATCCAGGCAGCCTCCCAAACCAACATGCGAATAGCCTCTATTTCGGTGCCCATCTCGGCTAACATGAAGGCGATGGCTTGCTTTTGGGCTACCTTGACGCCGAAAACATCGCGGTCTTTAGCATACTCAACCGCGTAGTCAAAAGCGGCTTTCGATAGACCTACTGCCATGGCGGCCAAGGCTACGCGAGAAGAATCAATTATGGGGGCAAAATCGTGACCATCAGAGCCGCCAAGACGCATCCCCTGTGGCACTCGCACGCCATCTAGTTTGACGTTGAAGAGTGGCAGGGCGTTGAGGCCCAGCAGTTTTTGCCGATCCCCAACCTCCAGTCCCTCCGCGCCCGCTGGGACGATAAATCCCTGCGTTTTTCCTTCTAAGTTAGCGTAAACTATCATCATTTCCGCCTCATTGGCAAAGGGGACGTAAGATTTCTCGCCCGTCAAAACGTAGTCATCACCATCGGCTTCGGCAACTGTAGCCAGATCGTTGGGGTCGAAGTCGAATTTTGGCTCCATGAGGGCGGCTGTGTAGGCTTTCCACTCCGCTTCAATCACTGGGGGGATGAATTCTTGTTTTTGCTCCTCTGTGCCGCAGAACAAAAGAGGCAGAACGAACAAATTGGGATTCATTACCGCCATAGTGGCAGAGAGGTCTCCGTAGGCCATGGCTTCGGCGGCTAACACGCCAGTCACTGCCGAATGTTCCCCAAAGCCAAAATATTCGTCTGGGATAGAGGCTTGGAGTACGCCCATTTCCCAGCCCTTTTCTACCAGCCCGGGCGGGAGCTGAGCCTCCTCATCGGCATCTCTAGCGGCTGGGCCGAGATCGTTCTCGGTATACCGGCTGATAGCGTCAAGGAGCATTTGCTGTTCTTCTGTGGGACTAAATGCGTACATAGTTTCCTCCTAGGTCGAACGTGAGTAATAAATGGGACAGTGGACAGAAGTATGCTTAATTTCTTCTAAATTGTGGATGTGGAGCAATCCGCGTTGGCACAAATATTCTACATGAGCGCCGGCTTCTTCTAAGGCGAGAAGTTGGTTATAGCCATAATATCCTTGAACATCGCCAAATAATTCGTGGGCAATCTTGGTGATGGTGTGGGGGACTTTGAGGATGTTTTGGATGTCTGTCAGGCGGTCGGCGTGAACTTTTTTTATCTCGTCCAGACGGATGTTCAGGTTGGGGATGGGGATGCCGTGCCCCGGCAGCACCAGACGAGAGCCCCGCGCCCAGGCGCGAAGCACCTCTAACGATTTTAGGTAATGCCCCAACCCTGTGAACGCAGTTATGGATTCTGGCGATTGGTGGGGGCTGATGTCTCCCAGAACGTGGTCGCCAACAAAAAGCACATCCTCCAGGCGAATGACGACATGTCCCGAGCAATGCCCCGGAACGTGGAGCATCTCAAAAGGTCCAAAACTCATCCCAATTTCCTCAAAACAAAAATCCACTGGCACAGACTGGTAGGTGAGTTTCGCCATTCGGTAAACCTTGAGCAGATTTTCGCGTTGGGCGTCTGCAACCCCTGCGCTGCGAAGAAAGTCGTTCAGACGCTGGGAGACAATTACCAGCCGTTCCTCATAATTTGTAATGATGCGCATATCAAGTTCGTGGATGCCAATTTTGGCGGGGCTGTTTTTGTGGATGTAGGGCAATCCTCCAAAGTGGTCAATGTGTCCGTGCGTGATTAGCACGTGCGTCAACGTGGAGAAGTTGATGGGGCGTTTTGCTTCGCTCCCAGCCAGGGCTAGGCCATCTTCAAGGTCTTGGTTGCAAACTCCAAAACCAGAGCCGGTATCAATTAACACTTGCATATCATCAACGAGAACTAGGTAAGCATAAGTCCAGAAGTTCTCGAAAGCTTTCAGAGTCAACCTATAAATGGGGCATCCTGAGGATGTAGTAAATGTTTTTAGGGCAGGACTAATTTGCGACATCTTGGCTTTGGCCGTTTTTACATATTAATAAGCCGTGTAGGAAAAGGTTTGCGTATTGCTCGGCAATTTCTGCTGAACTTAGAGGCCCATTTGGGTTATACCAGGTAATTGTCCAGCCGAGCGTACCTAGCAAATAGCGGGCTGCCTGAGCGGGGTTAATATGGTTAAATTTCTGGGCATCTATTCCTTCTTGGATGATCTCGCGCCAGATATTCTCAAATTTATCTCGTTGGGGAAGGTGAGCGGCGTGTAATTCGGGTTTAAGGGAACGATGCTCTAAGAGCAGCACAGCGGAGAGGGATTTGTTTTCGGTGAGGATATTGAGATAAACGCTTATGGCCTGTTTGAGTTTTACTTCAGGAGTGAGGTCTTGAGCTGCTACTTCTCCCACGCGCGTAATGAGCAGGTCGAGCGCTTGCTCAAGGAGAGCTAGTAAAATTTCTTGTTTGCTTGAAACGTGATGATATAGACTGCCTTTTTTGAGATCCACCGCTTTAGCGATATCATTCATAGATGTGGCGTGATACCCGTTTTCCCCAAAGATTTTCGCGGCTGCGTCCAGAATTTTTTCTCGGCTCATAACGACTTCTCCCTACCGACCGTTTGGTAGGTTAAGGGTAGCAAATTTCTTGACGAATGTCAAGCAAAAAACTTGGCTCATCTGTTGAATGTGTGCAACAAAAGGCGATATAGATATAGCGTTACGGTTTCGTAGGACGACATTCATGTCGTTTTGCGCATTTTTCATACATGACTCTACTGAAAAAAGGTGATTTTTAACACTCGCAAAAACTAGATAATTAATATAGAATAGACTCATATTCGTAATGTAAAACAAAGGGAGAAAGAGTCTATGTACAAGCCAAATGAAGAGCATCGCCAAATAGGAATGTTTGAGACCATCAATGAACTACCCGACAAACAATTAGCTCGCTTAGAAGCGTCGTGGGCAAACACCTTCTATCAAGAAGTATAATGAATCCATTTTTGCAGAGCTATACTCCGAAAAGCCATCCCGTCCCAACGTGCCCATAAATATGCTGGTGGGTCTGGAGATACTAAAATATGGCTGCGGGTGGACAGATCATGAGATGTATGACAACTTTACCTATACGTGCAAGTGAGATATGCTTTAGGGTGCAGAGACTTGGCAAGCGGACACTTAGAATTGAGAACCAGATACAATTTTCGGCGGAGGCTGGTGGAGCATCAGCAAGAAACAGGGGAAAACTTATTTGAGAAAATATTTGAGCAGATTACAGACGAACAATTAGAAATTCTTCCGGTAGAAACGAATAAACTAGGGAGTGTCAAGATAATTGTGTAAATGGATTATTGTTTACTCTTGCTTTTTCTAGTGTTTAACCCCGATGTATTTTCAGAAGAGTCATGGTATATCCCAGTTGCGCCTGAAATTTACCGTCCGTCTTAAATAAGCTAAGCTCCCTGGTCGAATCTGGGCAGATGGTTTACGTGACCTGCCCCCAGGCTGTAGAAATCTGGCACACGAAGTATGTCGGTAATCCCAATATTTTTTATCATAATGGAGTGTGAAAAATGAAACAGACCACAACCCTCATAGCACTACTTGTTCTGTTAATAACTTCTTGTGCTGTCACAGAGCCACTTACAAGTGTGGTGGATGTGACCAGAATTGTGGAAGTGACTCAAATTGCGCCAGTAGCAGAAACGGATGAAAAACAGGCTGCAGAAACACCCTCACCGGGAGAGTCTGCCCCGGCTGATGAAACATCCTCTACGGGAGAAGACCTTTCCCTGGGGGGTGAGTCTTCTATCCAGGAAAGTGGTCCCGAAGTGGGCGGTTGCGCCATCTTCCCCGCAGACCACATTTGGAACGTGCGCGTAAATAATTTACCAGTGCATCCCAATTCAGACGCTTACGTTAGTGCCATAGGACGAGACGAGTACACCCACGCCGACTTTGGCTCCGGAGAATGGGAGGGAGAGCCTATTGGCATTCCTTTTAACCTTGTTCCCGGAGACCAACCCAAAGTGAATGTAGCATTTGACTACGCCGACGAGAGCGACCCCGGTCCTTACCCCATCCCTGAAAACGTGAGCATAGAAGGCGGACCCAATAGCAGCGGCGATCGCCATATTTTGCTCATTGACCAAGATAATTGTGTTTTGTACGAAATCTATGATGCCTATCTTTATGATGATGGAAGTTGGCATGCTGGCTCAGGGGCAATTTTCGACCTTGGCAGCTACACCCTCCGACCAGACGAATGGACTTCTGCCGACGCTGCGGGCTTGCCTATTTTCCCTGGTTTGGTGCTTTACGATGAAATCATCGCCGGAGAGATCAAGCACGCCCTGCGCTTCACGGCTTCACAAACACAGCAAGCCTATGTTTGGCCCGCGCGGCACTACGCCTCTGACATCACCGATTCTGATTATCCCCCCATGGGACAGCGTTTCCGCCTGCGGGCAGATTTCGATATTTCTGGGTTTTCGCATGAGATGCAGGTTATCTTACAAGCTCTAAAAACATACGGGATGATTTTGGCCGATAATGGTGCGCCGTGGTTCATCTCTGGTGCGCCAGACCCGCGTTGGAATAACGATAGCTTGCGCGAATTTCACCAGATTCCTGGTTCGGCTTTTGAAGCTGTGGATGTTTCATCATTAATGGTTGACCCGGATTCAGGACAGACGCGTCCATAAGAAAGGTAACCGTTCACTCCCCCTTAATAAAAAAGCGTTGATGTGTCACTCTGAGAGAACGTGTCTCAGCAAAGCTGAGATAGAGTGAACGAAGAGTCTCCCTCTCGTAAACATAGGAGATTCTTCGGGAAAAACGCCCTTAGAATGACACGTCATTGAACATTTGCGGGAGGGGAGTGAATAATTACCCCCAAACAATTCCCATTTTCTCTTGGTGATTGGTAGATAGTAAACGACATCACTTACTTTTTTATCACCACTTTTTCTTTAATCACCAAAAACGCATCTGACTTTGATTGTCTAAAGGAGATTTCTCTCGTATAATGGATACGTTAATTTCCTGTTCAGTTTTCACGTGAACAGCCAGTTAAATCTTTATGAATTCCAGGAACACAAGGGTTTTTATGGCATTAGCAGACCATCTCACTACCGCATATTTGAGAAAAGCAGCCGGAACACAGAGTTATGAACGCGGGCTGAATTATTATCGCCAGAACCGAGTGCAATTGGAAGATGTCTCGCTTTCTCGTGTTCGCGCCCGTGTGTTGGGCACCAAGCTCTACTGGGTGAACTTTTGGGAAAACGAGGGCCAGCTAGAGGCTATGTGTACTTGCCCTTACGCCGAGCAAGGGCATTTTTGCAAACATTTGGTAGCCGTTGGCCTGGCAGCCGCCGAGAGATTGCCGCGAACGAAACCAGCTTACAAAAGCTGGACAGAGCGCGTCCGAGAACTTATTTATGGCTCTTTGCCAGCCTCTCTCCCGCAAACTGGACAATATACAGTGGTTTTTTCTCTCAGAGAGCGGCATTATCGGATGGGACGCAGATGGGATTTGACCGCTTATTGGGTTACAAAGTTGGGCAGATTAAACGCCGCTGAAGCCATTTACGCCAAACTTAGCAGCCACGTTCAGGGTTTTAGCAACACCTCCCCCTCTCTCGAATCGGTCAATGAGCGGCTTAGCGTTGAAGATTGTGTCAATGGCCCGGAAATCGGCGCATTGGCCCAGGCTATCTCCCTCTCCCCCACCACAACAAACAATCCCCAAAGAGTATCACGCTGGCTGAAGACATTTGCTTCTTTGGGAAAGCCTGTGCTTTTGTTCGCCGAGGAGGATGGAAACGCCCTCGGGCGGCGGTTGCAATTTCATCCTCAAAAATTTGAATTTCAGCTTGAGCTCACCCGCAAAGAATTTCAGGTTTCTCTAAAAGCGCGGTTGCGAAGCGAAGACGAAGTGTTGACCTGGGCGGCGGATGAAATGGAGGCTGTCGCCTGGGGAATGGATGCGCTGTGGGTTATGCGCGGGGAAAGTTTATTGTGCGTTACAAGCAACGAAGTTTCTTCAACTAAGTTTTACGATTGGATAGAATCGCCCCAAATAACAATTCCCTCCGACAAAATTGAAGAGTTTTTGACCTCTTACTACCGGCAGGTAAAAAAGAACATTCACCTAGTGGGCGATTTGCCAGCCTGGAGAAAGATTGATGTATCGCCGGTCAAGCGTTTGTATCTCACCGATGCTGACGGAGAACTGGCGGTGCATTTGCGGTTTGGATACGGGCCGTATGAATTTGACTATAATGAATATTCCGCTCGAATGGAACTGCGGGTTTCTCAAGCCGAGTGGGAACTGGTGCAAATTTACCGCAAATTGACCTTAGAAAACATTGTTTATGCCAATGTCTCTTCGGCGGCGCATGGCTTAAAACGCGGGGCTTCATATGCGGCAAACGAGTTTTCATTACGCGCCCACGTGACCCCCATTGAGTTTTTGCTGGAGCGTGTCCCACTTTTAACCAAGGAAGGTTTCGAGATTTTTGGTGAGGAGGACTTGCGAATTGCTAAAGTCAATCGCTCAACCCCCACGCTTTCTTTGCGCGTTTCTTCCGAGATAGATTGGTTTGATGTGCAAGCCGTGGTTGAATTTGGCGAAATTGAAGTCAATTTGGAGGAAATTAGACGAGCGTTGCGTCAGAAAAAAACCTATGTCAAGTTGGCAGATGGTTCGGTGGGAGAGATTCCAGCGGAGTGGATTACCCGTTACAAGCACCTTTTTGGGATGGGAGAGCAGACCGAAAACGGAGTGCGTTTTTCAAGGCATCACCTAACCCTTATCGACCAACTTTTAGAGGAGGCAGACCAAGCCCAAGCCGATGCCGAATTTTCTCGGCGTCGTCGCAAGTTGTTAGAGTTCACCAGCATTGAGCGCAAGGCCCTTCCCGATGGTTTTCGCGGGGAGCTTCGCCCGTACCAAAAAGCTGGCTATAATTGGCTCCATTTTTTGCATGACTATCGCTTTGGCGGAGTGCTAGCCGATGACATGGGTCTAGGGAAAACCATAGAGGCCTTGGCTCTTATCCAATCCCTGCGTGAGAACGGGCACACCGAAAAAGCCGATCTGCTCGTTTTACCACGTTCCTTACTAGTTAACTGGCAGCGCGAATCGGAAGCGTTCACCCCGCGCCTAAAGGTTTACTTCCATTATGGCCCCAACCGTAAGGTAGACGCCAATATTTTTGATGAGTACGATTTGGTGCTCCCCACCTATGGAACCATGCGCAGCGATATTGTGCAGCTCCGCGAATATCCGTTCCATTACGTGGTGCTAGATGAATCCCAAGCTATTAAAAATCCGCAAACAAAAACGGCTAAGGCCGCCCGCTTATTGCGGTGCGATCACCGTTTGGCTCTTACCGGAACTCCGGTAGAAAATACAACTTTAGAGCTATGGTCTCAGTTCGCGTTTTTGAACCCTGGCTTACTGGGAAATTTATCTTACTTCAAGCGCGAATTTGCCCGTCCCATCGAAAACGATGGCGATGAAGAGACAGCGCGACTTTTGCAAAAAATGGTTTATCCCTTTATTTTGCGGCGCACAAAAAAACAAGTAGCTCCTGAATTGCCCCCCCGTACCGAACGCATACTCTATACCGATATGGAGCCAGCGCAGCGCAAATTATATGAACGCGCGCGGGATTATTATCGCGCCAAATTGCTGGGCCTTATTGAAGATGAAGGCTTCGATAAGGCTAGAATGAATGTCCTAGAAGGCTTATTGCGCTTGCGTCAAATTAGCAATCATCCCAAATTGGTAGAGAAAGATTTTCGGGGTCAGTCGGCTAAATTAACGTTGTTGCTAGAAAGGATTGAAAGCATTTGCAGCGAAGGCCACAAAGCATTAATCTTTTCTCAGTTCGTTCAGATGCTTAAACTCATTAGAACTGAGTTGGACGAGAGAGGTATTCCCTATACGTATTTAGATGGCAAAACGCGCAATCGTCAAGAGAGGGTGGACGAATTCCAGAATAATGAAGACATCCCTTTGTTTCTCATTAGTCTGCGTGCCGGCGGGGTAGGGCTTAACCTAACGGCAGCCGATTACGTTATTCACGTTGACCCCTGGTGGAATCCTTCTGTCGAGCAGCAAGCCACAGACCGCACGCATCGCATTGGTCAGGAACGTCCGGTTTTTGTGTATAAGCTCATTGCCCGTGACACAGTAGAAGAAAAGATATTACAATTACAAGAGCGAAAGAAAGCGCTTGTAGATCAAATTATTACCACTGAAAGCGGCTTTTTCAAATCTCTTACTACCGAGGATGTGCGGGCATTGTTTAGCTGATTGTAGAAGATGCAGAAAACGTATCACTCGCTTGCCCGCAACCCGTCTCTAAGGTGCAGCTTATGAACTCTCAACCTACCCCCACTGACTTAATACTTGTTGCCTTCATGCCATCCCCGCGCGACCTGCAAATTGCCCGCATTTTGGGTTGGTACCGCATCCCCGCCCGCACCGCGCCCCGTGTCCTCAGCGTGGATTACCTAGCTTTTTACCAGCCGGCTTCTTTTGGGAAGGAACATAAATGGCGTGTGGAATACCTCGCTCCCGTGCGTGGACACGAGCTGACCACCCGTTTCGAAATCCTCAAAGAAGAACCCGACCATCCCCGCGCCCATGAAGAATATTATAAAATTCAACTAGGCCCAGTTCAGGCTCTTCCACGCCCCATCCACGCCGGGGATTGGAAACGCTTCACCTTTCTATACACCACCGGCGAATATCTCGCCCAGGCCGAAACCCTCAACGACCTCACCGTCCACTCCGAGGAGCGAAACATGCTTTGGAAAGCTCTCCGCGACCGGGCGGCCTCATCCCAAGCGTACCAGACCCCAGAAGTTGATCTCGATCCAATGGTATTGGCGGCTTTGTTGGGGATTCGGGAGGGGTCTGAAGATTATGAGGGCTCTGAGGGATATGATGTGGTTTAGAGAGGAGAGAAAATTATGGATAAAGACAAGAAAGCTTTTTGAAAATTGATTGTTTGGTAAAGGGCGCATGAATTAACGTTGTTGGTTTATCAAAACACGAAGAATTTTCCTAAAGAAGAAATTTTGGCCTGAAGTCCCAGCTTCGCCGCTCGGCGGCCTCTGTGCCTGCAAACATTGTTGAATGCTATGCACTGGGAAGTTCAAGTAACTATTTGCGCCATCTCTCTATATAGCCCGTGGCTCATTAGCCGAAACAGAATACCATTTATTGCTCGCACATGATTTAGAATATATATCTGATATTGAGTACGAAAAATCTACTGATCTTTGTCAAGAAACAGGCTATCTTTTACATCGACTTATAAATTCTATCAACAGGAATTCAAAATGACCTCACATTCCTCACAAACCTCATATACTTTAATTAAAAACGGCACCCTTATCACCGCCTCAGACACTTTCACCGCCGATATTCTTATCCAAGATGAAAAAATAGCCCTCATCGGCCAAGACTTGGATATTCCCGATGCCAAAACCATTGACGCTGCCGGCAAACTAATCATGCCCGGCGGAGTTGACCCCCATGTACATTTAGATTTACCTATGTTCGGTACCGTTTCTTCTGATGACCATTACACGGGGCACAAGGCGGCGGCTTTCGGCGGCACAACCACGGTCATGGATTTTGTCCCGCAAGACGCGCCCGATTTACTAATGAATGTGACAGCCTGGCGAGAAAAAGCCGACCCCAAAGCGGCCATTGATTTTGGCTTTCACATGAACATCACCCAGTTTAACGCCGAGATCGCCGCGCAAATCCCCGATCTGGTTTCGGCTGGGATCACCACCCTCAAAGTTTTCACCGCTTACAACGGGCGTTTGCGCTTGGATGACGGCGAAATCTTCCAGGTTCTGCGTATAGCCAAAGAGCATGGGATGCTAACCATGCTCCATGCCGAAAACGGAGACGTGATTGAGACGCTGGTAGCCGAGGCCTTAGCCGCCGGGCACACCTCTCCAGAATGGCACGCCCGCACCCGCCCCGCTTGGGGCGCGGTAGACGCCGTTTTGCGGGGAGCAGCCTTAGCCGCGCAAGCAGGCGCTCCCCTTTACGTGGTTCACATGAATACCGCCGGGGGCGTGGATATGCTCCAATACGCTCGGGAACGCGGCTTGCCCATCATGGGCGAGACCACCCCTCCCTACCTGTTTTTCACCGTGGATGACCTCTGCCGCCCCGATGGCGCCAAGTGGATTTGCTCCCCGCCCATGCGCTCCCAGGCGGATAACGCCCGTTTGTGGGAGGCCTTAGGAGAAGGTCTCATCCAAACTGTGGGCACGGATCATTGCCCATTTTTCTACGATGGAGCAACCCCCATCCTCTACGAGGGGGAGGAAATTGCCATCCCCGGCAAAGAGCTGGGGGCAGGGGATTTCACTAAAATCCCCAACGGGTTGCCGGGCGTGGAGGACAGACTCCCCGTTTTGTGGACGGAGGGCGTGGGAACGGGGCGGCTGACCCCCAACCAATTCGTAGCCCTCACCAGCACCAATCCCGCCAAAATCTTCGGCCTTTACCCCCGCAAAGGCGCACTCGTCCCCGGCGCAGACGCTGATATTGTCATCTGGGACGCTGACCGCGAGTTGACGTATGGCGCAGCTCACGCCCATCATCGCACCGACTATAACCTCTACGAGGGTTGGAAACTGAAAGGCTATCCAGAAAAAGTCTTCCTGCGCGGCAACTTGATAGTAGATGGTGATGTGTGGCTGGGAAAAGCCGGCATGGGGCAATTTTTGAAACGTGAACCGGGAGCAGAAACGATTTAACGGAAATAACGCATAATGTTCCATGCCAGCAAAGAGATCTATTTTCTAAGGAATCGCTTATATGGTTACAGATAGTCTAATATATACATCAAAAGATCAGCAGGGAAAAATCCAAATCCACGAAGAGCTTTCCAAATTTTTAGATAGCTTAAGAGGGGTATCGGCGATTATTATCTTTTTATCCCATTTTATTCAAATATATCTTATACCTCTCATAGGAACAGAGACATATTTTTGGTGTTTTTCGGAGATATTTGCCAGTTACGCAGTTATGTCTTTTTTTGTATTAAGTGGTTTTGTGATCACAACAAGTATTTTAAAGAACATTGAAAGAAATGGCAAATTTGATGTAAAGCAATATTTTGTAAGTAGAATAGCAAGAATCTATCCCCCGTTTCTGTTTTCTTTGTTGTTATCCATTTTGGTTTATTTTATTATCACATCTTTTAATCTTCATGGAGCAACTACGTTTCGGTTGCCAGGAGATTTATATGTGGCGCGAGAAAAGATCATTATTGACATTGGCAGATATGTAAAAAATCTTTTCATGCTGCCTGGGTTTGTCGGAAAATGGAAATCAATCTCTATTAATGGTCCTTTGTGGGCTATTACTTATGAATTTTGGATATATATTATGGCCATGTTTTTTGTTTTATGGTTCAAGAATAAGAAACTTATAAAGGGTGCTGTCCCTTTTCTGGCTATCAATTATTTCCTTTGCTTGACGACTAATACCATGTTTTTTTTCATTACCTCAATATGGATTATAGGGGCTGTAGGTGCTCTTATCTATCATAAAAAAATTAAAGCTAAGAACATTGTTGTTTACCCAATATTGATATTTGTATTCTTTGTTCTCATTCAGGCAGTTGCTAAAGGGGAAAGTGTACTTTTTCCATATATAGGTTATCGAGAATACAGGTTTCAATTTTTGGCAGTGGCATTTTTGGCCGCTCTAATGTGGTTTCAGAAAATCAGAAATCTGTTAAATCACAAATTTTTTCGAGAAATATCTCGGTACAGCTATACTTTGTACGTGTCTCAATTCCCAATTTTATTGTTAAGTTTTAGCTTTTTGCATCAATATTTCGTAAAATATGGGGTTTTATTTCGGAGTATGGTGTTTGTTTTGTTAGCCGTTATCATTTTTGGTTTTTCTTCTTGGATATCAAAATATGTTGAAAATAAAAAATTCTTTTTAGAGAAGATAACTATGGTTGCAAACTACGTTGCTCTCAAAAGTATCTGGAAAAGTGGATTAGAGAAATAGACTATCATCTAGTGGAGTTGCGCCTGTTCTGATATTGGATTTCAGGCTCAAAGTTATAAAAATTATGGAGAACAAATTACAAGTAGAAAATTTCACATTTGAATGGGGCACGCGCACTTACATAATGGGCATTCTCAATGTCACCCCCGACAGCTTTTCGGGGGATGGTTTGGTTCGGGATGAGGATATTGTGGAGGTTGCCGTTGAACAGGCACGGGGATTCGTTGAAGCTGGGGCAGATATCCTGGATGTGGGTGGAGAGAGCACCCGCCCCGGCGCCGAGACGGTCTTGGACGAGGAAGAGTTGGAGCGTGTAATCCCTGTGGTGCGCCGCTTAGCCGAAGAGTTCGATGTTCTAATTTCAATTGATACGTATAAGGCGCGGGTCGCGGAGGCCGCTTTGGGAGCGGGAGCCGATATGGTAAACGATGTGTGGGGGCTGATGGCCGATCCTGATTTGGCTGGGGTTGTGGCGCGGCATGGCGTTCCGGTGATTTTAATGCATAACCGCAGTACGCCCAATAACGCCGAGGTGCGCGAGCAATTAGGCGGGCGCTACGTGGGTGTGAAGTATGATGATTTACTTCTTGATATTAAACGCGAGCTTATGGAAAGCGTTGAATTAGCACACCAGGCGGGAATCCCAGAGGAGCGCATTATCCTTGACCCAGGCATTGGTTTTGGAAAGACGGTTGAGCAAAACTTGGAGCTTTTAGACCGCTTAGGCGAGGTGCGTGCTTTTGGGTATCCAATTTTATTAGGGCCTTCGCGAAAATCTTTTATTGGCTATACTCTCGATTTGCCGATGGATGAGCGGCTGGAGGGCACGGCGGCTACTATTTCGGTGGGGATTGCGCGCGGTGCGGACATTGTGCGCGTTCATGATGTAAAGGAAATGACTCGTGTGGCGCGTATGACAGATGCCGTGGTGCGGCGTGGGTGAGGTTCTGCAAGACGTTTCTGGTTAGTTTCACCATTCCCCAAGGGTGGGGCCGCGGAATGGTGGAATTGCCTTTTAGGGGGCGAAAACGCTGCCACGGGGATTTTTAATCCCCCAAAGGTTTGATTGTTTTTCCTCTCTTTCTTACGTCATTTTAATACTCGTGCGGTATAGTGGGAACAACGACAATGAAAATATATTTTGGAGGATACTATGAACGAGACTGTTGACCCAAAGATTGAAGACGCAAGCGATCCGATTGCTTTTCAGACTGAAGTAAAGCAATTATTGAATATTTTGATTCACTCCCTCTATACGGAACGGGAGATTTTTTTGCGCGAGTTGATTTCTAACGCTTCGGACGCTCTGACGCAGATGCGCTTTATCCAGCAGACTGAGCGTGAAGTGCTTGATCCTGAGGCCGAGCTGGAAATTCGCCTGACGGTGGATGCGGACGAAAAGACCATTACTATTAGTGATACCGGTGTGGGGATGACGCGCGAAGAAATGCGCACCAATTTAGGGACAATTGCCCAGTCGGGAGCGCGGGCATTTTTGAATGCCGTTGAGGCGGAAAACGTTGCTGCCAATGATGTAATTGGGCAGTTTGGGGTTGGTTTTTATTCTGTCTTTATGGCTGCGGAGTGGGTGAAAGTGATTTCACGTTCTTACCGCCCAGACGCTGAGGCAGCTAGCTGGTACGCGACCGGTTCCGATACTTTTCATCTTGGCACAGCAGAAAAAGAAGAACGCGGGACGACCATTATTGTCAAGCTTAACGCTGACGCGGAAGAGTTCGCTGAGGAATATCGCTTACGTCAAATTGTTAAGAAACATTCAGATTATGTGGCTTATCCCATTTATATTGGCGATGATGAAGAACAAACTAATCGACAGAATGCCATTTGGCGGCAGAGTCCGTCTGAAGTTAAAGACGAAGAATACACCGATTTTTATAAACAATTGACGCTAGATTTTCAAGACCCTTTAACGCAAGTGCATTTTGTAGCAGACGCTCCATTGAAGATTTACGCGCTGCTTTATTTCCCGGCCAAGGTTGACCAGGGAATGTTCGCTTTGCGTGCGGATGATGGCCTTAAACTGTATGCCCGCAAGATATTAATTGAAGAATATACTAAAGATTTGCTTCCTCCTTACTATCGTTTTGTGCAGGGTGTGGTTGACGCCGAAGATTTGCCTTTGAATGTCTCACGCGAGAATGTGCAAGCCAATGCTTTGATGACGCGTTTGAAAAAGATACTTACCAATCAGGTTACGCGCAAATTGGAGATGATGGCTAAAAAAGAGGTTGAAAAATATATTGACTTTTGGAATGAGTTTGGGCAATTTATCAAAGAGGGTGTGGCTTCCGATGAAACTGACCGCGAAAAACTTTATCCATTACTTCGTTTTCACTCTACCATGCACCCTACAGAATGGATTTCTTTGGCGGATTATATTGAGCGCATGGGCGCGGGTCAGGAGAAAATCTATTATATTTTGGGTGATGACGAGCTTTCGGTTTCGCGTAGCCCGCACTTAGATTATTTTAGAGCGCACGATTACGAAGTACTCACTATGACCGATCCGGTTGATTCTTTTATGCTGATGGGTCTGCGCAAGTATCAGGATTTTGAGTTGCAAAATGTGGCGGCTGCCGATTTAGAGCTTCCGGTTCCCAAAGAGACGAAAGAAGATGGAGAGGCGGAGGACGCAATTGAGCCGATGTCTGATGATGAGGTGGCCGCGTTGGTGGGGCGTTTCCAATCCCAGTTGGGGGAGAGGGTGAGCGATGTGCGCGTTACAGAACGTCTAACGTCTTCCGTGGCTCGTTTGGTAGACGTGGATGGCGCCCTCGGCCAAGAGATGCAGCGTGTATATCGCATGATGGATCGTGATTACCGTGTCCCGGCCAAAACGCTGGAATTGAATCCTCAGCATCCAATATTAATGAAATTGAGCGAGCTTCCTGAGGATGATGCCCTAAGTAAGACAATCATCGAGCAAATTTACGCAAGCGCGTTGTTAATTGAAGGCGTACACCCAGACCCATCCGGCATGATTCCCCGTATTCAAGAATTGATGGAAGCGGCGTTAGAGAGGTAAGTCAAACATAAAGCGTTGGCTTATCTACAAAAAATGTGCCAGGGTGACATAAATGTCGTGCTATGTTCCGTAACGCAAGATTTATCTTGCTCTTTTGCACAAATACTACACAAGAGCCAAAACGTTTGGTTTGTTAGTTGAATAGTTTTGTAGTTGGATAATTGCCCCGGAGGTTTTGCTGACTCCGGGGCTGAATGTTTAAGCAGTGAAATTTTGGCATGTTCAATATTGCCCTAATTTACCAATTCACATTATGTATAATCTTGTTTGATTGCTTTTAAATTTTCTCTATAATCTTCAGCATTACCGTATTCGAAGAATTTATAATATCTTGAATGGGGATCTTTCACACGAGAGGCGTGTTTAATAGGGCACCAATATTGTTCTGTGCGTCCAATTACTTCCTTTGTGTAGGCCGCGACAGCGTTCCCGTATCCACAATAGATACAGTTAATTTTCTCTAAGATATTTAAGTATGAAAGATATTGGCGGTCTATTATGAAATATTCTTTCCGCTTAACAATTGGAATTTTATATAATCTGAAGCAAGTATGCTGATAAATGAAGACGCAAATATCTATGAAAGCTAGCGGAATTATCATTGCGTAAATAATAGGCGCTGAAATAACATTTCGCAGTTTAGCTCTTGCAAGATATTTGAAAAAGGGAATTTTAAGTTTTTGGTGTTTTTCCTTAATTGCTTTTCCAAAGACCATTTTTTGTTTTTTGAAGTTATCTTTCATTAATTGGCTTTTGGCGGCAAGTTCCCGTTCAAGCTCTTTTTCTAACTCTCTAATGTGATTTAGTTTTTCTTCGAATTTATCATTCATATTTTCTTCTCCTTTGTTCTTTTTTATGGCTTTAATTTCAGAATACTATATTTTGCTTATCTAATACCTGGTTTTTGCTTTGATTGAGGATGAGCAGGATAAAAACCACACCTCCTAGCAAGCCGGCTGCTCCGCCTCCGTACCACATGGCGGAAGGATGGAAGTAATCGTTCAACAGGCCACCCATCAAAGGCCCAATTAGAGTTCCTATTCCCCAGGTGAGAGAGAAAATGCTCATATATCTCCCGCGCATATCTTCTGGGGCCAGGTTTGCCGTGTAAGTGATAGCGGTAGGAACGATCATCAATTCTCCAATAGTGACAATGACCATACTGATCCAAAAATCCCCAAAACTGTTTCCCAGCGCGATGCTGCCCACGCCCAGCCCATAGAAAAGCCCTCCCACCGCCATGACCCAAAGAGGGGGCTGTTTTTTGCTTCGTTTGGTTACGTAAACTTGAAGAAAGACGACCATTAAAGCATTAGTGGTGGGAATTAGACCATATAAGCTTTCTGGAATTTGGTAATTTACTTTTGTGTAGGCGGCGAGCAATACCCAAAGGATCGAGCCGCTGACTTTTGTTAGCGTGAACGCCAAAATAAAGGCGAGGAAAGTTTTATCTTGGAATATTTTGGCGTAGCCGCCCAATAGTTCGCGTTCTTTTGTCTTCTTTTCGCGGGTGCTCTTGGGCAGAGTTTCAGAAGCGAAGAAGGCGATTAGCGTACTAAAGAGGATCGAAGTAATGGCGGCGATGTAGAATGTGGCGTTGTAGGAAGTGGCTGCCATAATCCCGCCCAGAGCTGGTCCCATTGCTATACCAATATTTTTGCTCAGACGGGAGAGAGCGTAAGCATCAGCTCTTTTTTTAGGGGCAATAAGGTCAGCGAGCATAGCGTCCGCTCCCACTTGGTATAGCGGTTGAAACGCTCCCCTGAGAGCCATGATGACAGCAAACGCAATTAGTGTATTAGCGGGCACCATGGCAAAATAAGCAAGCCCGTTGAACGCTAAACTAATTACCATAGCCCATTTTCTTCCTGTTTTGTCGGTGATAGGTCCGGCTGCGAACGAGGTCAGGAGTCTTACGGCGGCATTGAGCGTAATCAAGCTCCCGGCAACAGTCAAGGGCAGGTTAAGTTGCTCGCTGATATAAATGATTAGAAAGGGCCATATCATGCTAGAGCCGAGTGTACTAACCAATGTTCCCCAAAAAAGAAGCCAAAATTGTGAGGGATATTCGTGACGGTAGTTTTTAAGCCGTTTTAGTACGGGTATCTTCGGGAAGAGGGGACGCATGTAGTTCTCCAGAACGATTATTTGCGAATGGTATCATCTCAATATTTTGGGGTGAGGCTAAGACCTCCGAGGTTTTTGTAGTGCAAACCTCGGAGGTCTTGTCCCTGTTTATTGAGAAGATGCTGCGAATGTAAGAAAAGGTAGAACGGTATTGTACTATCATTATATGGAAGCAAGGAGACCTATTCAGAATTTCAGGTATTTTCCCAAGGAGTGGAGATTCAGACTTTCGAATGATATTTCATGGTGTGGTAGGTGAGTAAAGAAAATTCTGTTAGGTTCAGCTTTTTGCTGTATAATATATGTATGCAGCGCATTAAGGGGGAGAGTTATTGTTTTTGTGGGGAAAACAGCTTATTGGATTCCAAAAAAATAAAAGGAGGTGATGTGCGCAAAAAAAGTTAACTGTGAACAAGGATGGCAATAGGGGTTTTAAAACTTTTTGATGATTATAGGAGAAATACAAAATGAAGAAAAGCATACTATTTTCGCTAACTATTTTGTTGATTTTTGCGTTTTTTGCTTCTACACCGAGTGTAGCGGTAGCAGAGAGCGAAGATCCCCCTGTAGACCCATGGGTATTACAGCCATGGTGTTTAGAACATGCTGGTTGTGGTAAATATGGCTTGAGAAATAGAACTGATTATTGGCTGCAGGTTTATCTAACCAAAACGGATAGTGGAGAGACTGGATTTTTTACCGTTCGCCCAAACGACAATGCGTATATCACTTTGATACCTGGCCAATATGAGTCAACCTACGTATGGTGGTGCTCTGGTGAGATGGAGACATGGACTACGGTTTGGCCGGCAAACCAATATTGGACAGATGTCTTTAGATGCCCAGGAGGATATTCTAACTCTATTTGGAGAGGAGGCTGGGAGGATTGATAAGACTAGGTAGATTAGACATTCTGCCATCGTTTACGAATTTAGAATTGTGAATGGAAACAGATGCGCTAAAGTTTGCTAATACAGAAATTTTTAGCGCATCTGTTAATATTTTTGCTAAAATAACCTAACACCTAGCCCGTGGCGGGGTGTTCATTTTTAGATTTGTATAGCTACACTCGTTTCCAGGAGAGCATTTATCGCTATAACAAAAGCGAATCCAGTGGTTGAATTTGAGTAATGTCTATGTTATAACAAAGGTATACTTTTAGTTTCCTAAAGGAGGAAATATGAACAGAAAAAGATTTTGGCTTTTGTTTGTTTTAGCTTTGATGCTTTTCTCGCTTTCCGCTTGCGATTTACCTTCAAAATCATCTAACGCCGAAGATGGATCGGTAGATATAGCACAGCAAGTGAATGATGCTTTGACTAGCACAGCTGCTTTTGAGACTGCTGTTGCCAAGGCCTTAGCTGATGCCGCGCCACCTACAGATACTCCGTTGCCACCACCTACAGATACACCTGTTGCGACAGACACACCTGCTGCGACAAATACCCCAGAACCAACAAATACCCCAGAAGACACTGCTACGCCGACTCTCGAACCTACTCCTGAGAATCCATGGGTAATGCAGCAATGGTGTTTAGATCATGTGGGATGCGGAAAGCTAGAAATAAGAAATCAGACTGACTCTTGGGCCCAAATTACTCTCACTTATCTTGAAACAGGCCAGCAAAAATTCTTCACCGGCGCTCCGAAGGCTAGATCATATATTACGTTACAACCTGGTATGTATCATTATGTGTTTAATTTCTGCGGTGGTGAACAATACTTTGAAGGCGATCATACATTTAACCAAAATTGGTATGTAGTTGCTAAATGTAATTACTAAAATAATGTCACTCTATCATTCCCCAAGGTGCTTCACAACTTCTTGGGGAATTTTCTGTTAAAAGGGGGAATTGTATGTCTTTTCTAACCACCTGACAGTTTTAATTTGGACACGGATTCTTTTTTCTTTTTTTGTAATTATTTATCCCCCCTCCTACAAATGTTTAATGACGTGTTATTCTGAGGGCAGTTTTTGCCCGAAGAATCTCCTCCGCCACGAGCAAGGAGACTTTTCAGTCGCACAAAACGTTCCTTCAGAGTGATATATCCAACCTTTTTGGCTTGAGGGGAGTGAACGGTTACGGTTTTTACAGAAAAATCCGCATTTTCCGTGTTCGAAAAAAATCTTTTAGCATAAGTGTCGGGTAACTAGTGTTGTGTTAAGGATATAGGGCACGAGAGCGCCCGTTTCAGGCACAGGCGAACTCTTGTTCGTGTGCGAATTTCATTCGCTGCTACAAACCATCAATTCACATTTGACAAAGCACTACTAGAGTCTTTTTAGATTGGCGGCTAAACAACGCTGAAAGCTCATATCGTTTAACTTTTCGACTTAACTCCAACACATGACTTGCACTGTGACCTCTGGCACTCCCTGATGTGACCTGTCTTTTGCTACACTATGGTCAAGAAAGCTAAAACGTGCATCACTCACCACCCATTACCAAGGAGTTCCAATGAAAGAACCATATTTGATCGCGAAAGACATCTATAAATCGTATGATGACATACAAGCCGTGAGCGGAGTTTCATTCCAAATTCCGCAGGGCGAGGTATTTGGCTTGCTTGGCCCCAATGGAGCAGGAAAAACGACTCTCATCTCCATTCTTACCGGATTGTTTGAGCCATCCCAAGGGAACGTGGTTATAGATGGTGAAGACCTTAAACAAAATAAGCTCCATGCGCAAACCAAAATTGGATTTGTGCCCCAAGAACTAGCCCTTTACCCGACACTTAGCGCCAGAGACAATTTGCTCTTCTATGGGAGAATTTACGGCCTGCGCGGAAAACATCTTCGGGAACGGGTTGCCTCTGTGCTAGAACTAGTAGACTTAACAGAGCGGGCTAATGACGCCATAGACACCTATTCTGGAGGCATGAAACGGCGTATAAATATGGCCGTAGGCTTGCTTCATGAACCAGAACTTTTATTTTTAGATGAACCCACCGTAGGCATAGACTCGCAAAGCCGCAACGCTATTTACGAGAGCGTCCAAGCCCTCAACAAAATGGGGATGACCATTGTTTATACTACTCATTACATGGAGGCCGCCGAGCGTTTGTGCCATCGTGTGGCAATTATAGATAAGGGCAAGCTCATCGCCCTAGACACACCCCAATCCCTGATTCGCAACCTGGGCGGTGGACTCGTTTTGCTAAAACTGCACCCTAGGCGTTTTTCAGCCATCACGGAACAAGGGAAGCAAATCCCAGCCGTGAAAGACATTACCCAACAGGATGGGAAACTGGTCATCCACGCTTATCAAGTGCAGCACGCGCTGGTCGGAATCTTGGAAATAGCCAGCAAAATAGGAGCCAGAATTAAAGCCGTTGAAGTTTTAGAACCTAACCTAGAAGCCGTGTTTTTACAAATGACTGGGAAAAAATTACGCAACAATTAGATACCAAGAACACAGTCCCAAACTGATCATTCATGCAAAATAATACAATTGGAGAAAGGTATGTTACGCCAAATATTAGCCATTACGTTCAAAGACCTAAAGATTTTATTCAACGACCGAGGGGGAATCATTATCTTATTTGCCATGCCAGCCATGTTCATCTTGGTGATGAGTACCGCCCTTCAAGGCGTTTTTGAAATTGGAAGCAGCGACCGCCCCATTGAGATTTTGGTCGCTAACTCTGATACCGGCGACTTGGCCCAAGAAACTATCGCTGAACTAGAAACCCTCGATGGGTTGGTGGTCATTCAAACTGATGCCGCTGCTCCCCTCAACCGCCAAAAAATAGAAGAACTCATCACTACCGGAAAATATGAAGTTGGAGTTGTCTTCCCCACCAACTTTACAGACCTAATTCTAGAATCGGCCACCACGCCAGATGTCGTCCAACCAACCGTCACTTTTATAGCTGACCCCACCACATCCACCCAGTTTTTAGCTCCTATTCGGGGCACAGTGCAAGGATTCATCGAACGCACCGCGGCCTATTCTCAAGCTCCCGCCCAAATAGAAAACAGAATCAAAGCCAGCTTCGAAAGCCTCGCTCAAGACGCCCCGCCAGAACAAGCAGAAATAGTCAAAGAAATAGGAACGGCATTTATAAATAATTTTGAAATTGAACAAAACTCAGAAAGCGGAGCATCTTCCATTGTGCAATTCGAACGTGTCGCTCCCGCCGACTATAAAATAGAAAAATTCCCCACCTCAGTTGAGCAAAACGTTCCCGGTTACACCGTCTTTGGAATATTTTTCATCGTGCAAGTTTTATCTGGCAGCATATTACAAGAAAAACAAGAGGGCACGTTCCGGCGGCTTCTAGTTGCTCCCTTGCCGCGCACCGCGCTATTGTTGGGAAAACTTTTACCCTATTATTTGGTAAATCTAATTCAAGTTGCGGCCATGTTTGCAGTGGGGAGAATTTTCTTCGGCATGGGGTTGGGACACGCGCCTTTGGGCTTGCTTTTAGTCTCTTTGGGAGTGGCCGCCGCCGCGACCGGCATGGGGCTTTTAGTGACCGCCCTGGGCAAAACCCCAGCTCAAATAAGCGGCGTCTCAACCATGTTAGCCATTACCCTTTCCGCCATTGGCGGGATGATGGTTCCCACCTTTGCAATGCCCGAATTTATGCAGACGCTAGCCAAAATTTCTCCCCATTATTGGGCATTGGCAGGATACCAAGACATAATTGTACGCGGCCTGGGAGCTGGGGACGTTTTGCCAGAAATAGGCGTTTTATTGGGCTTTTCGGTAGTGTTCTTTGGCTTTGCGTTGTGGAAATTTGAATTTGAGTAAAATTCTTTGAGGGATTGTTTGTGGAATGGTTGGGGGATGGCACTGCGATAGAGGGTTTGTACCAACCCCAAACCAGGTTGCCCGTTAGGGGGAGGAACCTGGTTCGGGGTGGCTCCACAATTGGGCGAAGTGCCAACATTGGGGGCGGGCTTTTATCCCCCAAACAAAAAAATAACCGGGAGCACTCAAAGGTTGTTGGAAAGTTCTGCCCCCACCCTGCCTCCCCCAAATGCGACAAAAAACGGTCGAATTTAGGGGAGGAGAGCGACTTCCCCCCAAATTCCTGCCTTTGGCATT
>QMOK01000013.1 GCA_003648195.1 Chloroflexota bacterium | reverse complement strand
TAGCGGAGCTAAGATTAGTGAACGAAGAGTCTCCCTCTCGTAAACATAGGAGATTCTTCGAGAAAAACGCTCTCAGAATGACACGTCATTGAACATTTGCGGAAGGGGAGTGAATAATTACTAATTTAGAAAACATATCTCAGCTTACACTAAACCAACTTTCGCGTTAAACTCTTCAATCAACCCATCAATCTCGGGGATTTGCTTCTGGTAATCAGTCCAGTACTCGTCGTTGTACCATTGTTCCAGAATTTCTTCGTAAGTCTTGCCTTGCTGTTCAATCCAGGTGAAGTACTTCAAGTTATGCACCCGGCGGCGGTCTGCGTAGGTTAGTTCCTTGAGGTAATCAATGGAAATTCCTTTCAGGTCGCGGGCAAAATGGACGGCAGCGTCTACTTCGGTGTACTCGCCAAATTCGTCGTGCATTTCCGCCAGACGGCTCTGGTAAAGCTCCATGGAGTCAGTCCACACGGTGAGGATAACATCATTTTCATCAAGCTCGTAATATTTAGCCATCTTAATAGCCATAAGCGTATTAGCAATACTTGAGAAGCCTAACAGATCTAATTTGCCAACTATCTCTTCAGGAACGCCTTGCTCTACCAAGAACTTACGTCCGGCAGGTTCATTGAACAAACGCGCCAAATTAACCACATCATTATCATCAATGGCTATCAGCATATCCGTATTCTTAACATTGTGAATCCAGGGTACATGCTTATCGCCAATACCTTCAATGCGGTGGCCACCATAACCATTTTCTAACAAAGTGGGGCATTGTAAAGCTTCACCAGCGGCATTCTTGCTGGCGGGGAAAAGCTGCTTCATATAATCCCCGCACCCAATGGTTCCGGCGGAACCAGTGGTCAGTGCCAAGCCACGGTACTCATCTCGCGGGCCAAGCACCTCTTGCAAAACTTCCTCCATAGCGTGACCAGTAACATCATAATGCCAAAGGTAGTTCCCAAACTCTTCAAACTGATTGAAGACAAAGATATTATCCCGTGTCGCGCGCAGTTCCCATACTTTGTCAAAAATTTCTTTGACATTACTTTCGCAACCTGGCGTGGCAATCACTTCTCCAGCCACTTTTTGGAGCCATTCGAAGCGCTCGCGGCTCATTTCTTCAGGGAGAATGGCTATCGACTCACAAGACAATAACGTGGAATCATAAGCCCCGCCCCGGCAATAATTGCCGGTGGAAGGCCAAACCGCTTGGTGGAACGAAGGGTCAAACTGACCTGTAACCAGCGGTGGAACGAGACACCCAAAAGTGGCTCCAACCTTGTGCGCTCCGGTGGGGAACCATTTCCCTACCAGGGCAATAATCCGTGCCTCTACACCAGTTAGGCTAGAGGGAAGCTCAATG
This sequence comes from Chloroflexota bacterium, assembly GCA_003648195.1. Lineage (GTDB taxonomy): Bacteria > Chloroflexota > Anaerolineae > Anaerolineales > UBA11858 > B10-G9. Next base: position 25,027 of record QMOK01000013.1, on the reverse strand, counting down.
TAATTGACGCCCCCAAATTTGCCCCCGGACGAGACCGGCTCGTTTTTCCAAGTGATGCGGAACAGGTTACGTGAGGTGATATCCCAAAGGCCAAGCGGAGACAAATCCTCTTTAATGCTGTCAGGAATCAAATCAGGGTTCTTCATCTGGGCAAAGGTGGGAATGATAATATTCCGTTCCCGTGCTCGTTGTACTGCTCGTTCTAATTGTTCTTCGTGCATTGTTAAATCAATCATGTTTTTTCCTTTCGTACTAAAGTGATAAGTGATAAGTAATGAGTAATTAAGGCATGGGAATCTTGGTAAGAAGGGTGCCTAGTAAGAGTTCATAGTTTAGTGAAGAGTCTGCTTCAATTTGGTAGAGCATTGCTTTTTCACGAATGTCACTCTTGCGTTGTTGGGGTATCATGGCAAGCAAGAGACGAAATCTTACTTTTTACGTTTTACTCATTATTCTTCATTCCTCTGGGGCATCCCAAACGACGTAGAGGGGACGACCCTTTGCTTCATCATACAAACGCCCTATATATTCCCCCAGGATTCCCAGGGAGATAAGCTGTACGCCGCCGAGGAAAAGGACGGCGATAAGGGTAGAAGCCTGGCCGTAAAAGGCACGCGACCCCGCCAGGCGCAAGGCTATCACGACAGGGATTGCCAGGCAACTAAAACCAGCCGCGACAAAACCAATATAAGTAGCAAGTTGCAAGGGGAAGTATGAAAAACCAGTGATAGCATCACTAGCAAATTTAATCATCTTCCGCAGCGGGTACTTTGTTTCTCCGGCAAAGCGTTCGGCGCGTTCATACTCCACGCCAATTTGCTTAAAGCCTATCCAAGAAGACATCCCGCGCAAAAAACGGTGCCGCTCGCGCATTTGCCCCATGATATCCACTACTTTTCTATCCACCAAACGGAAGTCGCCGGTATCAAGGGGAATATCAACATCGGTGATGCGTTGAATTAGACGGTAAAAGACCGAGGCAGTGAAAAGCTTAAACCAACTCTCGCCCTCTCGTTCGGTTCGGACGGCGTAAACCACCTCGTAACCTTCCCGCCATTTGGCTATCAGCTCAAGGATGACTTCGGGCGGGTCTTGGAGGTCAGCGTCAATGACCACCACCGCTTCACCTCGGCTGTAATCCATGCCAGCGGTAACGGCAATTTGATGTCCAAAATTGCGAGCGAAGATTACCGGACGCACACGAGAGTCTTCTGCGCCTAATTCGCGCATCAGGTCTGTAGAGCCATCGCTGGAACCGTCATCCACCATCACCAGTTCCCATGATTCACCACTGCTATTCATCACTTCGCTAACGCGGCGGTATAGCTCAGGGATGTTTTTTGCTTCGTTATAGATTGGGGCGATAATTGAGAATGTTGGTATATTGGTAGATTGGTTTGAGGGTTTCATGCGAGCAACTCTTTCACAGCATCCAGTGTTGGTTCAATGACGGGAGCTTGGCCAGCGGCTTGCATGGCGGCTTTAACGTCTTTGAGGCCAGAGCCGGTGCTCATGACAATGACGGGGTCTTGGGGAGTAATTAGCCCTTCGTGAACAGCTTTCTTAAGTCCGGCGTAGGCGGTGGAGGCGGCAGGTTCAGCAAAAATACCCACGCTGCCCAAGTCTGTAATAGCTTCTAAGATGGCCTTGTCCTCAACGACAATATACGCGCCATTGGTTTGGGTAGCGGCTCGGAGCGCGCGCAAGCCATCGCTGGGCAAGTTGACAGAGATGCTGTCGGCCAGAGTGTCGGCGGCAACGGCAATGATGTTCTCGTTGCCAGCCGCGTAGGCGTTGGCAATGGCTGCCGAGCCGGCGGATTGGCAGCCGAAGATGCGCGGCATGCGTTCTATTTGACCAATTTCATATAAATCTTTGAAGCCTTTATGAATGCCAGAGATTATATTGCCATCTCCAACGGAAACGAAGACGCACGCGGGGCGGTCAAAGTCGTTTTTGGCAAGGACGGTCTCCCATATCTCGAAAGCAGCGGTCTTTTTACCTTCGGCGGTGAATGGATTGTAGCCTGTGTTACGGTTGTACCAACCGAATGCTTGCGAGGCCTCTAAGGAGAGTTTAAAAGCGGCGTCGTAGTTATCGTCAACGAGAATAACCGTAGCCCCGTAAACGCGCAGTTGCGCAATTTTGGCAGGGGGCGCAGACTTGGGCGCGAAGATGACTGATTTATGCCCTACAGCGGCTGCCATCCCGGCCAGGGCTGCTCCGGCGTTGCCGGTGGAAGCGGTGACGATCACATCGGCTCCTATTTCACGGGCACGGGCTACCAACAACGCGCTGGCGCGATCTTTGAAAGAGGCGGAGGGATTGGAGCTTTCGTCTTTTATCCAGAGATTGTGCAAACCCAGGCGTTCTCGCAGTTGGGGAGGGGAATAGGCTGGGGTCCAGCCAGCGGCCCGAAGTGGCGTCCCCTCACCTATAAGCGTGGATACCGGCAAAAGGGGGAAGTAGCGCCAGAGAGACTCTTCCCCGCTAAGGATCAATTCCTCCGCCGGAAGTTCCCGCAGGGCTTGATAGTCCAGAATAACGTCTAATATCCCGCCATCTGCTGGGCAAGTGTACATGACATCCTTAGGTGCATATTCGGTTCCGCAAACCGAACATTTGTAGCCAATAAATTTTTTCATGTAAGAAAATTTCCTCGTATAAAAACTAATCTGACAAGACCTCCGAGGTTTTGGAAACTTCGGAGGTCTTACCGATTCCTTATTTACCCCGCTCGCCGCGCACATAGGGCAATCCTAAAGCTGAAGGCGACCCAGCGCGTTTCTTAGCTACGGCCCGCGAGCCGAAAATGAGGGCGATGATAGTCAAGAGATAGGGCATCATGATTAGGAAGAAGCTGTAGTTTGAGTTGATGTATAGGGGGTTGGCAAAGCCCAACAAGATGCGAGGGCCTTGCAAGTCCAAAATCAGGCGGCGCAACATGCCAAAGAGGTATCCGCCCAGAGCGGCACGGAGGGGATTCCACTGGGCAAAGATCACCAGGGCAACCGCAATCCAGCCTTGACCAGAGGTGGTTTGGGTGCTGTACCAGCCTGGGGAAACGGAAAGGCTGATAATGGCCCCTGCTAGGCCAGCCAAACATCCACCGACAAAGGTGTAAAGGTAGCGAATACCGTAAACGTTGACGCCTACAGAGTCCGCGGCAGAAGGTTTTTGCCCTACGGCTCGCAAGTGCATTCCAGGGCGTGTTTTGTTAATGTAGAACCAGGCCAGGGGAGCAATTAGGTAACCCACGTAAACCAATATTCCATGATCTTGGAAAAGGGCGGGGCCAATGACAGGGATTGATTCCAAAAGGGGGATGTTGTAGTCTAGGAGGAGGGGAGGATTTTGCCCGGTCAATCCTTCGCCTAAAACAAGGGCTAGGCCGGTGCCGAGGAAGGTTAGGGAAAGCCCGCTGACTACTTGGTCGGCTTGGAAGTGGATGGTGACCACACCATGGGCAAGGCTCAACATTCCTCCGGCGAACATGGCGACAAGCACGCCCAGCCATGCGTTTCCGGTGGACAGGGAAGCGGAGAATCCAGCCATGGCTCCCAGGAGCATCATGCCTTCTACGCCCAAATTGAGGATGCCAGAACGTTCGGTGAAAATTTCTCCAATTGCCGCAAAAAGCAAGACTGTGCCGGTGGCGATTCCGGCGTGTAAGATGATGGTAAAGTTCATGTTGTCTCCTTCTCCTCATCGGTACGCAGAATGTGGATTTTATAGCGCAAAAAGACATCGCTGCTGATGAGCATAAAGAGAATAATGCCCTGAAGCAGGAATGAAAGACCGGCGGGTTGAAGTTCACGCCCGGCCACGATAAGCCCTGCAAATAGTACAGATACTGGGATAATGGCAAAGGGATTTAGTTTAGCCAGCCAAGCGACTATGATACCGGTAAAGCCGTAACCTGGTGAAATGCTTTCCTGTAAGCGATGCACAACGCCGCTTATTTCTGACATACCAGCCAATCCAGCCAGCGCGCCGGAGAATGCCATCACTAAAATAATGTTCTTGGAGATGCTAATTCCAGCGTAATGGGCAGCATCGGGGTTGTCGCCTATTAATTTAATTTCGTATCCCCAGCGGCTGTATTTGAATATCCACCATACAATTATGGCCGCGATGATGCCGAAAAGAACGCCTAGGTGCAGGGTCACGCCTGAGAATGCTTTGAATTCTTTAGCGTAATCGGCGAGGCGGGGAAGCCAAGCTACACGGTCAAAGCTGGCAGTCATCTGAAATCCTCTATCGCTCCATTTGTCGAAAATCCAAAAGTTGTTCCAATTGATAATGATGTAGTTGAGCATGAGGGTGGTGATGATTTCGTTGACTTTGTATTTGGCTCTCAGATAGCCAGGAATAAAGCCCCAAATTGCACCGGCAATCATACCGAAAAGCATCATCAGACCGATGACGATAAATTTAGGGGTACTTTCAAGGGGAACGATGGGGATAAGTACCACTAGGCTGGCCCCGAATGCTCCAGCGTAGAATTGGCCCTCGGCGCCAATATTCCAAAGACGCATTTTAAAGGCAATAGCGCAGGCTACGCCAATAAGGATTAGCGGGGTAGCTTTAACCATAGTGTCGGAGAAAACTGCCCAACTGCCAAAAACAGCCTGGAATAAATATTTTGCGGCTTTAATTGGTTCCCCGCCGACAATTTTAAAGATAATTCCACCGAGAATGAAGGCAAGCACAACCGATCCGACAGAAGTTGCCAACGGCAACCATTTGGGAACATCGACTCGTTTTTCAACTTTCAAACGCATAGCCATTTAATTACTCCCTTCTCTACTAGACCCGGTCATCATCATGCCAATTTCGTCTATATCGGCATCTTCGGCAAGCACAGTGCCCATTATTTTGCCATCAGAGATGACAGAAATACGATCGCTAAGAGATAGTAATTCGTCTAGTTCTTCTGAAATCAATAAGATAGCTGTTCCTAATTGTCGTTGTTCAAGGAGCAAGGATTGGACAGCTTCTATTGCTCCTACATCTAGGCCGCGAGTAGGCTGCATGGCAACTATTAGGCGAGGGGCTGAAGAAATTTCTCGAGCCAAAATCAATTTTTGAAGATTTCCGCCCGATAGCTTGCCAGCCGGGGTTTTAACGTTGGGGGCAAGGATGTTGTATTTTTCTTTCAGATTTCGAGCGTGTTCACCAGCTTTGGCGAAGTTAATGCTCCATCCATTGCCTATTGGGTCTTGGCAATAACCTTTCATAATCGCGTTTTCGGTGATGCTCAAACTAGGAGCCGAACCGACTGCTGTTCTATCTTCTGGAATATGAGAAACGCCACATTCGATGGCTATAATAGGGGGTTGGTTGCTAATTTCTTCGCCGTTAATTTCAATTAGACCTTCACATTCGCGCAGGCCCGTAATCACTTCGGCCAATTCGCTCTGTCCATTGCCGCCAACACCGGCAATACCTAAAATTTCTCCCTTATGAATTCGCAAAGAGACACCACGCAAAGCGGGCAAACCTTTGTTGTTTTTCGCGTGGACGTCTTTCATAGTCAAAACGACAGGCCCTGCTTCTCTGTCTTCTTTCTTTACGCTAAAAACGACATCTCTGCCAACCATCAGTTGAGCTAAATTCCTTTTGGTTAGTCCTTTGGTGCTTTGACCCTGGGCGGTGACTTTCCCCTTTCGGAGAACTGTCACCCTATCAGCGACTGCGGTCACTTCATGCAATTTGTGGCTGATAAAAATGATCGATTTGCCTTGCTCGGCCATAGAGCGCATGGTAGCCATCAAATCGTCAATTTCCTGAGGGGCTAAGACTGCAGTGGGTTCGTCCATAATTAGGATTTCAGCGCCACGATATAGAATTTTAAGAATTTCCACACGCTGCTGGGCGCCTACCGGCAACTGCCAAATTTTAGCTTCGGGGTCAACGTATAACCCGTACAATTCTTCTAGCTCCAATATCTTTTTGTTGTATTTCTTCAACCGCATGAAAAAGCGTGGTTCATCCATGCCCAAGAGAATGTTTTCTGTGACAGTGTGAGTAGGAACTAGCTTAAAGTGCTGATGCACCATGCCAATTCCTTTGGCTATTGCGTCTTTAGGAGAATTAAAATCTACCAATTCTCCATTCACTTCTGTAGTGCCCGAGACTGGTTTATATAATCCAGCCAAAGCATTCATAAGTGTGCTTTTTCCGGCTCCATTTTCTCCTAATAAAGCATGAATTTCTCCCTTGCGCAATGTTAAATTAACATGATCATTGGCAAGTACACCCGGAAAGCGAATTACTATGTCTTTCATTTCAACGGCAGGAACGGTTGATGACATAAGCGGTTACCTTTTTGGTTACACTAGGGATCAGGGGGCAGGCATCAGCGGAACGATTATAGCTAGCACAAATTCACTGCGGCCTTGTGAGTTATTTTCTGTGCCCGTGACAAAACTTTCTCACACTCTGGGAATTGGCCAAACAAACTCCCAAAGATGGCTCAACGCGCAAGCCATCTTTGGGGTAAAGATCACAGAATACTAGTCTAATTCAGGCAATTCGGCGGTGATGTTCTCGTTCCACCAGTACATGCAGGTTTCACAATCGCTGCCAAATTCTTTGAAACCATCGAGATCAAGTTGTTCGAGGTGTTCGCCTTCGGCTAAGATAAGGTTACCTTGGTTGTCCGTGATGGGGCCAGAGAAAACGTCAAAGCGAGTAAACTCGCCCGCCAACATCGCATCTAGGGTTTCACGAACAAGAGCTAGATCCGCTTCGGGAAGCTCAGCAACGCCAGGTTGAAGTGTTTCGCCTTCCATGAAGCCGTAAAGGCCCATGCCGCCAGCGTCGGCGTCAAAGTATTCCCAACCGCCTACCCATTCGTCATTGCGAGATTTCTCAACGATATCAGCATAGATGGGTCCCCAGTTCCAGTACATGGAGGTGAGGCAAGCATCAACGGTGCAGTTTCCAGAGTAGTCATAGGTAATGCCCCATTTTCCTTCGGGAGCAACCTGAGCCGGAGCAGGCGTATCAGCGCCGGTCATGACCACTTGAGCGCCAGCGTCAAAGAGAGATTGAGCGGCTTCCTGCTCTTTGATGGGGTCGTGCCAGGTGAAAATCCAACGCACATCTACGGTACATTCGGAGCAGGTTTGCTGAACACCCAAGGCAAAAGCATTGCCTAAACGCAGTTCTTCGGGGATGGGGAAGGTGGCGATATAACCAATTTTGTCATTGCCATCCATTTTTGTGCGGGAACCAGCCAACATGCCGGCCAGGTATTTCATATCTTCCATAGCACCCATCAAGTTCCCAAAGTTATCACCATTGGCTTTGAAGCCAGTGAGATGAATGATGTCTACATCGGGGAATTCAGAAGCTACAATCTCGGAAGCGTCCATATACCCAAAGGATGTGGTGAAAATTACGTCAAAGCCTTTACGGGCTAGGGAGCGGATGACCTGTTCGGCGTCCGCGCCTTCGGCCACTATCTCAACATAAGCGGTATGTACATTATCCACATTGTTCTGAACGTATTCACGTCCAACATCGTGAGCTTGAGTCCAGCCGCCATCATCATGCGGGCCAACATAAACGAAAGCCACATTGAATTTTCCTTCCTCAACGGCAGGAATTTGATAGCCGCCTTCTTCTCCTGTTTCTTCCACTTCTTCTGCTTCTTCAACGACTTCTTCAGCTTCTTCAACAACGGGTTGTTCGGCTTCAGGAGTTTTGCAAGCTGTCAGCAAAAGAATTGTGACAAGCAACAAACTTAATACTAACCATAATTTTCTAGTCTTCATTTATTCTCCTCTAAATCATCAAATTAAATAGGATAGGTTCAAACAAAATCAACAAACTTTAGGGTGCAATCACCTCCTTGGTTCTTTCTACAAATCGGACGCTCTAATGATCTTCAAACATAGCAAAATTCATCTGCTTTGCCAAAACAATTTTATCGCACTTCAAGAACTCTGACGATGGTAGAAAATAAGCATCAAATAATTCGCCGAATAAGATTAGCGATTATGCGCGTTGAGAATACCAAGTAAGGCTAAGGAACAATATGTGTCCCAGTTTCGCCTTTTAGAGCACGGCCAATGTTTTTAGGGTCAGTGATAAGAGCTTTTTTGCCGCCAGCTTCTAAGAATTTGACAATGGCTCTTATTTTTGGCTCCATGGAACCTTTGGCGAAGTGCGTCCCTTCGGCAAGATATTTCTTAGCTTCAGCGACCGTCATTTCGTCAATCCATTCCTGGTTTGGTTTACCAAAATTGAGGGCTACTTTCTCTACCGCGGTAGAGATGAGCAATAAATCAGCATCAATTGCGTTAGCCAAGAAAGCGGAGGCGAAGTCTTTATCAATCACAGCCGCAGTGCCTTTTAGGCCGTCTTCCGTTTGGATAACAGGGATACCGCCTCCCCCCACGGTGATGACTACCGTCCCAGCGTCAATCAGAGATTGAACGGCTTCCAATTCCACAACTTCCTGCGGCAGAGGAGAAGCCACAACTCGGCGCCAACCACGTCCGGCGTCTTCCACTACATCCCAGCCCAATTCTTGGGCACGTTTCTTGGCTTCGGTCTCATCCATGAAAGTGCCGATGGGTTTGGCTGGAGTCTGGAAAGCGGGATCGTCCGCGTCAACGCGAACTTGGGTAATTACGGTGGCTACGGGTTTTGAAATGCCACGTTTGCGGAGGTCATTTTGTAAATTCTGTTGCAAGGCATACCCAATGGCGCCTTGGCTATCCGCGCCGCAAACATCCAAAGGGAGTTCGTGCATTCCTGTCTCTTTGGATGCAATTTCAGAACGGCGGAGGATAAAGCCTACCTGAGGGCCATTCCCATGCCCAATGGCTATATCCCAACCGGTTTCAATCATATCTGCGATATGGTGAGCGGTTTCATGAGCTGCTTGGTATTGGTCTTCTACAGACTGATGTTGTTTGTCTTTGATTAGCGAGTTACCGCCAATGGCGACAACGGCTACTTTTCGTTTTTGGGTGATCATGTTTTAAATGTACTCCTTATAAAATGCGGTGATCAGGGACTAGTTACTAGGGAACTAGTGATTAGGAAATTTCGAGATTAAGCTCATTAGCAGGACAAGGAATATCACAATACTCAAGTTGTTCTTCTCTTACATATTTATTACCAAATTCTTTGCTACCTTGCTGCTGCTTCCGAATAAAGGCAATGTACCCATTAAGAGATTTTTCAGCTTCAGCCTCAATCTCCCGTGCCCATTCGAGTTGTTCATAATCAATATAACCAAGTTGATGAGCACTAATAAATGCACTTAGGGTCTCAGTCAGAGAACCTCTGGCAATGTAAAAAAAACGTATTTTATCAAGATAATGGTAGCGGCCATAACCCTCGGCAATATTGAGTGTCACACTCAAAGCTGAACGTCGTATTTGATCAGCAAAATTATAACGTTCAAAAGCTGGTAAGCCCTTAGCAAGCTTATACGCAGCCTTCAACAACTTTAAGCTATGTTGATAGCTTGCCAAGCTTTCAAATCCATACTCCTGATTCTGCTCTCCCATCGTCACATCTCTCAATAATCTAAACCTTGTTTCCTAATCCCCTAGTCACTGCTCCCTAGCCCTTACTTCATCGTCAATGCCATTACGGCTTTCTGGGCATGGAGACGGTTTTCGGCTTGGTCAAAGACAACCGATTGAGGGCCATCCATCACTTCGCTGGTGACTTCAACGTCACGGTCAGCGGGGAGGGGGTGCATGTAGATAGCATCTTTGGCAGCTAAGGCCATCTTGCGGGAGTCGGTGATCCAGTTCTTGTACTGATCTTGAATGCGTTTGCCTTCGTCTGGATCTTGGGTGGTCATTAGAGGACCCCAAGATTTAGCGTAAACAACATCGGCGTCAGCGAAGCCTTCTTCCATATCGTGAACGACATCAAATTTGACGCCGTACTTTTCGGCCTGTTCTTGAGCTTGCTCCATGATTTCGGGCATAAGCGCGAATTCTGGCGGGTGAGACAAGGTAACATCCATGCCAAAGCGGGGCATCTGCAAAATCAAAGATTGGGGAACGGACATCGGTTTAAGGTAAGAAGATGCGTAAGCCCAAGAAACGACAATTTTCTTGCCGCGCAGGTCTTTGCCTTTTTTCTCTTGGATGGTCATCAGGTCAGCCAAGCACTGGTGGGGATGATAAATTTCACACTGCATATTGAGAACTGGTGAACGAGAAGCGGAAGCCACGTTATTAAGGTAGCTGTTCCCAATGCCCCAGTCGCAGTGGCGGATGGCGATGCCATCAAAATAGCGGCCTAAAATTTCGCCGAGTTCTTTTTCGGTATCGCCGTGAGAAACCTGGGTGGTGCGACTCTCTACAAAAGCGGCGTGCCCGCCCAATTGGGCCATTCCGGCCTCAAAGGAGCAGCGCGTGCGAGTGCTGGAAAAGAAAAATAACATTCCCAATACTTTGTCGCGCAAAAGAGCGTGAGGTTCTCCCAACGCTCGCTTCATCTTCAAATCCCAAGCAACTTCTAATACAGTTTCAACTTCTTCTTTAGAAAAATCAAGGTCGCTAATTAAATCGCGTCCACGTAAATCGGTAATCATATTTAATCTCCTAAAATCAGGTATTAGTATTGGGTGCTAGGTATTAGGGAATTAGTGACTAGGTACATACTGTTTCCTAGCCACTAATCCCTGATTCCTAATCCCTAATTTACTCCATCTTCCCAGAAACCAACGCTAGCAATGCCATGCGCATTACAACGCCGTTGAATGCTTCTTGCCAGTAGCGTGACCAGCGGGTAATATCCACATCGGGAGGAATTTCATCCATGCGGGGCAAGGAGTGAAGCAGAATTGCATCCGATTTGGCTTTGTTTTTGAGCAAATCAACAGTGATTTTGTAATTGGCAGGGGTCATGCCTTCATCGCCGGTGCGCTCGTCTCGAGATTTGGTGTAATCGGGCTGAATAGTGGGTTCAACGAGAATGACATCGGCATCGGCAATGACATCGCCAACATGGTCAGCGTATTTATAATCGAGAGCCATTGCATCAAAATCTTTTTCGTATTCTTCGGGCATTTCCATGCCGGGAGGAGAAACGAAGGTGATGGGGCAGTCGAATTGAGTGAGGGCGTGACCCAATGAGTGCATGGTGCGCATTCGCATATCACCCACGGCTACCCAACGCAAACCATCAATGGTGCCTTTTTCGCGCAGAACGGTGTAGAGATCAGTGAGAATCTGGGTGGGGTGTTCGCCCCATCCGTCACCACCATTGATGATGGGAATTGATGCCCATTTTGCGGCTTCGTGCGGCGCGCCTTTTTGGAAGTGGCGGGTCACGATAATATCACCGTAGAACTCCAACATTTTGAAAGTATCTTTGATGGATTCTTGATAAAAGTCGCCGGCGCGGGTCATTTTCGCATCAGAGAAACCAGTTACATGACCGCCCAAACGGTGCATGGCGGCTTCGTGCGCCAAGCGGGTGCGAGTGGAGGGTTGGTAAAAAGCTGTTACCAATGTCTTATCAGCCAAAAGATCGCTATTTTTGCGATTACGAGCAATAGGCTCTAATTCTTCTGCTACCTCAAATACACGGAAAAATTCGTTCCGTTCAAAATTTTTCAACGATAAAATATCACGACCTGCAAAACTACGCATTTTTAAATCTCCTTTAAAAAACTAAAATGTACTGAACAACAAGTAATAAGTGAGTGTTTCACTTTTTACGTTTTACTTGTTATTCTAAATTCCATTCCCAATTCTACGAACAATATGGAAATGAAAATAACCAGGTAAAAAATAACTATAGGAATAGTCTACTGCTTCGCCTTGTTCTGTATACAAGAGCGAAACAAAACGCAAAAGAGGATCGCGGCTTTGAATGTTCAATGCCTGAGCCACTTTTTTGGGGGCAGCCACAGCGTTGATCTCACAACGCGAACTCGCCAGGGGTGGGTCGTTGCGCTTAATCAAAATATCCAGCACCGAGCCGGTAAATTGATCGGTCAACATCTCTGAGGCAAGGATTCCGATAGGAAGGGTATCCACCAAAAACGCCACGGGGTGCTCTTCGGCCAGAATTACGCGCGAAACTTGCAACACCTCCTCACCGGGTTCCAAACGCAAGTTCTCGGACACATCTCCCACAGCCTCCAAGGTTTGAACATCCACATCCCCCAAAGAAATCGGCAGACCAATTCTCTCCGCCAAGGTTTCCAAACTAAGCAAATTCTCCAATCCGCTCTCGAAAATCTGGGTGGGATGAATGACAAACGTACCCACGCCTTGCTGGCGGCGCAGCATCCCTCTAATTTCAAAGGTGCGCATGGCCTCCCGCAATGTAGCCCGCGAGACGCCCATTTTCTCCGCCAATTTTGGCTCAGAAGGCAATCGCTCTCCAGACTCGGCGGCGTTAATAATAACGCCCAATTTTTTATGGATAGTGCGGGTAATGTTATTTTCGCTCATGCTTTATTTGCTTCTTCCACAACAGGAATAAACTTAAAATTAACCGCATCCACCAATCCCAGGTCAGAGATGCGCAACTCAGGAATGACCACCAAGGCCAATAAACTAAGCTGCATATTGGGGTTGTTAAGCGTGGAGCCGCAAGCACGGAAGCCCTCCAGGACGGTGGCGGCTTTCTCAGCCACAATCTCGGCTCGCTGATCAGACATTAGGCCGGCGATGGGCAATTCAACCTGACCGATAATCTCGCCATCCTTAACAGCCGCCTGTCCGCCGTTTGCCTCTGCCACCGCGTTAGCAACCTGAGCCATTTGCGCCTCGTCTGTGCCAACTACTATCATGTGATGGCAGTCGTGCGCCACGGTGGTGGCAATAGCACAATTTGCACCCAAACCAAACCCTTGCACCAGGCCAATTTGCACCACGCCAGTAGCTTTATGCCGCTCTACGAGGGCAATTTTGGCTAAATCGCGCTCTAAATCTACTTTGATTTCGCCATTTTGGGCCTCCACAAGGAGACGTAAGTGCCGGGTGGGAGCTTGGTTTTCAATGACGCCAATCACATTTGCTACGAGTGAAGCCCGGAGACCGGAGACCGGCAATCGAAAATCTTCTGCCGTCAAATCTTTTTTGAGATGGACTGATTGAGTAGCCCATTCTGGATAGTTGACGTTGGGGAGATCAATGAGCCATTTGCCATCTTCGGCCAAAACCCGGCCTTTGGCAATTACCAACTCGGCCCGGAAGTGGTGGAGATCACTGACCAAAAGAACATCTGCATATCTTCCAGGCGCAATCTGCCCCATATCTTTGGCAAGGCCAAAGTGTGTGGCGGTGTTGATGGTTGCCATTTGAATGACTGTAAGAGGGTCAACGCCTTGGGCTATGGTGTGCCGCACAGCACGATCCATGTGCCCTTCGTTCACCAAAGTCTCCGCGTGGATGTCGTCAGTGCAAAGGAGAAAATGACGCGGATCTAGGCCTTTTTCGGTGATGGCTTTGACCTGCGTGGCTACATCCAACCAGCCCGAACCGTAACGCATGGTAAGCTTCATGCCCTGCCGCACGCGGGCAATAGCGTCTTCTAAACGAGTACCCTCGTGATCATCTTCTGGCCCGCCAGCCACATAGCCATGAAAAGGGAGTCCCAAATCGGGTGAAGCGTAATGCCCTCCGATGGTTTTTCCAGCAGCACGGGTGACAGCCATTTCGGCGTGCATTTTTTCGTCTCCCATGAAAACGCCGGGGAAATTCATCACTTCGCCCAGGCCGATAACGTGTTCCCAGGCCATGGCTTCTTCTACTTCTTTTGGCCCTAATTCGGCTCCGGGCGTCTCTAGCCCAGGCGCAGAGGGCACGCAAGAGGGAATCTGCACCCACACGTGAATAGGCTGCTGGTCGGCTTCATCCACCATTAAGCGCACACCATCCAGGCCAAAGACGTTGGCTATCTCGTGGGGGTCAACGAACATGCCCGTCGTTCCCCGGGGAGCAACTGCCCGCACGAATTCGGTCATGGTGACCATTCCAGATTCAACGTGCATGTGAGCATCCAGCAGCCCCGGAACTAAATAACGTCCCTCGGCCTCAATAATTTTTGTGTCGTCACCAATGGCGTGAGAAGCATCTTCGCCCACGTAAGCAATCCGCTCGCCGGTGATGGCGATATCGGTGTGGGGAATGATTTCTCCCGATTGAACGTTGACCCATTTCCCGTCTCGAATGACGAGGTCAGCGGGGGTGCGTCCCATGGCAACTGCGACTAGGTTTTTAGTACGTTCGGCAATAGATTGAGCGGTCATGGTCAATTCCTCTAAAATCATCTCACCACAAAGGCTCAAAGAACACGAAGAAAAACTTTGTGTCCTTTGTGTTTTCGTGGTGATAAAAGTTACACGTCTAATAATCTTCGGGCGGCTTTATTATGCATTTCTATTAATTTTGGCAAATCTGTTGTGACCAAGTGCCCTTCTTTGACCACAAATTCTCCTCCAACTACGTTATAGTCTACTTTGTTGGGGGCGCAGAACGGCAAGGCGGCCACGGGGTCGTGAAGAGCGCCAGCGTAGTCGACACGATTGAGGTCAATAGCAATGAAATCGGCGACTTTTCCGGCTTGAATTGCTCCAATATCTGAGCGGCCTAAGACGGCTGCCCCGCCGAGGGTGGCAAGCTCCAAAGCTTGGCGGGCGGTCATGATAGGAGCAGCGTCGTCACCGCTGCGAGACGCGCCCTGAAGGCCTGCTCTCAATCGAGAGAGGAGCATGGCTTGGCGAACTTCTTCCAGCATGTGTGAACCATCATTACTGGCCGAACCATCCACGGCCAAGCTGACGTTAATACCCTTGGCACGCATGTCTAATATGGGCGCCGCGCCAGAAGCCAAGCGCATGTTTGAACTTGGGCAATGCGCTACGCCGCATCCGTGTTCGGCGAAAATGTTAATTTCTTCTTCGTTGAGATGCACGCAATGAGCAAACCAAACATCTTCGCCTACCCAACCCAGCTCTTGCATATACGCCACGGGGCGATGGCCAAACAGATCCAGGCAAAAGTCGTTCTCGTCTTCGGTTTCAGCTAGGTGGGTGTGAAGTTGAACGCCGTACTCCCGGGCCAGCTCCGCGCTTTGGCGCATAAGGTCGCCGGTGACGCTAAAGGGCGAGCAAGGCGCTAAAACAATTTGGGTAAAAGAATCGGGGTCGGGATCGTGGTAGGTTTCGATGAGACGTTGGGAATCTTTGAGGATGGCGTCTTCGTCTTCAACTACGCTATCTGGGGGAAGTCCGCCTTTGCTCTCTCCCAGGCTCATTGAGCCGCGAGAAGCGTGCAAGCGCAGGCCCATCTCATGGGCAGCGTGAATTTCATCGTCTAGACGGGAGCCGTTGGGGTAAAGGTAAAGATGGTCGGCGGCGGTGGTGCATCCCGAAAGGGCTAGCTCTGCTAAAGCAATTTTGGCGGATGTGTAAATATCTTCTGGTTGCATCCGTGCCCAAATGGGGTAAAGGGTTTTGAGCCAATTGAAGAGATTGGCGTCTTGTGCGGCAGGCACTACCCTTGTTAGAGTTTGGTAAAAGTGGTGGTGGGTGTTCACTAATCCGGGGAGGACAATGTGCCCTGCCAGGTCAAGGATTTCGTCTGCTTCTTGGGGAAGTTCGGAGGTGGGGCCAACCTGTTGGATAAAGCCATCTTTAACAAAAAAACCACCGCTGGGAATCTCCCTGCGCTGGGTATCCATGGTCACTAAAACGTGGGCATTCTTAACAAGAAGGGTAGCCATATTGCATCTCTCCAATATATAAAGAGGGGTTGTCAGACAACTCACAGTTTAACAAAAAAAACTCCACTTGTCAATTGTCAGACAAGTGGAGTAAGGAGGATTGTCACCCCATTATTTCCCATTGAGCCGAATTACTTTATTCCGAAGCCGCGTCAACGCTCAAGGAATAGCAGGACGCCAGACGGGGTCAAAGTCGTACGCGGGGTCGGTGGTGAGGCGGTGAGGCTTTTCTTCGCCCACGGCCAAAATGTAAATATCATGATTGGTGTCTTCTGTGGGCCAACTTTCAAAGACAATCCAGTTTCCGTCCGAGGAATAATTGCCTTCTTTCGAGGGGGCGTATCCTTGATAAATTCGCTCTTCGTGAAGTCCGCCTTCGGCGTAAGTTGCTTGTTTGACGACGAACAGTTTGTCTGATGTTTGTTGGGTAAAGAGAATCATCGTTCCATCTGGCGACCACACAGGATGCGTGTTTTCTAGGTCTTTGCTGGCGGAAAAACGCTGGGGAGACGAGCCATCGGCAAGCATGACCCATATTTGATAAGGCCCATTGCGCGAGCTGATGAAAACGATTTGTTTTCCATCCGCAGACCAAGAAGGATGAAAGTCTCGCGCGTCTCCATCACTAATTTTTTTGATGGTTCCATTCTCTAGGGTTATAGTATAAATTTGATGGTAATAATCTTCTTGGATAGCAGTAAAGGCAATTTTCTTTCCATCTGGCGACCACGCGGGAGCGTACGCGCCTTTCTCAAAGGTAGGAAGAGCCACTAGTCCTGTCCCGTTCATGTTGATTATGTAAAGTTGTGTCCCAAAATAGTGTTTGGCGTTCTCTTCGCAAGGAGAGATGAAGACCAGTTTCTCGCCATCAGGAGACCAGGCAGGCTGGCAGGCGCCCTCTTCCATGTTTGTGACCTGGAAAAAGTCTTCCCCTTGAGCGTTCATCAACCAAATTTGCGGCGTGCCGGTGCGGAGAGAGACGAAGGCAATTTGGCCGTAACCTCCTCCCATGGGGGTGGGACTGGGTGTGGGCGTATCGGAGGGGGTTGGCGTGGGGGAGGGGACAAGCGTTGGCGTTACAGTAGGTGTAGGGGTGAGGGTGGGTGTGAGGGTAGGTGCAAGAGTGGCAGTTGAGGTAAGTATCTCTGCTGCTATCTCTGTAGTTGTGGCAGGAATCGCGGCAGCTAGGTTCTCCACTTCTACGCTCTCTGGGGTAAAGGTAACGGTGGGGGTTGCTGTGGGCGGCGGACTAATGCCTAATAATTGAGAGAATAAGGATGGGTTCAGCAAATAGATTACCAAGAATCCTAAAAAGATCAAAATTCCTAACAACCAAACAATAGACCAGCAACCGCCTCCTTTTTTTTCTTGGTGAGAGCGATTTTCTTTTCTGTTATTGTTGTTCATAAAGGGAGAGGTTTTGGAAACGGGCAGTGTGCCCGATTTTTCTTCCTTAGCAATTATATTGCGCTCAGAGGAAAGGGCTAAGGCAGGGGTAACTTCTTTGGGAGATGAAAAAAGTTGCCCACCGCGTAAGAAGCCTTTGCTCTGAGTTTTTAGAAGTTCGTTCTTAAACTCTTCCGCACTCTGAAAGCGATCTTCTGGATGAATAGAAAGCGCTTTTTCTACAGCGGCAGCCACTAGGCGGGTAACTCTGGGGTTTCGTTCTCTAATGGGAGTCAACTCCGCTTGTTCCATGGTCTGCGCTAGACCATCTTCTGGGATCACTCCTGTTAGTGCGGCGTAGAGGGTAGCTCCTAAAGAGTAAATATCGGAACGATGGTCGGTGCGGGCCGCGCCGTATTGTTCGGGAGGAGAAAAGCCGGGGGTCATCGCCCTGGCTCCTGTAGCGGTGGCCTGATCTCCGCGAATGATTTTTGCCAAACCAAAATCTACTAGGTAAACCTCTCCGCTGGGGGTAATACGCACGTTCCCTGGCTTGACATCACGATGTAATACTACTGGGTCTTGGGTGTGTAAATATCTAAGCGCGTCACATAGCGCAAGTCCAATTGCAACGACATCCGCTTCGGGAACACAGCCTTCACGTTCCATCCATAATCGCAGATCTTCTCCCTGAACATAATCCATGATCAGGTATTGGCCTTGGCCTTCAATTACAAAGTGGTTTGAAACTCTGGGCAGGTTAGGGTGTCGAAGGTTAGCCAGGATTACGGCCTCCCGTCTAAACTGGTCAGCGTAATCATCGGTAGTGAATAAATTTTCCTTGACAGCAACTTCCATTCCGAGATTATCATCTACGGCTCTGTAGATTGCTCCCATCCCACCTTGTCCGAGGATTTCAAGAATCCGATATCTATTTTGGAGAAGAACGCCTTGTTCTAAAGTCATAAATCAAAACCTAACCTCAATAATTCTATATTTGGTGTCTCTTCAAAAAAGCTGAGAGATTTCCAGCGATTCCCGTTTTAGAGCTAATTGATCGCCAAAAATGCCGGCGATTGTTTCAAGCTAAATATCTAAATTCCGCACCTCGTTAGCGTGAGTTTGTATGAATCGCCGGCGGGGGGGGACAGAAGCTCCCATCAACATATCAAAGGTACGGTCCGCTACTGCGGCGTCTTCAATGGTAACCTGCAACAAAGTGCGATGCTCGGGGTCCATAGTAGTTTCCCAGAGCTGGTCAGGATTCATCTCGCCCAAACCTTTGTATCGCTGAAAAGGAGTTTTCTCTAAGGTCAAACCTAAGCTTTGAATTAATTTTATCTTTTCTTCTTCTGTATACATGTAATATATCTTGCTGCGATAAGAGAGACGATAAAGTGGCGGCTGGGCAATATACAAATGCCCGGTTTCAATTAACGGCTGCATGTAGCGGAAGAAGAATGTTAACAACAAGGTTCGAATGTGAGCGCCGTCTACGTCGGCGTCTGTCATGATGATTACTCGTCCATATCGCAAGCCTTCAATGTCGAAGCTATCGCCAATTCCCACGCCTAAAGCGGAAATAAGGGCTTTAACTTCGTTATTAGCCAAGATACGGTTCAGGCGCGCACGCTCTGTATTAAGGATTTTGCCCCGCAAGGGCAAAATTGCCTGAAAGTGACGGTCACGGCCTTGTTTAGCAGAGCCGCCAGCCGAGTCACCCTCTACTATATAAACTTCGGTTTCTTCTGGGATACGAGAAGAGCAATCTGCCAATTTGCCAGGCAGAGTGAGGCTCTCGAGGGCTGATTTTCGGATCACCAAATCGCGTGCTTTACGAGCCGCCCGGCGCGCGCGTGCCGAGGTGAGGCATTTTTGAACAATTGATTTCGCGGCAGCGGGATGTTTTTCCATAAAGATGTCAAGCCCTTCGCCAACAACTTGTTGAGCATAAGACTTAACTTCAGCGTTCATCAATTTTACTTTAGTCTGACTCTCAAATTGAGGGTCAGGGTGTTTAATGCTGATAATAGCTGTCAAACCTTCCCGCGTGTCATCGCCAGAAAAATTAGCGTCTGAATCTTTGAGCAATTTCTTTTTGCGCGCGTAATTGTTGATTGTGCGAGTTACAGCAGCCCGCAAACCTGTTAGGTGCGTGCCGCCATCTATGGTGTTAATGGTATTCGCGAAAGAATACACAGATTCTGCGTAAGCGTCTGTGTATTGAAACGCCGCGTCAATGACCATGCCTTCCATTTCTTTTTCTACATGAACAACGGGATGTATCTTTTTTCGATTGCGGTTCAAGTAACGCACGAAAGAGGTAATACCACCTTCAAAATAGAAGCCCATCTCTTCCTCGGTGCGTTCGTCAATAAATTTAATTCTCACGCCTTTGGTGACAAAGGCCATCTCGCGGAAACGCTGTACAAGTGTTTTAAAACGGTACGTGAAACCTTTATCGAAGATTGTTTTGTCGTACAGAAATGTTTGTGCGGTTCCTGTTTTTCCATTGGGAGCTTTCCCCACCACTTTCAGCTTGGTGACAGGAACACCACGCTCATAACGCTGAAAATGCTCTTTGCCGTTCCGCCAAACGCGAATCTCAAACCATTCTGAAAGCGCGTTCACAGCCGAAAGGCCAACGCCGTGCAATCCGCCAGAAACTTTATATCCGCCTCCTCCGAATTTACCACCGGCATGAAGCATAGTCATTACCAATTCAAGCGCCGGTATGTTCTTCTCTGGATGTATATCAGTTGGGATGCCTCGTCCGTTATCTATTACCGTCACACTTTCATCAGGATGAATGGTAATCTCAATCTGATCACAATAATTAGCCAACGCCTCATCAATAGAATTATCTACCACCTCGTAAACCAGGTGATGCAAAGCGTCAATATCTGTTCCACCCACATACATACCAGGCCGGCGGCGGACAGCTTCTAAGCCTTCAAGTACTTGAATATCTTTTGCTTCATAAGATGAAATCTCGTTGTTTGCCACAAAACCTCCAACAGTTACTTATTTGTCAACCAAAAAATTTCTATGCTTTCATCAAAACAAATTAATTTACCACCAGTGATTATTGTTCTTCTTGCTTTGCGTATTTTTCGTGTAATGCACGCATCTTTTGTGCCCATTGAGCCATATCTCGGTAATAGACAAAGCTAGCGGCCAAAGCTCCCGTGCTAATAAACGCATGTCCGGCAATGCTGATCAGCATCAGCCAGGAATCTTCGGGAGGAATTTGCCACAGCGCATTTAATCCTTGAACAAGTAAAATAAGGGATAGAATAAATAGCCCTGTCTTAATGAAGGTTAAATTTGTCAGTTGAACGCCTCGCAACAATGAGCGCCACGCACTCTCTTTGTTCACGAAAATTCCATGCGCCGAGAAAAACAATGGGAACAACAGCCAAGTCACCAGAGTTGTATAGAACAAAATGGCCGCTTGTCCCATTGTATCGCTGAATAAAGTCACACCAGAAATCAAGCAGCCTCCAAAAACAGCCACACAGAGGAAAATAATTAGCCATGCCAATGTTAATAACAAAGCCTGACCACTAACCCAAGGCCAATCGTGTAATAATTTTCGCCAACGCACTTCGTCTTGAAGAGCAGCCTGGGCAACGCTAGAAAAATACAAACCGCCCAAAACTATCCCTACCACTACTAATAATATTGCTAGCAATAAAGCAATACCCAAGGAAGAAAACTCTACAAAAACAGGTTCGCCAACGGGATTCTTCAGCGGCAAAATTGAACTCATTATGCTAAATATCCCAACAGGGTAAGAGCGGATAACAACAAAGATGTTGAACCGCTCGGCTATCAGGCTCCAAATATCTTGGCTGAGCTGCATTGCATCTTTGAATTCGGATGACGTTAGGGCAGGTAAAGCATTTATTTCAACAATAAGTCGTTCAATATAATGCTTAATGCGCAAATGCGGCGCAAACCAAATAAATAAATCTAACGCAAGCGGAAAAAGCACCAAACTAATGTGCCGGGTAATGGCATCAAAGCCTGTTTGCAACGCCTGTAATACTTTTGGGGGAGTAGGTAAATGTTCTCTTTCTATATTCATTGACCACCTATTTTACCATAGGTTGGTATATTAGGAGACTGAGAAATTGGTTAGGTGCGTGCTAAAAAGTTGCTGCAGAGGTGGGCAACAGTTAAAGATAGAGGCATTGGGCTTTTGGAGCGTTTAGAGAGACTTGCTGAATTAGGCCAAAGAAAGAATCCGTATCTTCCTTGTTTATCCGTGTCCCAGAACCTGTGTTGTGATAAGTTTGCCAAGTGCCGGAGTTTTGTTGAGAGCACTCAAAGGTTGTTGGAAAGTTCTGCCCCCTCCCTACCTTAGCGCAGCATACTCGAAGAGTGCCCCCAAATGCGACAAAAACGGTCGAATTTACCCTGATAGGATGCTTCGCTAGAGGAGGGGAAAGATTCTTCCCCCCAAATTCCTGCTTTTGGCATTTACCCTTTACAGGATGCTACGCTAGGGGGACTGAGAGGGAGCGAGTATTTAACCAACAACTTTTTAGCACTCCCTAGGGCAATTGCATTTGAACACCCATCTTCAAATATGATACAATTCTTTCTTAAACGTGACTACTCAGGCATGTCATTGCGAAGCGGTGTTTTCCCGCTGAAGCAATATCCTAGAGCGTCTGGGAGACTGCTTCGGGGCAAAAAATATTCCTCGCAGTGACATTTCAAAGGTGGGCTGAATAGTTACTCTTAAACTTCAAAAACTATTTCTCTCATACTCAACCAACAAAGGAAAACCCCATGCCAACTTCTATTGACCTCCTTCTCACCAACGCTATCGTCCTCACTATGGACAAAAATTTTTCAAAATACGAAAATGGCGCAGTCGCCATCAAGGATGACAGCATAGTCGCCGTAGGGGATTCTGAAGAACTAGAAACAGAATACCAAGCAAAAGAGATCATTGACTGCAATGGCAAAGTCCTTATGCCTGGGCTGGTTGACGCCCACACTCACGTCCCCATGAACCTGTTACGCGGCTTGGCAGACGACTTGCGCCTAGACGTGTGGCTGCTGGGATACATGATGCCCGTAGAACGCGAATTTGTAGACCCCGACTTCGTCCGCCTGGGCACAGCACTGGCCTGCGCGGAGCTTATTCGTTCGGGAGTGACCAGTTTCGCCGACATGTACTACTACGAAGATCAGGTTGCGCAAGCCACCGCAGAGGCCGGTCTGAGGGCTGTCGTTGGGCAATCCGTCCTAAAATTTCCATCCCCAGACGCCGCTACTTACGAAGAAGCCCTATCCGCCGCTGAAGACCTCATTAAAAAATGGAAAGGCCATCCCCTTATCACGCCGGCTGTTGCCCCTCACGCTCATTACACATCCACAGAAGATATTCTCGCCGCAGCCGTAGAACTAGCAATCAAATACGATGTTCCTCTCCATACTCACGTCGCAGAGACTACCCAAGAAGTAGAAGACACCGTCCACGAACACGGCATGCCCGTTGTCCCCTACATCAAGAAACACGGCCTGCTTAAAACCAAACTCATCGCCGCCCACTGCGTTCACATAGATGAAGGCGAAATAGACACTCTTCAAGAATACGGAGCCGGAGCGGCGCACAATCCCACCTCAAACCTAAAACTGGCCTCAGGCATCGCACCTGTCCCAACCATGCTAGAAAACAACCTAAACGTGGGCATTGGCACCGATGGAGTTTGCTCCAATAACGACTTAGACATGTTCGAAGAAATACGCCTCACCGCCCTCCTTGGCAAAGGCAGCACCGGCGACCCCACCGTCATCCCCGCCAAAACAGCCATAGCTATGGCAACCCGAATAGGCGCCAAAGCCATCCATCTTGGCGACATCACCGGTTCCCTAGAACCAGGGAAACGCGCCGACCTTATTCTAGTCAACCTCGCCGCCCTCCACAATTCTCCCCGCTTCTACAATGCCGCAGATGGCATCTATACGCAACTAGTATACGCCGCTAAATCTACAGACGTCACAGATGTCATGGTCAACGGCAAATGGCTAATGCGCGCGCAAGAACTACTAACCATCAAAGAAAAAGAACTGCTTCCCCAAGCGCAGGCCTACGCCAAAAGAATTGACGACTTCCTCTTCAAACGCGAAGAATCTGTCTTCTCTAAACTAATTGCCATTGGTGGAGCCGTAGAGCAAGAAAGCTACGAAGTTCAGGTCAAAGTACGTATCCCCTCCTCCGAGCCAATCATCCAAACCATTCAAGAAAAACTCGAAATTCTCTACCAACGCCATTACCATGAGTTTGATACTTACTTTGAGTTCAAAAACACAAATGAGGGCTGGTTGCGCTACCGAGAAGATGAATACCTAGACGAAGAGGGGAAAATCAGCAAAGTCCGTTACCGCCTTACATTAATTGGCCCTCCCCGCGAGGAACACTTCCCTAGCGATGTGCTCCTTTCCAGAAGCCGCTTCCTAGCCCCCGCCATCCACAGCCTCCGTTTCTACCGGGAATATTTCAAACCAAGCGGAGAAACATTCATAGAGAAGAACCGCCTGCGTTGGCGCATTCTCTTTCAAGATACTGCATTCTACATCAATCTCGACCAGCTCAAACAGCCCGACCTGGGAGCTTTCTTAGAGGTCAAAAGCCGCACCTGGAGTCTAGAAGACGCCGAGCACAAAGCTCAAATGGCGGGCGATTTGCTCGAATATTTGGGGATATCCCCCGAAGAGGGCAAAACCCAAGACTACGTCAAAGTAATTGAAACAGAACAAGCATGAAAATTGCTGTCTTATCCGATATTCACGGCAACTTTCGAGCTTTGCAAAAAGTGGTGGATAATGTGGAGGAATGGGACGCTGACCTGGTATTCGTGGCGGGAGACACCATCAATCGTGGTCCCCGCTCAAAGGATTGTCTGCAACTTGTGCGTCAGAAGCATACCTCGGACGGGTGGCGCGTCATCCGAGGTAATCACGAAGACTATGTACTCAACTTCGAAAAACCCGATACCCCAACCAGCGGCCCCATGTTTGAGGTACTGCAACACGTTTACTGGAATCACCATCACCTCACCCCCAGCGAAATCGCCAGTGTCAAAGCACTCCCTTACCAGATTGAAGAAAACATAGGTGAAGGGCAAATTCTCCGCGCCGTGCATGCTTCTATGCAAGGCATTAGAAAAGGCATCTATCCCGACACATCCCCAGAAGAGTTGGCCGCCAAAATTGCTCCCGCTCCGCAAATTCTGGCGGTGGGGCACACTCACCAGCCGCTGCTCCGCACCCTGGCGGGGACGCTGGTGGTCAACGCTGGCTCGGTGGGCATGCCTTTTGATGGAGACATCCGCCCCAGTTACGCTCAAATTTACTGGCAAAACGGTGCTTGGCAAGCAAAGATCATCCGCCTAGATTACGATCACGCCGCCGCCGTGAAAGACTTTTATGAAAGCGGATTCGTTGCCGAAGGCGGCGCAATGGTGAAAGTCATCCTTTGGGAACTGAATTCGGCCCGCCCTCACCTTTCCCGTTGGAACCGGCTTTATTGGGAGGCGGTGCAACAGGGGGAGGTTAGCGTGGAGAAAGCTGTAGAGGAGTATCTTGGAAGATTACGTGAGGGTTCTCTGGTTTAGGTAATGCGTCTAAACGCCGCCAATTATAATTTTTCACAAAACGTAGGGGCACACCCTCGCGGTCGC
Organism: Chloroflexota bacterium; assembly: GCA_003648195.1. Taxonomy (GTDB): domain Bacteria; phylum Chloroflexota; class Anaerolineae; order Anaerolineales; family UBA11858; genus B10-G9. Next base: position 215 of record QMOK01000013.1, on the reverse strand, counting down.
CCAATAGGATAGGAGCACACCCTTGCGGTCGCCCAAAACGTAGGGGCGCACCCTTGCGGTCGCCCAAAACGTAGCGGCACACCCTTGCGGTCGCCCAAAACGTAGGGGCGCACCCTCGCGGTCGCCCAAAACGTAGGTGCACACCCTTGCGGTCGCCCAAAACGTAGGGGCACACCCTTGCGGTCGCCCAAAACGTAGGGGCACACCCTTGCGGT
>QMOK01000012.1 GCA_003648195.1 Chloroflexota bacterium | reverse complement strand
GGAGTTTTTCTGCTTGACGATTCAGGCCAATGGGCGGTACTGCGTGCCGGGCACGGCGAAGCGGGGAAGGCAATGCTGACCGAGAAACACAAACTAAAAATTAACGGCAAATCAATGGTCGCCTCTGCCATTCTAAGCGGCGAGGCCCGCATAGTGCTAGACGTAGACGAAAAAACCGTCCACTTTCAGAACCCATATTTGCCCCTCATTCGCTCCGAAATGGCTCTCCCTCTCACGGTTAAAGAAGATGTGCTAGGAGCGTTGACAATCCAAAGTGAACAACCGCAAGCTTTTAGCGATAACGACATAGTTGCTCTGCAAGCCTTAGCCAACCAGGTTGCCGTTGCCATCCGAAACGCTCAACTCATGCAAGACCTAGAGAAAGCCAGCCAAGAACTATTACGCTCTAAAACCTATGAAGCCATTGCTACTACTACAGGCGAGGCCATTCACTGGGTAGGGAACAAAGCCGCGCCTATTGCGGGGAGCGCAAACCGAGTTCGGGAGGATTTGCTCAACCTTCTGGCGGTTGTGCAAGCGTGGGGAGATATTCCCCTCCGCAAACGGGAAAACCACCCCTTTGGGCGTCTGATGCGCCAAACCTGGGCGATTGCCTCTTCCCAGGGGTTAGACCTGCCTTCAAAAGCTGCCACTCTAAGCGATTTTACCGAAGACCGTTTATCTCTCATGGTTAACCTAGAATCTATCTTGGAAGATTTAAACATCATCCAACAAAGTTCTTCTACTATCCTCAATATCAAAGAAGACCTTATAGGGCCTATGCGCCAGCAAAATAGCACCGCTGTTGAGTTGCCTGCGTTGCTCCGAGAGACAGTCGCCGAAATGGGACTCCCCGCTGGGGTGGTGCAGGCCGATTACGACAATTCCCTGCCCCCGGTTACAGGTGACACCCGGCAAATCGACCGCGTTTTTACTAATCTCATTAAGAATGCTTGGGAGGCGCAAGAAGGCCAGCCAAATCCCCAAATCCACATTCAAGTTGCCCGTGCCGAGGAGCCGGGATTCGCGCGGGTTCAAATCCACGATAATGGGCCTGGCATTCCCCCCGATATATTAGAGAAAATTTGGGTTTCGTTCTTTACCACTAAAGGCGACCAAGGCGGTACGGGGCTGGGTCTGTCGGCGTGTATGTCAATTATTCAGCAGAGCGGTGGTAAAATATGGGCTGAGAGTTTACCAGGCGAAGGGGCAACGTTTATTGTTTTGTTACCATTTATTGATGAAAAAAATATTGAATAGGAGTTTGTTTTTATGTTGCGATTGTTACTTGTAGATGATGAACCTTTGATTTTGCGCAGTTTGCAAAAGACTTTAATGCGTTCTGGTTTTGATGTGGAAACCGCTGGCGATTGTTCGGCAGGATTGACCGCGTTCAAAACCGCTCAAGGGGAGGATACTCCCTTTGCTTTAGCGCTTTTAGATTTGAACATGCCTAGTTTAGATGGCGAGTACGCCTCGGGCGCGGGGTTGGAGTTGCTTAGTCGTTTGCTTGAGCTTCAGCCAGATTTTCCGGTTGTGGTGCTGACTGCCTATGATGAAGTTAACAAAGCCAAAGAAGCCGTTAGTAGAGGGGCCAAAGCTTATTTTGTCAAAGGCCGCGAACAAGAATTAGTTACCCTTATCAATGATATTTTAATTAAATAAAGACTGCCTAAAAATTAAGGAGATACGTTTATGACTGTACCTAAATTTGCATCTGCCGAACGACAGGCTGCTTTGCTTCATGCTGGCGCTCGCGCTGCCAAGAGCATTACTACCATTTTAGACCCCGAAGAGATTTATCGGCAAACTGTGGATATTATTTGTGACGAATTTGGATTTTACTACGCCGGCATTTTTTTGCTGGATGAGACCGGCACGATGGCTGTGCTAAAGGCTGGGCGCGGAGAAGCTGGTTTGGCTATGTTGGCTGAAGATCATAAGCTTAAGGTTGGCGGTAATTCTATGATTGGGGCCGCGATTGCGTTTCACCAGGCCCGTATTGCGCTAGATGTGGGGGAAGAGGCTGTGCGTTTTCAAAATCCTCATTTGCCCGAAACACGCTCCGAGATGGCGCTTCCCCTTATTGTGGGGGATAGTGTGTTGGGTGCTGTTACGGTGCAAAGCGATGAAGAGGCTGCCTTCACGCCCGCGGATATTGTGGTTCTCCAAACTATGGCTGACCAATTAGCTATTGCTATCAATAATGCTAGGTTACATCGTCAAAACCAAGACTTGCTTCGTGAGGCTGAACGCCGCGCTCGTTTGCTAAAAGCTGCCGCGGAAGTTGGACGGGGCGTTACTTCTATTCTCAATTTGGATGAACTGCTTCCCAAAACTGTTGATATTATTTGCGATGCTTATGGGTTTTATTACGCTGGTGTTTTCTTGCTGGATGAATTGGGCGAGTACGCGATATTTAAGGCAGGGTACGGTGAGGCCGGTGCCGCTATGTTAGCGAAAGGGCACAAGCTAAAAGTGGGCGGCAATTCTATGATTGGGATGTCTATAGCTCTGCGTGAGGCTCGCATTTCTTTGGATGTGGAAGGCGAGACGGCTTTTTATAGCAATCCGCTTTTGCCTCATACCCGCTCTGAGATGGCTTTGCCGCTTTGTGTGGGGGAAAAAAGCATTGGTGCGGTCACCGTTCAGAGCATTGAGGCGAGCGCTTTCAATGATGAGGATATAGCCACTTTACAAACCATGGCTGATCATTTGGCGATTGCTATTAACAACGCGCAGACGCTAAAAGAACTAGAACGAACACATGCTGAATTGTTGCGTGCCAAGACTTACGAAGCGCTTTCGGGCGCGACCACTGAAGCCATTCATTGGATTGGTAATAAGGCTCTTCCTATTTCTACTACTGTTTCGCGCATGAAAGCGGACTTGGAAGCCGGTGAAGTGGATGTACCCTCCCTTCTGGAAGATATAGAGTTGATTGGCGAAAGTTCCGCGCTTATTGTAGATGTGAAGACCAATCTGATTGGGGCTGCTAGAGAGAACGAACCTCGTCCCCTGATGCTGGCGGAAGTTTGGAAGACGGCGGCGCAACAGCAGGGCATGGCGCTGGGGGATATTGAGATTAACGTCGCCCCCGGCACTCCGTTGGCTTTGGGCGATAGCACTCAACTTTCTCGTGCCTTTGGCAATTTACTGCAAAATGCTCTTGAGGCGGATGCTGAAAATCTTACTGTTGAAGTTGCGCTTGCCGAAGAAAAAGGTTTTGTGCGCACAAGTTTGATTGACGATGGGAAAGGAATTCCCCCTGAGGTTCAAGAGAGAATTTGGACGACTTTCTTTACCACCAAAGGCGTTGAACATCATGGCTTGGGATTGGCGGCTTGTTTGCACGTTATTAGCCAATTGGATGGGCGCATTGAGGTCGAAAGTCAACCCGGTCAAGGAGCCAAGTTCACTATTCTGCTTCCTGTTGCTGAAAATTTGGCCTCTGCTGACCTTGGCGCGGCTCCCGATAATGTTCTCCTTGTTGCGGAAGAAAGCGAATGGTCTGCGTTTGTGAGCGCAGCGTTTGCTTCCGCTAAGAAGAATGTTGTTCGCCAGCTTGATGCCAAAGGCGCATCTGAGGCAGGGTTGATTATTGTTGATGAGGCTGTCTCTGTTTCTGTTATTGAGATATTAGATGCTCTAAAGGCCAGCGGTATGGCGCAGAAAACCATCCTCGTTTCGTCCGCTTTGCAGGTTGAGCGTACAACTCAGTATATGCGAGTTGGTCTTTACGATGTGAGGCTTAAACCCTTTACAACTGAGGCTTTGGCTGCTTTGTTGCCCGAATAGGCAATACTTTAAAAGGTATGACACAGAGCTACGCGTAAGATGCGTAGCTCTGTGTGGTAAATTGGGGAAGTATCACTTTTGCTGTAACACTATTGGGGAGGAAAAAAAGATGATCTCAAAAGAAGAAGCTCTAGAAATTCTGAAAGATAATATTGGCAATAAGAATTTACGTAAGCATCATTACGCTGTGGCCGCTGCTATGCGCGCTTTGGCCGAGAGATATGGCGGCAGCCCAGATAAATGGGAGATTGTAGGTCTGCTGCACGATGCCGATTACGAGGAGACGAAAGACAATCCCGACCGGCATGGTTTGGTGATGGCCGAAAAATTGACAGAGATGGGTATTGCGGATGATATAGCGCGAGCTATTGAGGCTCATAATTACGAGCATACGGGAACCATGCCTGAGTCCAATATGGAGTGGGCGTTGGTGACTTGTGACGACCTGACCGGGTTAATTGTGGCAGTGGCTTTGGTTCATTCTGCTAAACTGGCTGGGATTTCTGTAGAGTCGGTGATGAAGAAATTTGGCTCAAAATCCTTTGCCGCCGGCGCGGATAGGGAGCGGATTAGCCTTTGCGAGACGAAGCTGAATATCCCCCTGGAGGAGTTCGTGGGTCTCGTGCTGGAGGCTATGAAAGGGGCGGCAAAGGAGTTGGGGTTGTGATGGCAGACGTGTTTAACGTGGGCGAAGTATTGATTAATTAGGAAAATAGAACATGGATAGGTCTACGGCGATTCGCGGATATAGCGGATAAACGCGGAGTAAAAACAAAAAATCCGTGTGAATCTGTTGAATCAGCGTCATCAGTGTTCGTTTGAGAGTCTTCTGCTGTGGGGACAAGGAATTTGGCGAGGATGTACAATATCCTTTGCACCCTCGCTCCTTTTTATTTTCTTCTAACTTGCATCTTATTCTGTATAGCCGCACAGCGCAATTGCACGCGGGCCGGTATGGACGCCTAAAATGGGGGAAACCACGCTAATTAACAACTCTTCGGGGGCTAATTCGGTTTGAATTTTTTCTGCTATCTTTTCGGCTGTGGGTAAGGCGGCATTGTGCAAGACAGCGATACGCATTTTTTTAGAGGTGTCTATTTGAGCGAAAAAGTCTTGATATAAATCTTTGAGAGCCTTTTTGCGCGTTCGGGAACGGCGTCCGCCTTCCACTTCTCCCGTTTCGTGATTGACGGATATTTGCGGCTTTAGGTGTAACAAGGTACCTATGAACGTGCTTGCGCCTCCAATGCGTCCTCCTTTGTGAAGATATTCTAAAGTATCTAAGCTAATGATGTAGACCATCCTTTTTCTGGCCTGCTCAACGGCTGCCCGCATGGCGTTCGCGTCTGCGCCGTTTTCTCTGGCACGCGCGGCTGCTAGTACCTGCCATCCCAAACTCATAGAATTAGATTTCGAATCCACGATATGCACGGGAATATCAATCATATTAGCTGCTAATTTAGCGGATTGATGAGTTCCGCTCATCGCGCTGCTAATTGTGATGATCATAATTTCCTTGGCCCCGTTCTGCTTTGCTTGTTCGTATGCTTTTAGAATATCTTTGGGCGTGGGCTGCGAAGTGGTGGGAATGACGGAATCGGTGTCTAGGCGTTGATAAAATTCTTGAGGCTGAATATCAACACCGTCTAAAAACTGCTCCTCTCCCCAGACAATTGTTAGAGGAACTACTGTGATTTCGTATAGGTCAAGTAATTCTTGAGGAAGGTCACAGGTGCTGTCGGTTATTAGGGCTATAGAGTTTTTCATAAATTCTCCCTTGTTTTACTCATCACGCTATACAAATACGCTCGTCCGCGTTTTCCTATTTGCACAATTATCCCCATTTCGCGGAGGCAGTAAGCCATCTTTTGCGCCAATCGCCGGGGAATGGATAACGTTTGGGCTAGGTCGGCGGTGGTGAACGCACGGGGCAAGTCGGGTGGCAGCAACGCTCCCATATCTGCAGGATGGCTGAACAAGCTGCGTTCCACCACTTTCAGTAAACGCCGCTCCACGGTCATCCATCCGTTTCTTGCCCAACGCTTATTGTTTGCGTAACGGCGCACTTCTTCTTCTTGGATCATGACCACTTCCAAGGAAAAATTATCCGCCTTCAATAATTGGGGAAAACTGACCAGCTCGCCGAACACCTCTTCAACCCGTCCCCGTTTGGGCGATTTGCGCCTCTGGGGAGCGTCTTGCCCCTCCTTGGGCAACTTGAGAAGCCATTTTTCGCGGGCAATGGGATAAACCAGCCGGACGGGGTGCTGCTCTACCAGCGAGAGTATTTTTCGCTTGATGGCGGAAAAATTTCCCGTTTGGATTTCTACCAGGCAATTGCCCCGAACGATGTCAATCACGTACCCATCAACCGCAACTTCTACACAATCCTCCGCATCGGCGTACCAAGCCTTTAGTGCCGCATGAAGTGGTTGCTCGTTCAGTTCGCCAATGCGGTTCATTATGGGCTGGTGATTAAGAACGATTGCATCATCGCGTCTAGCGCAGAAAGCGTGGGGGCGAAACTATCGTCTGCTTGCCCGTTGAGCTGATTGGTAACTTCGGCGATATGAGCTTCAAATTCTTCGTAGAAATTTTGGTCTAAATTTGTGGGGCTTGTGGCGGGCAAACTGGGGTGAGAGATGGGCAAAATGGCGCTAATGTAGTACTTGCCATCGTTGGTCATCCCCTGGTAAGTGTAGAAGAGTTCTTGGTTATTGACAACTAAGGCGGATTGCCCGTAGATGGTTAAGAAGCGTACTCCAGAACCGTTTTGAAAGTCGAAATATTTAACCTGCGCTCGCATAAGTTGAGCCGCGTTAAATGTTGGCAGGAAGGGGATTCTTTCAGGGTTGCTGGGCTGATTTGCTAGCAGGGTTTGGAGGTTGTCAAAAATATCGTTGGCGTAAGGGAAAATGCTTCGGTATGCGTCTACGGGATAAATCATAATGCGGGGATCATGAAAAGTGCCCGATAGCGGGTAGCCAACAAAGCTAAATTGGATGTGTTCGGGATAGCTGCCCTCTGGCCCTTCAGAATTTAGGGCGGGGATAGTTTCTAGGGTGATTGACGAGGCTAGGAAATCGGCGTATGAAAAACTTGTTCCCTGGTACAAAATATCAGGCGCAGCAGTGGGGGGAATGGTGGTGGCAGTTGGTGCGTCTGGCGTGTTGCTGGCCTGGGGCGGGGCAGCTGGTATTTGAGCAGCTAAAGTTCCCGCTACAGAGGTTGCTATTTCGTCTTCCACGCTTTTTTCATTGCCTGTTTCTCCGCCAGACAGCGTGCAAGCTAGGCTCATTCCAATTAACAGCAATATGGCTAGAGCTAAATATATGTGTTGTTTTTTGAATTGTGGAAATTCGTTTTGCGGCTTCATGTTTTCTCCTTGGTAATTATTCTGCCTCTTGGTCAGAAACACTCGGCGAGTCTGACCGGCGCAGAACTGAACCCCTCCGGGTATGTTGTTGTGAACAACCTCGGAGGTCTCCGAGACCTCCGAGGTTGCTTGAATTGGCCACAGCCAAAAATACTTCGGTAGTTTGATGACTGATTACATTATGGTTTGTCAACCGAGATTGTCATCACGGAATTGTTGTTGCTTTCGTTGCTTTCGTCAACGGTATAATTAACGTCAGCGTAGGCCTCGGTGTCAATGCTTCCATACCAACTTGTGTATGTGAAAGTACAGTTTAATACTCGGCCTCCGTGCGCGGCCAAAGATGCTATATCCCAGCTGCAAGACGCGGTAGAGAAGTTCACTCCACCATACCATTCCACTCTAAATGGTCCCGCGGCAGAATTTCCATAGTTATAAACTTGGATTTTGACATTTACAGGGACGCCTTGGATGGGAGTTGAAGGAGTAAGCTCAAAGAGGTTGATTTGTAAGTCTGGCCTTGGGTCTGGGGTGTCTGTTGGTACAGGTGTGTTTGTAGGGGTGCTTGTGGGATTGACTACTTCTATCTCTACCCAAAATTCTCCTGTACTCACAATGCCGAAGACCTGGTCTGCCGCGTCTCGCAGTCTCCAATTTCCCTTGTAGGTTCCAGTGCTGGCAGGCGCAACGAGGGTGACAGAAACATCCACGGTTCCCCCAGGGGGGATAATATCGGTGGTGAGTTGCACCGCGCTAGGCGCGCTCATTGCGTCTCCGCTGGAAAAGATAATATCATATCCCGAACTCCAGCTGCATGAGCCTGTATTTTGCAATCGCCAGGTTTTTACAAAGGTTTCTCCGGGGAGCAAAATTGTGCCATCTGGGATGGTGACATCTGTGATAAATTTTGCCCTATTGCAAGGGACTGGCGTATTCGTAGGGGTGAGCGTATTCGTTGGGATTGGGGTATTAGTAGGCTCTGGGGTTGGCGTCTCGCTTGGCAGAGTTTCCGTGGTGGCTTCTGGTTCTGGTGTGTCTGTGGGGATGGGGTCTTGGCCGTTTTCAGCGTTGGCTGTTACCGTTTGGGCCACGGATGTTTGCCTTTCTTCAGGGTTTTGAGTGGCGGCTTGTTGCGCGCTGGGCATGTTGCAAGATGCCAGCAAAATAACAAGCAGCATAGAAAGTAGTGATATTCGAAAGTGTTTTTTCTTGGACATGAAATTTCTCCTTTTCTTTCTAAACGTGTTTTGGCCTTCTGCGTTTCTTGCCGGATAGCGTCAACAGGGATATTTTGCATTAAAGTATATCATGGCTGTCTAAAATTAGAGCTATATTAAAAGCCCTGGCGGTCAGCCGGGGCTTTTAATGTTTTTTTGATGATATTTCGCAAACGTGAAATGTGATAAAGCCTAGCGAAATTAAATTGGCTAGCGTCTGCTTCTGACAGGTCCTCCCGGACATCGGAAAATATCTGTCCAGTTTCCGCTTATGTTCCAGAGAGTTGTGAGCGTTTGCATCTCGCCATTGCACCAATAAACATAAGTTGCTTGATATAGCCAAGGTATTAAGGTGATGGCATTGTTAGAACCGGGTGCTACAGTGAAGAAACCAGTCTCAAGTGTGTCGCCTCTGGTTAAGTAAATTTGCACCCAGCTATCAGTTCTATTTCTTATTTTATATTGGCCACATCCGACATGTTGTAAGCACCAAGGTTGTAGTGTCCACGGATCTGCTTGCGGCTCGTTTCGTGTCCACGAACCTGCCCAGGGGTTAGTTCCACCTTTTGCCCATGGCCCAAAATCTTCTGCATGTGCTTGGCGCGGCGCGACCGCTGCAAATGTGAAGATTAACACCATAGAAATTGCTAAAAGAAATTTTTTGAGATTCATTATATACCTCCGTGTATACTAATATCCAAAGTGTTTTGTGTCAGAATATCCTCTTGCGAAGCCACCGGAGGGAGTCGAACCCTCAACCTATCACTTACGAAGCGATTGCTCTACCTTTGAGCTACGGTGGCGCGTTTGTCAATTCACGGCAGAAATTATACCAGCTAAATTAGCAGAATGACAAGATGTGCCCGCAAAGCGCAGAGAGACGCAGAAGCCCCAAATGCGCGCAAATGCAAAGCGCCAGACACTTCCCCCCAAAAGTATCTAGCGCATTGCTAACTATCAAACTACTCAACTACCCAACTAACTAAATTGTCTCGTTAACCGGCAGCATAGCAAAGCCGGTGACAATTTTGGGATAGAAATCGGTTGATTTTTGGGGCATTTTCTCCCCAACATCGGTGCAAGCTGTTATTTGTTCAATGCGGGTAGAGTTGAGGATAAAGAGAAATGCGGTTTTTTCTTCGCGCACTTGGTCGTAGCCCATATCTGGTTCGCGGAGATATTTGATGCCTTCTTTCTTGTCAATCTTCTCTTCGCTGATATCCATGACGTGCTCTAAAAGGAGTTTGTGAAGAATACTCACGTCTAGTTCGCGCCAAGCGTCCACGCGGTTGGGGGCGAGTTCTGCCATAATGGACTGGTCTTTGAGGGTCAGGAAGAAAAAGCCATCGTTGGTGGCTAGACCAATTCGGCCAACTTTGCCTACACTAGCCTCCATTTTAGTTTCCAAGGCTGGTCGGCTGGCTACTTCCTCAACGGTGAAGTATTTTTTAATTTTTTCTAACACATCAGCGCTGGTTTTCTGTTCGTACCCGAAAATCAAGCGATGAGTAGGTAAAACTGTCAGGCCTGGATTGCTCATACTTACCATGGCCGTCATCCGGTAGTTGAAGCCGGCATTGGCCGGAGCATCGGGGAATTTTTGGCGTTGTTCGTTTCGGTAGTTGAGAGCGGTCTCGTAGCGGTGATGCCCGTCAGCGATGATGAGGTTGCGCTTGGGGGCCATTTCTGCCACCACGGTATCAATCACGTCTTGGTTGGTGACCACCCAAATTTTGTGCAGCACGTCTTTTTCGTGCAGTTCTTTGGCTTGGATGTCTGGTTCTCGGTTGAGGTCTTTCGCTAGCAGGGCGTCCACCTTATTTTCAGGGTCGGGATAAAGCATGAAAATATTCCCGAAATAGGTTTCAGTAGCGCGGGTGAGGTTGAGACGGTCAACCTTAGGGCCGGCGTGGGTGCGCTCGTGGGGGAGCACAATTCCCTCGTCGAATTCTGCCAACTCAAAAGCGGTGATGAATGCTTTGCGGGTCACTTCGCCGCCACCTGGCAGGGGGAATGTCTGGTGATAAACGTACAGGGCGGGGTGCTCTTCCTGAACGAGAACGCCTTCTTCCAGCCACTTGTTCAAAAAGTCCCTGGCGCGGGTGTAAACGTTGTTTTCCGCGTTATCATACTCAAATTCCTTGCCCTTGATGATGCGCACAATGTTGTAATCGCTGAGGTCGTAATACTGGTCTTGGAGACCGTAGCGCACGCGGTCATAAGGCTGGCTGATGACGGTATTGATGTCCTCAATTTTTTCGGGATTATAACGAATTCCTTTAAAGGGTTTAATGTTTGCCATGTTATCTCCTAAATAGGAGCAACGCACTTTTTAAAGTGCATTGCTCCTTGTGATATTAACTAAGTGCGCCAATTACATTTTGAGCGACTTCTTCTCCGACACGCGCTTTGGCTTCGGCTGTTCCAGCCCCAATGTGAGGGGAGCCTATCACTTCGTCTAGGGTGTAGAGTTTATGCCCCTTGCTGGGTTCTTCGGCGTAAACGTCTAAGGCGGCTCCTGCCACTTTGCCCGCTTTGATGGCTTCGTAGAGAGCATCCTCGTCAATTGTGCCGCCTCGCCCGCAGTTGATGATGTAAACGCCATCTTTCATCATCTCGATACTTTTGGCGTCAACGATGTTGTGTGTGGCTTTAATGTGGGGCACGTGCAGGGTGATGAAATCTGAGCGTTTGAATAGCTCATCTAGAGAGACGAATTCAATGTTTTCGCCTTCGCTCACGAATGGGTCGTAAGCCAGGATGGTCATTCCTAGGGCGTGTGCTCGCTTGGCTACGCCTTGTCCAATGCGGCCCGCGCCAACTACGCCTAAGGTTTTCCCTGACACTTCAATGCCGCTGAATGCTTTTTTCTCCCATTTGCCGGCTTTCATGGAAGCGGTCATTTGGGGGATATGGCGAGCCAAAGCCAACAAATATCCCGTTGCTAATTCAGCAACTGCTTGCGTGGATGCGCTGGGAGTGTTCAGCACTTGGATGCCTTTAGATTTGGCGTATTCAACGTCAATGTTATCCAGTCCCACACCTCCGCGGACGATGGCTTTTAGCTTAGCGGCTTTATCGATGACCGGTACGCGGACTTTGGTGCGGCTGCGAACGACCATGCAATCGTACTCGGGAATTGCTTCTTCTAATTCTTCGGGGGTAATATCTGGGCGATTAACTACTTCTATCCCGGCTTCGGCAATGGTTTCAAGTGCTTTTGGGTCGGTTGCGTCGCAAATTAGTACTTTCATTTTTTTACCTCTTTAGCGTAAAGAGTAACGAGTAAAACGTAACCTTACTCATTACTCTTTGCTCATTACGTTTTACAGCTCTAAAATATCCTCAATCTGAGCCGTGATCCATTTGGCGTCATCGAGTGTCAAATCTCCCATGTGGGCGATGCGGAAACATTTTTCTTTGAGGGGGCCGTAACCATTGGATATGGCCGCACCGCGCAGAGCTAGACGATTATTAAGCTCGGCGACATCAATGCCACGGGTGTTTTTGACATTGGTTAGCGTGAGAGAGAGATATTTTTCATCGGAGAAAAGGCCAAAGTATTTTCGCGCCCAATTTTGAACGTACGCGGCCATCTCTTCGTGACGCTTCCAGTGATTTTCTAAACCTTCTACAACAAGGATGTCGTCTAGTTGGGCATTGAGGGCTTGGATGAGACTTACGGCTGGGGTAGCGGGGGTCTGATGCTTGTCGTACTTTTTATCCATTTGTTGGTAAGAGAAATAATAGCCCGCGTTGGGGATTTCTAAGGCGCGTTCCCGGGCGCGGTCGCTCACGGCACAGACGGTTAGTCCGGGGGGGAGGGCAAAGCATTTCTGCGTTCCTGCCAGACAGACATCCAATCCCCAGGCGTCAAATTCAATCTTGGCTCCGGCCATGCCGCTCACACCATCTACCAATATCAAAACTTCGGGATATTTCTCGCGGACGAGGGCGGCAATTTCCTTGACCGGGTTCATCAGGCCGGTGGATGTCTCGTTGAACACCACGGTCAGGGCGTCATATTCACCGCTGGAGAGGGCTTCGTCCACTAGCTCAGGAGTGATGGCTTCTCCCCAAGGAGCTTCAACCGTGTCGCAAGGAATATTGTTAGCTACAGTGATCTCGTGCCAACGTTTGGAAAAAGCGCCGTTGACGGTGTTGAGGATTTTCTTTTTTGAGGCTTGGCGAACGGAGCCTTCCATCATGCCAGTAGAGGAGGATGCGTAAAGATATACGTGTTGTTTTGTGTAGAGAAGTTGTTGCAGTTTTGTGGTAGCTTGCCTTTGTAGTTCGGAGTATTCTTTGGTGCGGTGATGAAGCATGGGAGCAGCTTGCGCGTTGAGGATTTTTTCTCGTACGTGCGTGGGGCCTGGTGTAAAAAGTTTTTTATACATAAATATCTCCTATAGGTTCAAAAAGTTAAGCTAGAAAAGTTTGATTAAATTGTTATCAGCTTACAGGCCGAGAATCTTTGTTCATGTCAGTAGTATATTGAATATTATTGCCAATGTCAACAGCCTTGGAAGCGGATGCGGATATTTGTCTGACAACTGGTGATGTTCTTCGTCACAGAATAGATTGCGAAATTAATTTTGCTTCGGCTGCTGTTCAATTTTCCGGTATAATACCTTTCTATGCCTGCATGAAAATATTATCCATTCGGAGGTAAACACAATGAAATATCGTAAATTTGGACAGTTAGATTGGGAATGTTCTACCCTTGGCTTCGGCTGCATGCGTTTTCCCACTATTGATGGCGACTCTGCAAAAATAGACGAAGCAGAATCCGCTAATATGCTCCATTACGCCATTGACCATGGCGTGAATTACATAGACACGGCTTATCCGTATCATCAAAAGCAGAGCGAACCCTTCGTGGGGCGCACTCTCAAAGGTAAATACCGTGAAAAAGTCAAACTGGCTACTAAACTTCCTTGTTGGGAAGTAGAAACTGCCAATGACTTTGATCGCTTGCTCAACGAACAGCTTGAAAGACTCCAAACCGAGCAAATAGACTTTTATTTATTACATGCCCTTAACAAAAAAAGCTGGGATAAGGTCCATGGCCTTGATGTTCTTCCCTGGGCAGAAAAAGCGATTGCCGATGGGCGTATTGCTCACCTTGGCTTTTCATTTCATGATGATTATCCTGTCTTTGAAGAAATTATTGACGCTTATGACCACTGGGATTTTTGTCAAATTCAGTACAACTATATGGATACCAACGTGCAGGCTGGGCGCAAGGGCTTGCACTACGCCGCCTCTAAAGGGTTAGCAGTTGTGATCATGGAGCCTATCAGAGGCGGGCGATTGGTCTCCCCCCCAGCCCCTGTCCAGACGCTTTGGGATACCGCTCCCCACCAGCGCACTCCCGCCGATTGGGCCTTGCAATGGGTTTGGAATCAGCCCGAAGTCACACTTTTACTAAGCGGAATGAGTACCATGCAGCACGTTATAGAAAATGTCGCCAGCGCGGATGCATCTGGCGTGGGCACGATGACTGAGGACGAACTGGCTGTAATTCAAAAGGTGCGAGAGAAATATCAAGAGCTTATAGCCATTCCTTGCACCCAGTGCGAATATTGTCTTCCCTGCCCCGAGGGTGTGAATATTCCCCGCGTTTTTGATGTTTACAACGATGGAATAATGTACGATAAACTTGATCATGCTAAGTTTATGTATAACAACTTTGTGCCTGAGACAGAACGCGCTAACTTGTGCGTAGCTTGCCGCGAATGTGAAGAAAAATGCCCCCAAAATATTCTCATTAGCGAATGGATGCCGCGCGTTCACGCTGCGCTGAGCGAATAAGCAAAAAAAGCAGTTTTTTGGAAAATAGCGGGGTTGCACTTAACAAAGTAATCCAGCTATCTGAGGAATTGCCGCACTTCCTGCCAATGGCGCGCACAGTGAAAACGGAGATTCGCAATGACATCTACTTCACTATTTTCCATTGAGCCAAAGTAGCTACTTAGGCATGTCATTGCGAAGCGGTGTTTTCCCGCTGAAGCAATCTCCTAGAGCGTCTGGGAGACTGCTTCGGGGCAAAAAGATAATACACAAAAAAACAGGCCCCATTGTGAGGCCTGTTTTTTTATGAGAGCCAAAGTCATTCTTGCATTACTTGCTGTACGTAACCTCAATCTTACCAATTGCCTGACTAATACTCAAATTAATTACATCATCAGCCTCGTCGTAATTGGGAGAATAGTAGTAGTTGCCTTTTCGGGAGAAATCGGGCGGGATGTCCAGAGTGGCAATGGCCTTGCTAACCTCTAAGCGGATAGCCGTACCCTTGGCGATTACAACCTGAATTTGGCCGATAGCCTGGCTAATTTCAGCGTGGTGCAACCCCCGTGCCGGCAAGCGAACTTCTATATTTCCCACTCCCTGCTCGATGACAAGATTCTCAGGACGCAATTCTTCTAAGCGTAAAACAATCTCGCCCGCGCCCATCTCTGCAGATAGGTCAAATGGAATTTGGGTAGAGATGCCCAAATCCCAGCGTCCACGGCTGGGAAGAGCAACAGGGGAATCGCATTTTAGGGTATATGTGGCTAACGTCCCTTTTTCGTGATAGAACTCTTTTGCCTTAGAGGCAGTTTTGCCCTCAATGAGGGTGGCTTTTTCGCCGGCGGCGTTAACGTCCATTTCTCCAGCAGACATCGAAAGAGTTATCTGCGCTTCAGTGATCTCTTCGCCCATTGGTTGGTGAACGGCCTCAACAGAGACTCCTTCGCTAGAGTTGCTGTAAAAACCTACCAGCCAAATCCCCCCGCCCACGAGCAGCAGTATCGCCAATATCCTAAATATAGACCCCAAAGAGGAGTGTTCTTTGAAGATGATATCCACGCCCAAGGCCACGAAAATCAGCGGCCAGAGACTCCATAGTCTTCCCCATTCGCCCCAGGCTATTACTCCAAAGTTTCGGAGGGTCAAGAACACCCCCACGATGATTAACAGCAACGGCCATACTATTCCGTCACGCCGCACGAGACCATCTATCCCAGCGAAGACTAGCAACAGAGGCCACAAATTAACTATAGTATCCCAAAAGCTGCTTGAAACAATCCCTAGGTTATTTGCCAGAAATATGATTCCAGCGGTTATGAGCAGCATGGGGCCAAATACACTTGGCCGATGCTGGGAATGGTCTTTTTTGTTATTTTCACTCATGGTTTATGCCTCAATCTTTGTTTCTGCGAACGAGTAGGGCGATACCGCCAATGATCAACAAGACAGGCCAAATGAAGTCGAAATCCAGCCATCGCAGCCAATGAAAGTTCAAATTGTCTAGGAAGAGCATTGCGCCCACGAAAATAAGCGCGCCGCCAATGAGTAACCCCGCCTGGGGATGGGGTTGAGAGACGGCTTGTTGGATATCCTCTCCCATGCCCTGCACCCGTTTCCCGAAGTCGTGGCTTTGTGTGCCGTACGTTGTGCCTTCTTCGGGGACGATGACCCACATCAAAAGGTAGAGCAAGAAGCCAAAGTCGGCACCAAACAACAAGACCACGAATAAGAAGCGGAAGATGATGGGATCAATGCCCAGGTAGTCGCCCAGGCCTCCGCAAACGCCGCCTATCATGCGATCTGTTTTGCTGCGATAAAGTTTTTTAGTAGACATGTATTCTCCTTGGCTTATTTCTTCCAGTTTTTAAAGATGATGTATCCACCAATGATGATTAGTGCTATTGGCCAGAGGTTAATCAAAAAAGTTCCTACGCTTAGTTGAATTAATCCTAAAATAATGAGAACAGCGGCAGGGATATAACCCCATTGAGTTTTATATTGTTTGGCAGGCAAAAGACCTACCAGCGCGAACGTGATTCCCAGCCCGAGGAAGAAAATTCCCTCATCGGAAATGATTGAGCTTCCAAGGCCGCTGACAACGCCAAGCGTAACCAAAGTCCCGCCAGGGATGATGGCCCACCAAAAAGACGGACGCCGCAAATATACCAGCCAAAAACCGAGGCCAATAAAGGCCAAGAAAAGAGCGCCTGTCCAGTTGCTTCCTGGGAAGAAATTGAATTGCTCTTCAACCACGGTGGCGGCTAGACCAATGAGCGTCATTCCAGGGATAGCGGCCCACCATTGGTCTTTTTTAGTAGCGTATACCCATAAGAAGACTATGCCGCTAATTCCCATGATAAGTATCCACAGGTAATCAAGAGCGCTTCCAATGAGGTTAAATTCCTGGAGCAGAAATAATATTCCAAGGGTAATCAGTAACGCGCCCCATACATATTGCATACGAATTTTTTTCATAGTGATACTCCTTGTAATTGGATAGTTTTCTAGCCTGCCAACTCAACTCATTATACGTGACCTGTCAACAAAAGTTGCGCTTAGTCCCTATTTATGCTCCAAAAACATCTCCGGTAAGCGTAAAACCAGCTGCCTTAAGGCGTGGGCTAAAAATAGGACGCAGGCCAGTAGCTTTCATCTCGCCGTGGATAGTGCCATCAGGCGCGGTATAGGTTCTTTCAAAGACAAAAATATCAGATAAGGTGACAATATTCCCCTCCATGCGGGGAACCTCTGAGACGCGGGTTATTCTCCGAGAGCCATCGGAAAGGCGTTCCATGTGGATGATGAGGTCAATGGCAGAGGCTATTTGTGTTCGCAACGCGCTAAGGGGCATGTCCAGCCCGGCCATCATAGCCATGGTTTCTAGGCGGGAAATAGCGTCACGCGGAGAATTGGCGTGCAGCGTGGTCAACGATCCATCGTGGCCGGTGTTCATGGCCTGGAGCATGTCAAGAGCTTCTCCGCTGCGGACTTCGCCAACCACAATCCTATCGGGGCGCATTCGCAGGGCGTTGCGCACTAGGTCACGGGTGACAACGCCGCCTATACCATCTACGTTGGGCATTTTCGTTTCCATGCGTACAACGTATTTTTGGTTGAGCTTCAATTCTGCGGCGTCTTCAATGGTGATGATGCGCTCATCGCCGGGAATGTAGCCAGTAAGGATGTTCAAAAGGGTGGTTTTTCCCGAACTTGTGTTGCCGGTTATTAAGATGTTCAGCCGGGTTGCCACGCAAGCTTCGAAGAACTCTGCCATGTGAGCAGTGGCTGTTCCAAGCTCGATAATTTGCTCCATGGTTAGCTTGCTTTCTAAAAACTTGCGGATAGTTACGCAAGGGCCATCTACTGCTACGGGTGGGATAGCTATGTTCACCCGCGAACCGTCTGGAAGGCGGGCATCGGCCATGAGGTTATCTATATCTACGCGGCGGCCCAGTGGTGACAAGATGCGGTTGATGATACGCATGAGGTGTGCTTCATCGGCGAATGTGGCATCTGTATCTTCAAGTTTTCCGTTGCGTTCTACGTAAATTTGGTATGGCCCGGCTATCATAATCTCGCTGATGTCGGGTTCGGCTAGCAGGGGTTGGATAGGGCCAAAGCCAATCAATTCGGCTAATGTTTCGCTGAAGAGATGCTCTCGCTGGGATTCGGTGAGGCTAAGCTGTTTTTCAATGCCCGCGTAGGTTTCATTTAGCCATTCTTCTATTTTGCGGTGGAGGTCTTCATTTGATTGAGGAGGCGCGGCGTCTAGGTTGTGAGAAATTTCTCGAATAAGATAAAGTTTTATCTTTTCGTATTTTTCAAGAGACAATGGGCCTCTTTTAGATGTGGTCATGGCAATTTTCCCTTTGTTAGTTTCTTAGTTTCTTGGTTCCTTGGTTTCTTGGTTTCTTAGTCCCCCAGTTCCTCAGTATACCAGTTTCCCAGTCCCCCAATCTCCCAATATACCAATTCATAAACCCCAAATCCGTTTTGCTTCTGTGAGGACAACTTTCCAACCATCACTTTCGGGAGTGGGAGATGGCCCGATGGGGTCTTCCCATGCCAGCCCTTGCAAGGCTGCAACCACGCCTAACGAGCAGGCTTTCGCCGCGGGCAGGTCGTATCCTCCCTCTAAAAAAAGAGCAACCCGCCCTTCGCAATTACCATCTGCCCATGTTGTTAAATTGGCTATTAAATTTGCGTACCCCTGCGCCGAGAGTTGCAGATGGCCTAAGTTTTCTCGCCAATGGGTATCAAAACCATAGCTCACCAGGAGCATTTCGGGCGCAAAGCGATCTAAAAGCGGGAGAATGGCTTCATCCATTATGGCCGCAAAAGCGGCATCGCCCGACATGGGGGGGAGCGGAAAATTAGCAGTCGTTCTTGCCCCCGCGCCCGCGCCAGTTTCGTTGAGCGAGCCAGTGCCGGGATAGTAGGGGTATTGGTGGGTAGAGATGTAAAGCACGTCTCCCCGTTCCCAAAAAATATCTTGCGTGCCGTTGCCGTGATGGAGGTCAAGGTCGATGATGGCTAGTCTTGTGGCAGATGTGTGGCGGAGGAGATGCTCGGCGGCGATGGCGATGTTGTTGAGGAGGCAGAATCCCATGGCGCGTTGTCGGGTGGCGTGGTGGCCTGGGGGGCGGGTGAGCGCTAACCCGCGGAGGTTTTGCCCTTCCCAAACGGCCTCGGCAACTGCCGCTCCCCCTCCGGCGGCGTTGAGAGCTAATTGCCAGCTTTGGGGCGTGGTGTAAGTGTCTAGGTCTAGGGGATGACTATGGGCACAGGCTTCTTCTAGGTGGGTCAGAAAATCAGGGGCGTGGATATGGCTCAGGTCGGCGATGGAAAGCGTTAGAGGTTCAAGATGCGCGAATGTTTCCCATAATTTGGCCTCAATAAACGCCTCTCGAATGGCCTCTACGCGCTGAGGACGTTCGGGGTGCCCAGGTTGGGAGTGATTTTGGTGGCCTTCGGGGTAAAAAAGGGCGAGATTGGGAGACATGACTACCTCTCAAAAATCAACTGGCTTTACGGTAAGTATTATCGGACGGGAATAAGTATATTATACTTAATTTCTCGCGAGTTTGGAGTCGATTGTCGTGAGATTATTTTCTGACAGGATATTCATCAAGGAGAATTAATTATGAAGCATGAAGAAAGTTTTTTAAAAGGTGTTCGAGGAACAAAAATCTATTCCCAAAAATGGCTTCCAGAACATGAAACAAAGGCCATTCTTCTAGTTATCCATGGTCTGGCCGAACACAGTGGAAGATACGCCAATGTCGTTAACTATTTTGTTCCGTTAGGATACGCTGTATATGCCTTAGACCATATTGGGCACGGTAAATCAGAAGGAACACGGGTGTACGTAGAAAGGTTTGAAGATTTCACAGACACCATTAAAATTTACTTCGACATGATACGCGAATCGCATCCCGACACGCCAATTTTCTTGGTGGGTCACAGTATGGGCGCTTTAATAGGGGCGTTTTATTTGCTCGACCATCAGGATGAGCTTGCTGGATCGGTTTTGTCGGGCGCTAGCGTGAAGATTCCAGAGGATATTTCGCCAGCCATTATTTTGGTTGGAAAAATACTTTCCGTTCTCGCGCCGAAAATGGGACTTATCCAATTGGAAGCGGATGGCGTAAGCCGTGACCCGGAGGTTGTGGCAGCATACGTCAACGATCCGTTGGTTACCATTGGTAAATATACCACCCGCCTAGCAGCGGAATTACTAAGAGCCATGAAGCGCGTAACTACGCAAGCGAGCACAATTCATTTACCGTTGTTGCTACTGCAAGGAAGCGCGGACACAATCGTTGATCCGACCGGCGCTCAAATGCTCTACGATACCGTAAGCTCAGAAGACAAAACGCTCAAAATGTACGAAGGCCTTTACCACGAAGTCTTCAACGAGCCAGAACGCGCACAAGTACTCCAAGATATGGAAAAGTGGCTTGATAGGCAATCTTAGCTCCCTAACGTTTAACTTTTCACTCATCAAGGTTTACCTTCTAGTCTCCATTCTTTAACCGAAGGAGCAAAAACTTGACCAGCGAAAAAAAATATACCGTATCTTATCCCCGCCGGCGTTTCATACGGGCAATTATGCGAATCGTATTCCGAATCCTGTTGCGGATTCTTTTCCGAATACGCATTGTCGGTAGGAAGAATTTTCCCAAAGACCGGCCTCTTTTGCTCATTGGAAATCATGTTGGCGCCATAGAAGCTGTTCTAATGGCTGTTTTCACTCCCTGGCAAATAGAAATGTTGGGGGCAAGAGATTTGCCCATGGAAGCGATAGTTGAGACAATTGAAGGCCTTTATGGATATATACCCATTCACCGGGGTGTGGTTGATCGTTCGGCTCTTCGCCAATGTTTGGGCGTTTTAGAGCAAGGGGGGAGGTTATCAGTTTTCCCCGAGGGCGGCACTTGGGAACCAGGCGCCATGCGTGCCCAAACAGGAGTATCTTGGTTGAGCTACCGAGGCAAAGCACCAGTTTTGCCCGTGGCTTTCAGTGGCACGTTTGGAGCATTAGATAAAGCTCTCAAATTTAAACGTCCAAGGCTGACCATGCGCATCGGAGAACTTATCCCAGCCGCAAAACTCCCCGATAATCAGGCACGCAAGCCGTACTTGCAAGAATACGCCAACCAAGTTATGGAAGCGGTAAAAGCTTTACTCCCGCCTGATAACCCCTCAGTAAGGCCAAATGTTGAGAGTGAACGTTTTGAGCTTGAGATTAAACTTCAAGCCCCAGATGGTACTCCCCGTTCTGTGCCGCCAGAGCTAGAGATCCAGCATCCCGACAAATTAGTGAAACTTCTGCACCGGCCATCCATTTTAACTATATTTGACGCCGACCTTGATCTCCCTATTGATGCCATTCAGAACCTGCACACAATTCCCAGCGCGTTAGAAATAGCCAAGGCGGCTCAATTGATTGTTGAAGTATTAGAGTCCAAGTATCCGTATTTGCTCGTCTATCGCTACGGCGCCCAAGAGGCCGAAAAGATGAAACATGGCATGATGGAACTTCTTTCCCTGGCACAGTGGGTCAGCGAAGAGAAGTTGATTTTAAAGGTCGTTCCTATCAGGCGGTATTGCCTCACAGAAACCGAAGAAGAGATTGTTCAAATTGAGCAAGAAAAGTATGGGGCTTGGATATAGGACTGGTAGATTAGGGATTGGTAGATTGGGAATTAGGCAATGGAGGAGCTTGACAACTGAGCCTGCCTCTCACCCCTCCCTGTTCAAACTTCGTTCTTTGCTAAACCCGTTTGGATAGCGTTTGCGTAATTTTTCAACATTCTTTTCCCCCACCGCGCTCAAGTCTAGCCCGCAGGCAGAGGCGGCTTCTGCCAAATACCAAAGCACATCGCCCAGCTCATCCCCTAACGCTTCAACATCCAACGGATGTCCATGAGCCGTCATCTTCTTCACCAAGTTAGCGAACTCTCCCGCTTCGCCCGCCAACCCCAGAGCAGAAACCATCAACCGTCTTTCAACGTCATCTCCCCCTGCTCCCGAAGTTCGTTTAGCTAGTTTTTGATACTCATTAAGCGATAATAGATTGCACATCTTTTCTGCGTCTCCTTTGTCTTTTTTTTGTTTATTCTGCGTCATTCCGGTTCTCTATCTTTCTCACCATCTCTACAAATTCCAACGTCATCGCGTCAGTACCGGTTTCCTGAAATATCTCTACCAGCGTTCTGTAATACCATAACGTACCATCTTTGCCCCCATTGAAAACCTCCCAAATGCCCTCGCCTTTGATCTGCAAACTTTGGTAAAGGCAGCGAGCGTTATGCAGCTTGTCGGCCAAAGACACCAACCGTACGCTAGACGTGGCTTCTCGTAAATGTTCAAGGTAAGCGACTTTGCGGTCTTTCCAGGGCGGCTTGGGAAAAACATACGCATCCGTACAGCCATCCACAATCTCGGCCACTCGCTTTCCAAAGCGCCGCTGTACCTCGCTTAAAGTTTGGTGCCCTCCCTGATCTTCCACTGCATCGTGCAGCAGAGCGGCAATTGTTTCGTCTTCGTCACCCCCAGCTTCCAAAACCAAAGCCGCGACACTCAACAAATGGGTAATATAAGGTACGCCGCTGATTTTGCGAATTTGCCCGTTGTGCAACTGAAAAGCGTAAGTTAAGGCCTCTTCAAAACGTGTGGTAAGCATGGATAATTGCTCCTCGGCGAGTTATGCGTATAGCCAATCAGGCTTTTGTGGGGGGATGAAATCAGGCCTTTCCCCAGGCATAAAACGTGGGGACAAAGAGCGTGCGTTCGTTCCGCTCCCAAGCCAGTTTAGCCTGTAATTCTAGGTTGCGCAACTCCTTGGCCGAAACCTCTTCCCCGGCGTCCTCGGCAATAACGCTCCATTCGAGGTTTAACTCCTCTGGGGTAGGTGCTTCAAACCATTGACCTCCCAGCACGCCTGTTACAATTTCTTGGCACCCCGCTTGCGCAAAGATGCTCCTCAGCTTTCGTCCCAGGTGAGGGTCAGCTCCTTGGCGGCGCAGAGCCTTAGTTTGAATTTCTTTGAGTTGCGCCAGCGAAGGGGGATAATCTAGGCGTCCGCCATAATCTGGTTCGGCCAGGGCTAATATTGAACCCCCAGGAGTGGTAACACGCCGCATTTCTTGCACAACCCGCACAGGGTCATCTACCCATAAGAGCAGAAAATGGCTTAGGGTGAGGTCAAAAACGTTGGCGGGAAAGGGTAAGGCTTGGGCGTTTCCCCCAGAATAAATCCCCGTTGAAGCTTTGCGCATAGCCAGTTTGAGGCGCGGTAAATCCAGGTCTAGGCCGTAAATTTGGGCTTTACTTTGTGAGGTCAGTTCGGCAATTAAAGCCCCTGTTCCGCAACCGACATCTAGTACGTTTTCGGCTTTTTTTAGGCCAATTTTGGGATATAGATAGTGGCGTAAATCCTGCGTCCAAACGGCTTGCTGCCGAAAGCGTTTATCCCATTCGCTGGCCGAAAGCGGCATATTCTGTTACCTGACCTCATCCCAGATTTCTTGCCAGGGTTGGCGTAATAAGTTCCCTAAAACTTGGTTGATGCCCTGCGTGGGGAGTACGTCTCCGTCTGGCTCTACGTAGAGCCACGCTTTCCCCGCTCCTTGGGGCAGTTGGTGTTTTTCGGCTTCTTCTAATTCTAGGGCGACTGGGTTGTGGGCAGAGTAGGGGACGGGCAGGTCCCATTTTAGAGGCAGACCTAGTTCGGCGGTGTGGTTTTGGGCTTCTTCGAGTGCCTCGTTCATATTCCAGTTGTCTTTTTTTGTAACGCTTAGGGAGATGGCATTTGTTCCCATTTCTGCTAGTCTGGTGAGTGTGTTTGGAATTTCATCGGCGATGTCGGGGGTGATGGTGAGGTGGACGGTGGTGAATAGGTCTTCGGGAAGGATTAGTTGGAGTGCTTGCCAGACTTCTTCATTATTGGGGGTGAATGTTATGAGAAGGTGGTCTAGTCCGCTTTGGAGCAGTTCATCCAGGTATGCTTTTTCGGCTAGGCGCAGGCCATCGGTGAGGAGGCCTGTAACTTGGTTGTTTTTTTCGGCGTGGGTTATTAGTTCTGCCAGGTCTTCGCGGAGGGTGGGTTCTCCGCCGGTGAAAATCAGATGCGGAATTCCGGCTTGACTGGCTTTGTCGATGATGGTTTTCCATTCTTCGGTGCTTAACTCTCTATCTACGCGGCGGGTGGGCGCCAGGGTAGGGGCACTGCCATCGGGGAGGTGGTAGGTGAGGGCGCAGTCTAGGCGGTAGGGGGCGGACATCGCGCCTGCGTAGGGCGATTCACGTTCGAATTCCAGGAATGTGACCGGGTCTAGATCGGGCGTTGTAATTAAGGTTTCTATGCGCTCTATGAGTTCTTGATAGTCTTTTTGTGCTTGTTGGTTTGTGATGCTGTACCGCTGCGAGATGGCTAATCCTGCTTCTTGGGGAGTTTTTCCCTCTATGAAGTGGTAGGCATATTCTGTGGCGGTTTGGTTGAGATGGAGTACTGTGGCGGCGTTGATGATTAGCAGGCCTTGGCCATCGTTTTCTATTCTCAGGTGGAGGCGCGTTGTTTCTGATTGGCTGTGATATGTGCCTGCGGGGAGAGGTTTGATGGGAGTAAGAAATTCGCGGATGGCAGCAAGAATTTTATTCATGGGAGGCTCCTGATAAACGGGTGGCTTGAACCTTGCTTTGTGGGATTAAAAAATTGCTCTGACAACAATATATTTGAGGTTTGTTTTATTGTATCGTATTTTTAAGCGTGTTGCCAGACTGAACGAGAGGTCTTCTATTGAGTGTTACCATCGCTCGTAGCGCACTAATTCTTCTAATGGTTTGCGTTTTTTGGTTCTTGGGGTGTCGTTTGGGTAGCCTAGAGGAGTGAATGCGATTGGGTTTACCTCGTCTGGAATGTGGAGAATTTTGCGCGCGGCGTCAGGGTTGAAGTCTCCTACCCAGCAGGTTCCTAGGCCAATATCGGCGGCTTGGAGTGTGATGTGGTCTACTACAATAGAGGTATCTACAATGGCATAGTTTTTGCTATCGTATTTTCTTCGCTCCCAACTTTTTTGGGGCAGACTACATGCACAAATTACCAATGGTCCCTCTACGAACCAATCTTTGTTGTAGATGCGCCGTAGTTCTTCTTGGCGGCCTTCTGTGTGGATGATTATGAGTTGAAAGGGCTGCCGATTGGCGGCAGTGGGTGCCATTTGAGCGGCTTCTAATATTTTGTTGAGTTTTTCTTCTTCTACAGGGTCTGGTTTGTAGCTGCGAGTGCTATAGCGGTGGGTTACAAGTTTTTCAAAGTCCATGATGTTTCTCCTTGTTGTTTTGCTAAAATTTATGGTTTCCTTAATTTTGGTCAAGAGCTTGGCGGACTATTTTTGCTAATTCATTTACATTGAAAGGCTTTTCGATAATTTCTAAGAAGCCATTCTTTTTAAGTTTTTCTTTGCTGGTTTGCATTATGTGGCCGGTGATGGC
Source organism: Chloroflexota bacterium (assembly GCA_003648195.1). Classification (GTDB taxonomy): domain Bacteria; phylum Chloroflexota; class Anaerolineae; order Anaerolineales; family UBA11858; genus B10-G9. The sequence goes on along the minus strand of QMOK01000012.1, from coordinate 2,070 downwards.
TATTATTTTGACAGGGCCTGTTCTCATTAACATATTGCGCAGCTCTTGTCCGCTCATTTTTGGCATTATGAGGTCTGTGATCACAAGGTCTATTGACTGGTCTCGATATATTTTTAATGCCTCTTGTCCATCGCTGGCTGTTGATACACGATAACCTAATGAGTTCAGAACTGTTCTACCTGCTTCCCTTAGGTTTGTGTCGTCTTCTACCAGTAAGATGGATTCTCCTTTTCCTTGGGAAATTTCGGCTTGCCCTTTTTGGGTGCCGTTAATCTCGGTTTCCGTTTCGCATATTGGCAGATAAATTCGAAAAGTGCAGCCTTCACCAACTGCTGTTTTAGCATCAATGAAGCCTTTATGGTGCTTGATGATACCGTAAACCTGAGCCAGTCCCAAGCCGGTTCCATGACCGGTTTCTTTAGTGGTGAAGAATGGTTCAAATAGATGTTCTTGTACATTCGCTGTCATTCCTGTGCCAGTATCTATAATAAGCAGTTCAGCCCATTCGCCTGGGGGCATTTCAGGTATGGGGTGTTTTCCGTCTGGCGTTACTACTATTTTGGAAAGTTTGATGTGCAATTTTCCGCCGTTGGGCATGGCATCACGAGCATTGGTTGCAAGGTTTATTAACACTTGTTGCATGCGGGTAAAATCTGCTTCAACGGTACATCCCGTAGGAGTTAGTTCCAAGGTGAATTGTATATTTTCTGGGATTGCCTGACTCAGCATAGAGGTTGCCCTTTGGATGAGCTTGCCGAGATCAATTGGTGATAATTCCACTACGGTGTGGCGGCTGAAGTCAAGGATTTGCTGGATTAAGTTTGATGCCTGCTTCGACTCATCGACTATGGTTTTTAGGGAATAGGCTATACCGGGAGTTACATTAGGGTCTCTTTGCGCAATTTGGGTGTGGAGGATAATAGTAGTGAGGTAGTTGCGGAAGTCATGAGCGATACCACCTGCTAACTGTCCGATAGCCGCCAAACGTTCTTGTTGCTGCAGTTGTTTTTCAATTTCCTTGCGCTCTGTGATGTCTCTTACAATGCCCAGAACGGCATAGTTGCCACGGTATTGAATAGTATTAATTGCAAAATCACATATTCTTATCTTCCCATCTTTTCTTAACACCTTGGCAGTGTAGGCACTGGGTGCTACTTTTCCTTCGGCTCTTTGTACCCCAAAATATTTTATTTTTGCTCTATCTTCGGGATGAATCAAGTCCCATATATTAATTGTGAGCAATTCTTCTTTGTTGTAACCAACAAGTTTGCACACCCTGTCATTCACAAACAGAAACTTATTTCCCTTGTAGATGTAAATAGCATCATGACTTTGCTCAACTATTGCTCGGTAGTTAGTTTCGCTTTCCCTCAGTTTTTCTTCAATCTGTTTACATTTAGCAACCTCTTGGAGGGCTTGTTCGTATAAACGCGCGTTTTTGATAGATACAGCTATTTGGTTAGCCATGGCTTCTATTATCAGCGTATCGTTATTGTTGAACGTTTCTGTTTCATCAGACTCAACTTCTAAAATACCAATCACGTTTCCATCAATTTTTATTGGTGACGAGACCGAGGAACGTGGAAGCCATTTTCCTGCCTGCCGCGGATAGGAGCTAGCGGCGGTATCCTTTACCAATACCGTTTCTCCAGTCTGGGCCGCTGTCCCCGCAGCCCCTTCTTCTAGAATGTGGTGGCAGCCTTCTGGGATGATTTCTAAAAAGTTGTCTGTGGCGGCAATTATGTAGAGGTTATCTGTTTTTTCATCTATAAGCATGACGGCGGCTTGGAGGTAGCCAAAATCTTCGCGCATAGATTTCACCGCTTGCTGAAGCAGCTCTTGTTGAGTCAAAAAAGAGCTAAGATGACGTCCCACGCGGCTGAGTGCAGCCAATTGAGCAGCTTTGCGCTCTAAAGTCTCTGTTATTTGTTTATGGTTTTCAAATGTCTGACTAGTTGCCATAAATTGCTTACCCCGATTTTATTCTTCAATTATTCAATGCCAAATTTAGATTCGCTAGATAATCTTTTCTGCAAGAATTATAGCCGAGTGACCTCTAACATGCAATTG
>QMOK01000011.1 GCA_003648195.1 Chloroflexota bacterium | reverse complement strand
CTGTCAAGATTATGATCGGCGGCGCTCCTGTCACCAAATCATTCTCTGAGCAAATTGGCGCCGATGGTTACGCTGCCAATGCCGCTTCGGCTTCTGATATTGCGAAACAATTCGCAGACTAACCTAAATATCCTAAAATGGATATTAATCCAAAAAGGAGCTAAATTATGAGAACAAATTATCGCACAAATTCTGGAGTACGCTTTCAGATGCTGTCAGAAGATCAACTTGAAGAGTTATTTTCTGGAGTACTCCACGTTTTAGAAAATATTGGGTTAGAAGTAAAACACGAAAAAGCACGTGAAATTCTAAAAGAAGGCGGAGCTTGGGTAAAAGGCGACTTAGTACGTCTTCCTTCCTACATGGTAAAAGACGCTCTAGCTAAAGCCCCCCGCAGCTTCACAATTCACGCGAGAGATGGGAATAGGGATAACGATATCCACATTGGGCCTGGACGGGCACACTTTGGCCCTGGACCTACCTGCCCCAACTTCATTGATATAGAAACCATGGAACGGCGTCCCTACATGCGCTCCGACACCCCCCTCGTTGCCAAAGTAGTTGACAGTTTGCCCAATATTGATTTCTGCGAATCGCTAGGAAGTATTAGTGATGTCCCTTACGACCTAAGCGCACTTTATGAATTTGCAGAAATGTTCCGCCAGACCACAAAACCTATTGTAGCCTGGTCTTTTGATTACTACGACTCAAACGCTATCCACCAAATTGCCGTTGCCGAAGCTGGCGGGCAAGAAGCGTTTGAACTCCGCCCCAACTACATCCATTACTGCGAACCGCTTTCCCCACTCATCAGTACCACCGATGCCCTCAACAAGCTAGTTTTCGCGGCCGAGAAACGCATTCCCCTCATTTTCACCCCTTGCCCCTTAGCAGGCGGCACAGCCCCCATAACTGCGGCTGGAATCATTACTCAAGCTGCTGCCGAATCTTGGATGGGCCTCACCATTGCTCAGCTCATCCAACCCGGTAACCCATTCATTATGGGTGGAGTGCTTTCTGTGATGGACATGAGCGACATGATCCTCTCATACGGCGCCCCTGAACTACCCCTAATCATGGCAGGCCTAACTGAACTGGCTCACTACGTTGGACTTCCTCTCTGGCAAACGGGTGGCTGCACAGACTCCAAAACCTTTGACGAGCAAGCGATCTCAGAAGGTTCTCTCTCTGTCTTCTTCTCGGCCCTCTCTGGTGGAGACCTCTGCCATGACGTAGGTTACACCGAAAGCGCCATGACAGGTTCAGTCTTCCAACTAGCCGCCATGGACGAAGCTATTGGCTACGCCAGACGCATCACCCGAGGTATTGAAGTCAATGAAGACACCTTGGCCGTTGAAGTCATCAACCGTGTCGGACCAAATGGGCACTACCTAAAAGACGAACACACCCGCCGTTACTACAAGAGCGAATTCTGGCTTCCAAACCTATGTGACAGACAAAGTTACGAAACTTGGGAATTAATGGGCAAAACAACTTTCAAAGACCGCACTGTAGCCAGAGTTCAAGATATTTTGGCAACTCACGAAGCCGTGCCCCTGTCCCCAAAGACAGAAAAAGTCATTGAAGAAGTTCTTGCCGCCGCTGAAGAATGGGCTAAGAGCCAATAATTACGAGGAGAAAAAAATGAGTGAAAAAATTTACGAAAAAGTATCCAGCGCGGTACTAGAAGGTGATAGCAGTGCAAGCGTGAAATGGGTTCAAAAAGGCCTAGACGAAGGCCTTACAGCCGCTGATGTATTGGATAACGGTTTGATAGTAGGCATGAATGAAGTCGGCGTACGCTTCAAACGCGGCGATATGTTCGTCCCTGAAGTATTGATGTCCGCCGAAGCCATGAGCGACGGCATGACGCTTCTCCGCCCACTCTTGGTTGCCAGTGGAGCTAAAATGGCAGGAAAGATAGTGATGGGAACCGTTAAAGGCGACCTCCACGACATCGGCAAAAACCTCGTCAGCATGATGTGCGAAGGTGCCGGATTCGAAATCGTCAATCTTGGTTTTGATGTCGCTCCAGAAAAATTCATTGAAGCCATCAAAGAACATCAACCTGATATTATAGGCATGTCCGCCATGTTGACAACCACCATGCGTGCTATGGGACACACCATCAAAGCCGTTGAAGAAGCAGGCTTCCGAGACCAAGTCAAGATTATGGTTGGCGGCGCTCCCGTTGATCAAGAATTCGCCGACCGCATTGGCGCCGATGGCTATGGTGCAAATGCTCCCGTTTCGGCTGAACTGTCTAAACAGCTCGCCGGTCTTATCTAAAAACGAGCATAGGAGATGTAATCATGCAAGTTAAGAAAACAAATCACCTAACACACGCAACACCCGTATTTGAAGTGCTCACTGAAGAAGAAATCGAAGCAATTTACTTCTCTGCCTTGAGCGTTCTTTACGAAACTGGTGTGCGCGTTTACAACAAAGAAGGCTACGATCTCGCTCATTCTGGAGGCGCTATTGTAGAAGACGTAACCGAAGATAGCGCGTTAGTAAAATTGCCGCCCGAAATGGTTGACAAAGCCCGCGCAACTCTGCCTAAAAAAGTGGTCGTCTACGGTCCCGGAAGAAAGCACAAAATGGAGCTATACAAAAACCAGATTTACTTTGGATCTGGATCAGACACTCCTTTTACCATTGACCCCTATACAAACGAACGCCGCAGAGCCGAATACAAAGATGTCAAAAACTTTGCCCGCCTAGCAGAAGCTCTCCCCAACCTAGATTTCCACATGTCCTTAGGAATCGTCCAAGACACATCTGTAGGAACCTACGACCGCTGGCAATACCTAGCCATGCTTGAGGGCACCACCAAACCCATCAACATCACCGCTGTTGACCTGGATGGTCTGAAAGACCAACTAGAGATGGCTTACATCCGCGTAGGCGGAGAAAAAGAATGGCTGAAAGGCCCCATCTTCTCACTTTACATTGAACCAGTTTCACCTCTGAGCCATTCCGTGGAAGTCATTGACAAACTACTCTTCTCTGCCGACAAGCGTATTCCATTTGTTTACACGCCCTGCCCCCTAGCCGGCGCGACCTCCCCCACCACCCTGGCCGGAACCGCTGTCCAGGCCCTCACCGAGAGCCTTTTGGGTATCGTCCTCAGCCAGCTAAGAAAACCAGGCGCACCCATGATCATCGGCGGGTTAATGTCTAATATGGATATGCGTACCGCAGTTTACTCCTATGGCTCTCCTGAGATGGCACTCTTGAGCGCAGCCTACACCCAAATAACCAAATGGTTAGGCGTCCCCATGTACGAAACTGCTGGATGCTCCGACACCAAACTCTATGACGGCCAAGCAGCCCTAGAATCAACCATCAACATCGCAACCGCAGCCCTCACCGGCGGCAATATGATCCACGATGTAGGCTACATAGAGCAAGGCCTAACCAGCTCTCCAGAACTATATGTCGCCTCTAACGAAACCATCAGCCGCGTAAAACGCATCCTAAGAGGCATCCCGGTCAATGACGAAACCAAAGCCCTAGACGTCATCGAAGACGTCGGCCCCGGAGGCCATTACCTGGCCCACGACCACACCTTTGACCGCTTCAAAACTGAGATTTGGCGCCCCGAAATGATCAATCGCCAATCCCACGAAGAATGGGAAGCCGCTGGCAGCAAGACCTACCGCGAGCGTATTCACGAAAAAGTTGTCTCTATCCTAGATAAAGAAGAAACCATTCTGGACGAAGGCATGTACAAAGAACTGCGTCGGGTCTGTGAATTAGCAGACGAACGCCACGCAAGCGAAGAATTAGACGTAGACATGTTTGTCTAAAGACTTCAAAAGATAATAAAGAGCCAGAGGTTGCAAGACAAATTAGCCCCTCTGGCTCTTTTGGTTCTTCTGCCCACAGTTCTTCTATCTCCTCTAAATACGAGGTAAACCTCCAAATGCGAAAATCACTTGTCCTTGGCATTGATACAGGCGGAACTTACACAGATGGCGTACTGCTTGATTATAACTCTCATGAAATCATCGCTGCCCATAAAAGCTTAACCACCAAACGCGATTTCTCAATTGGCATAGAAAACGTGATTGCCGCCATAGACATTCAAGACCCATCCGCCATTCAGATGGTGTCTATTTCGACCACCCTAGCAACCAATGCCATTGCCGAAGGCAAAGGCAAACGCGTTGCTCTTTTTCTAATTGGGTACGACCCCGAACTTATTACATCATTTAAATTTGAAAGCAGTTTTGCCACCCCAAATTATTTTTACATCGCTGGGGGACACGACTTATACGGCCAAGAAAAAGAAAAACTAGACCTACCCGGCTTGCTCGCCAAGGTCAATGAAGTTAAAAAACGAGTTGACGCCATTGCCGTTTCGAGCTATTTTAGCCCCCGTAACCCAGAACACGAAATTAGAGCCAGAAAAGCAATTGCCCGCGTATGCGACCTACCCATTGTCCTAGGGCATCAACTTTCCACCAAACTAGGTTCCGTAGAGCGTGCCACCACCGCCGCCCTAAACGCCTCTTTAATGTCCATTTTGCAAGATTTCATCATCGCCGTACGCAGAGCCATGGAACACAGGGGGATTGAAGCTCCCGTAATGGTTGTGCGTGGGGATGGAACGCTCATGAACGAGGAATTCGCGGCCCGCACCCCCGTGGAGACCATCCACTCTGGGCCGGCAGCCAGTGCCATGGGGGGAAGGTTTCTCTCCAACCTGAACGATGCGCTAATCTTGGACGTGGGCGGCACAACCACCGACCTGGCCCTCATCCAAAACGGACAAGTCACCATTAGCGAAGAAGGCGCAACCGCAGCGGGGTTCAAAACATCCGTCAAAGCCGCTAATCTCCTTTCAATTGGGCTAGGCGGAGACAGTTACATTGCCCTAAATCGCAAGAAAAACGTTGCCATCGGGCCTGAACGTGTTGTTCCCCTAGCGTACTTGGCCCATCAACATCCCAATGTTCAAAAACGCCTAGAAGCCCTTGCCAAACGCTCTATGCCCGCCCCCTCCCCCGATGAGTTGGAATATTGGTTCCTGCAACGCGAAGCACCGGAAGGAGTATCTCTGAATCCCCGCGAAGAAAAGCTTCTGCAATTGCTTAAAAATGGACCCAAGCCAGTTCCTGAATTAATGAAAGAATTGGGATTGCTAGCCAAAAACCAATTTGAAAGCAAAATTCTTTGGCGAGAAGAAATAGTTGGCAAAGCGGGATTCACACCTACAGACTTGCTGCACTGCGATGGCCGCCACACTCCATGGAACGAGAAAGCCTCTTTAGCAGCCTTAAATGTTTTCAGTAATTTCCTCTCCAAAGACAAAGACGCCCTGGCGCTATCTTTGTGGGATATGATGACAGAAATGATCATTGAAGCTGTTATCAATTTCCTAAGCGAAAAAGAAATCCCCCACAACAACCCAGATGGATTCGGGAGTTGGATGCTAAATAACAGCATTTACCCCTCTCACCCTCATCTAAAAACACAAATCATGCTTCAAGAACCAATCATTGGGATTGGCGCTCCGGCAAAGGTCATGCTAGAAAAAGCAGCTGAAAAGCTATATACAGAATTGATTTTGCCCAACCATTATGACGTTGCCAATGCCGTCGGGGCTATTGCCGGAAGCGTGATGGTTACAGAAGAAGTTTTGATCTACCCGCACCTTTCTGGGGTAGACATCATTAGCTTTTACGTCCAAGCACGAGAGCAACGGGAAGAATTAGTAGAACTAGAAAATGCCCTTAAAAGAGCACAACAATTAAGCGAAGAACGCGCTAAAAGTGCCGCTTTGCGCGCGGGCGCAGATAACCCGCAAGTAGTGGTTGAAACAGAACAAGAAGGTATGGATAGTTACCTCGTGAAAGCTACAGCAATAGGAAAACCGCGTCTGGCAGATTAAGAGCGACATCTTCCCATTTATAGTTAGATACGAGAGTATCAGTTTACAATTGCGAGCAGTAGTGAACTCTCGTTCACTACTACGAAGCTCTTATAGCATGTTTGACACAACATCAGGAGAATATTATGGAATTAATCCGCGTAGACACACATCGCGCTTATAAATTAATCCGAGAGATGATTATCACCCTGGAATTGAAACCCGGCCAACCGCTGGATGAAGGCAAGCTGGCCCAGGAACTGGATATGGCCCAGGTTCCAGTTCGCGAGGCGCTTAGGCTTTTGATCCACGACCATTTAGTGGAGGCCCCTCCACGCGGGTTATACGTCTCCGACATCAATATTGACGACCTAAAGAAAATCAGCGACATCCGCCTCTGCATGGAAACACTTTCCGCCAGAAAGGCGGCTCAAAACGCCACCGAGGATGATATTATTGTCTTGGACACTCTCTGCCAGGAGCAAGCTGAGGAAATCGGCCAGCTTTTAGAGCTAGACCATAAATTCCATCAGGCCATTGCCCAATCCACACAGAATAAATATTTGGCTGATGTCTTGGAACACTTTTTTGGATTATCGCAACGCTTGTGGTATCTGGTGCTGCCTCAGCTCGATTTTCTGCCCGGAGCGGTTGAATCGCATATTGAGTTAGCGGAAACTATTAAAGCACGAGATGCAGATAAAGCAGAAAAGCTGATGTACGCCCACATTGAGGGCTTCTATAATAAAATTTCTAAGATACTAAAAGAATAGAACGCAATACACGAAAAGGAAAAACCATGCCAAAAGTAACTGTCATTTACGGCGAAGAAACCAAAACCATCTCTGCTGAAGAGGGAGAAATTTTAGGGGATGTAATTGCCAGAACAGGGCTTCCATTGGAGCAGCCCTGCGCGGGGCGCGGGACGTGCGGGAAATGCAAAGTGCTGGTAGAGCAAGGGATAGCCCCTCCTGACGAGGTGGAGAAAAAGAACCTTACCCCTGGCGAACTAGCTCTGAACAACCGCCTGGCTTGCCGTGCCAAGGTGCAAGGAGACACGCAAATTGTCCTCTCTCCTATTGTCGTTTACTCCAACAAAATATTCAAAGGCAGCTCACGCTACAAACACGAAAAAGACGTTCCGCTGGGACTGGCAATTGACCTTGGCAGCACCACCGTAGCCGCCTTTTTAACCATGCTTGATAATGGTGAAGTGGCCGCTGGAGGAGGAGGTCTCAACCAGCAAACCGTCTTCGGCTCGGATATCATATCCCGCTTGGCCGCCGCGCTTAACGACTCTGCTAACGTCAAACGTCTCCACCGTCTAGCCTTAGCCTCCATCAATCAGGCCACCGATTCCCTCAATCTCCCCGCCCGAATATGGGACAGGATTGAACAAGTGACCATAGTTGGGAACGTGGCTATGCACCACCTTTTAGCAGAGCAGCCCCTCGAATCGCTGGCCTACCTCCCCTTTCAGCCGCACAGCACCAAATCTATTAAAGATGCCAAATCTCTCATGGATGGGATTTTCCCCGCGCACGTTCGGGTTTCACTTCCGCCCCTGATTGGCGGGTTTGTGGGATCGGACGCTCTGGCCTGCTTGGCCTACTTCGGGTTCGACAATCCCTCTGGCCCCATGGCGGCCATAGACCTAGGCACAAACGGCGAGGTAATGGTCACAAACGGCGAGCGGATTCTGGTCACCTCTACCGCCGCCGGCCCGGCCTTTGAGGGCGTGAACATCTCCTGCGGCTCACGGGCTGTAGATGGGGCTATTGTCCAAGTTTCATTGGATAATGATGATTTCAAACTAGAAACTATCGCAAACGCCGAGCCGATCGGGTTGACGGGATCAGGCTTGCTCAGCGCGATTTCCGAGTTCCGGCGAGTGGGCATCATCCAACCCAGCGGGCGCATCAACCCCAACTGCACAGTCTACGCCGACAAAATCAGCCAAGACGACCAGGGCACGCGCCGCATTCAACTTGTGCCGGATAAAGACCTTTACCTCACCCAATTGGACATCCGCGAACTCCAAAAAGCAAAAGGAGCCATTCGGGCAGCCATTGATGTTCTTATGCAGCAGCTTGACCTTGAACCTCAAGATTTAGAGCGCGTGATTTTAACCGGTTCTTTTGGCGCTCAGGTGGACGTGGAAGCCATCCTCGAGATTGGTATGATCCCACCGGTGAAAAAAGAAGCCGTGGAAACCATTGCCAATGGAGCAGGTTTTGGCGCGGCTATATTCCTCACAGAGGAAGGCTTTGCCCTGGGTGAAAAATTAGCACGAGAATCAAAACAGGTAGAGCTTGACCTTGATCCAGAGTTCAACAGACTTTATATTGACGGTTTGGCGCTGGAGTAGTTTGGTGCGTTGCACCTGGTAGTTGGGCAAATAGCTAGGGAAAAGTTATGGCGAAAAGAAAATCGGCACCGCTCACCGCGCAGTTCAAAGGCATTGCGTTAGTTGTCTTGGCTACTGTTTTTTGGTCAAGTTCAGGGATTTTCATCAGTTTTATTATGGAGGAAAGCGATCTATCGGCGGTGGGGTTGGCCTTTTGGCGTGACCTGACCACGTTTTTGGTCTTACTGCTGGGGATTAGCGTGACCAATCCCAAACGTTTACGCGTCAAAAAATGCGATCTGCCCTGGCTAGCCGCCATGGGAGCTATCAGCATCGGCATCTTTCATATTTTATGGAATAACGCCGTGGTTATGATTGGCGCTTCCCTGGCTACTGTCATCCAATGCAATGCTCCTATTTTCGTAACCGTCATGGCCTACTTCGTTTTTAAAGAGACCATCACGTCCCACAAACTGGCAGCCATAGCTTTAGCAGTGGTGGGTACAATTCTGGTCTCTGGCTTGGTAGGAAACGGCGGGGAGTGGAAAATCATCCCTGTTGGCGTATTGATTGCCCTAGGATCAGCCGTTATGTATGGCACTTTCAGTCTCTTTGGGAAAAAAATAAGCAGCAATTACAGCCCGTGGACAATTTTGCTATACGTCTTCGGTTTTGGAACTATAGCCCTTTTCCTTTACCAATTGGGAACACTTGACCCTTGGCCATCTTCTCCCGCCATCATTCCCTGGTTCGCAGGCCTGGTGCTAATCTCGACCATCGCCGGATTCGCGTCTTACACCGCCGGGCTGCAGAAACTCCCTGCCAGCGCGGCCTCAATTACAGCCATGACAGAAATTCTCTTCGCCTCCGTTATGGCCTACATCTTCTTGGGTGAAAGACTTGATGTCTGGCAAATTTTGGGGGCTATACTTATTATCAGTGGTGTAGCCATCGTTTCACTTGACAAAAATAAGGTAAATCATAATGCATAATTTGGTACTCGGCATAGACACAGGGGGAACCTACACAGACGGCGTCATCCTTGAGCAAAGCACACGAAAGGTATTAAAAACAACTAAAACATTAACTACCAAGCACAATCTGGCCGAAGGTATTCTAACCGTCTTAGACACTTTGTTACCTGATGATCCCCAAGAGATTAAGTTAGTAGCCATTTCAACCACCTTAGCTACAAACGCTATCGCCGAGGGTAAGGGACAACCGGTAGGATTATTTCTACTCGGCTACGATCAATCCTTAGTTGAAAAATTCAATCTGGGAAACCGGTTTGCCACCTCGCACTTTCACTACGTTCGGGGGGGGCATAACCTCCATGGGCGCCCGCAAGCACCCCTCGACCTGGATTCCCTCCTCGAAAAAGCTGCCACGCTCAAAGATCAAGTAGCTGCTTTTGCCATCTCAGGGTACTTTAGCCCTTTTAATTCAAGTCACGAAGAAAAAGCTTTCCAGGCAGTTACCAAAGCAACCGGTCTGCCGGTTGTTCTGGGACATGAATTAGCCAGCAAATTAAATTCTGTAGAACGAGCCACCACAGCCACTCTCAACGCTTCGCTGCTCTCTGCGCTGCAAAATTTTATCAATGCTATGGCTCAATCCCTGGAAGAAAGAGGCGTAACCGCCCCTTTGATGGTCGTCCGCGGAGATGGCGCGCTGATAAACAGCGATTTGGCGAAAAACCGCCCCGTGGAGACGGTTCACTCAGGCCCGGCAGCCAGTGCCATTGGGGGGCGTTTTCTCTCCCAAACTGACCGCGCGGTTGTGGTAGATATTGGAGGTACAACCACCGACATCGCTCTCCTTGACCAAGGGCAAGTCACCATTCGAGAAGAGGGAACCACTGTTGGGAGATATAACACAGCAGTCAGGGCCGCTCACATCCATTCCCTAGGATTAGGCGGGGACAGCCGCATTGCCTTGAATATTGAAGACCAGCTCGTTATTGGCCCCGAAAGGGTCACGCCCATTTCTTATCTGGCTCACGCTTACCCTGCCGTGGCCCAAGATTTGAAAAAGCTCTCTCTCCACCGCCAAAAGCCGTTCTCGATGGAAAACTTGGAGTATTGGTATTTGTTGCGCAAGCCGGCCCATACCTTTTTGAACTCACGTACTCAAGATGTTCTCAATCTCCTCGAAAATGGCCCGATGGCTATCCCAGACATTCTTGACAAATTAGATTTATTTCACCCTGTGCAATTTGGAGGAAACGCTCTCCTCCGCGAGGAGGTCATCGGGCGTTCGGGCCTCACCCCCACCGACTTGTTGCACGTGACTGGAGAATTCGCGCCCTGGAACGTAGAAGCGGCCCAAGCCACCGCCTCTTTAACCGCGCATCTTTACCATGAAGACCTGAACACTTTCATAGAAACTGTGAAAGATCACATCTCTGAGCGCATCTCCGCCGAGATCATATCTTTTATCACCGGAAAAACACTGGAACGCGCCCCGCATTATATAGACCCCGATGATCTTGGGTTGTGGCTTTTTGAAGAGAATCTTTATCAAAAAAACCCATATCTCGGCTCAACTATCAATCTCAAAATTCCCATCATCGGGATTGGCGCGCCCGCCGAAATTCTGCTCCCCAGGGTCGCAGAATTATTGCACACGGAATTGATTCTCCCGCCTTATTACCAGGTTGCTAACGCCGTTGGCGCGGTGGCAGGCAGCGTGATTAGCAATCAGGAAGCCTGGGTAATGGAGCAAACCAAAACCATGCGTCACGTGGGATATATTGTGCAGGCTGGCAAAGACCGTAAACGCTTTTCACTTTTGCAGGAGGCTTTGGACTATGCTAAAGAAATCACCGGCCAAAAAGCAATGGCGGAAGCGCGTGAAATTGGCGTAGTAGACCCTCATGTGACCTATGAGCAGCTCCCAGACGGAGCAAACAGCTACCGCATCAGGGCGCAAGCGATAGGGAATCCGAAATTAGGGACTTAAGTTACGCAGAGGTTATCTGGTTGCTTCCTTAGAATGTTTCCTTTATACTCTGTGTGAAGTTGTCGAATATCTAGTAGTCTGTCAAATGTGAATTGATGGTTTGTAGCAGCGAACGAGAGTTCACCTGTGCCTGAAACGGGCACTATCGTGCCCTACTACGAACAACGTCATACTACCCTTGACGCAACACTAGTTCCCAAACACTTATGCTGAAAGACTTTTTTCGGACACGGATAAACACGGAAAATGCGGATTTTTCTGTGAAAAAACAAAAAAGAATCCGTGTCAATCCGTGTCCAAATTAAAACTGTCGGGTAGCTAGATCGAATATCACTTAATTCACTTTGCCAAGGCGCGTCCATTCCTCATCATTCAAAATCCAAAGGCTTTCCATGCCCCTCAAAACATTCATCCGCCGAATGCCAAAGGTTGGAGCCCTAAAACGCTCCTTGCCCTGGCAGAGCATGCCACACCCCTAAAAAGCGGGGGTTCGCAATGACATGTGGTCAACGAGAAAAAAGTGTCCACTAATTTCTAGCTCAAAATGGATCATCCCATTTTTTATACCTTATAAGGTAATTTCACATGCTCATTCGAAACGAAGAGAAAAAAGATAAAATTGCCGTGAGAGCGGTCAATGCGGCGGCTTTTGAAACGACCGCCGAGGCGGAACTGGTAGACGCTCTGCGAGTACAAGCGCATCCTATTATTTCGCTCGTTGCCGAGGAGAATGGGGAAATCATCGGGCATATCATGTTTTCACCAGTTTCTTTGGAGGGACACCCGAACCTCAAGGCGATGGGACTCGGCCCCTTGGCAGTGATCCCAGAGCATAAGCGCGAAAGCACAGGGGCCGCGCTTGTGCGGGCAGGGCTTGAACGATGCAAAGAGCAAGGGTTTGATGCCGTAGTCGTTTTGGGGCACCCCCTTTATTACCCCGCTTTTGGCTTTTTGCCCTCTACGCGCTTCGGCATCAACTGCGAATACGATGTTCCCGCAGAAGCGTTTATGGCTCTGGAGCTGCAACCTGGCACGCTGGACGGAAAAACAGGCATTATCAAATACCATCCCGCATTTAGCAATGTCTAATGTACCCAACTACCCAACTACTATTGCAAAAATGCACAGATATTTACCATAAAAAAGGGCTTGTATTTTAGTTTTTTTAAGCTATATTGAAAGTAAGCTCCCATATATTATTGAGGTTGCATTCGGGAGCTTGTCCCCTTGATAGTCCCCAGCCACGCGGGCAATAGCTGAGTACAAACTCAGTTGGCTGGGGACTTTTTTTGTTTAAGGGCTGAATAAGAGATAGAAATTCTTCCAACGAAAAGCCAAATGATGCTATAATCTTTGATGGTGAAACAATTCATGCCAGGCATCCCTTAACTAAAAAAGCTAGTCGTAATTGGAGGAATTATTTAATGTACACCCCCAAAGAGATAGAGCAATATAAGCAAGATTTCGAGCACTGGGAAAAGACCACCCTCAAAGAAACGTTAGACCGTCACCCAGAGCGGCGCGAAGAATTTATTACCACTTCGTCTGCGCCAGTGAAACGACTCTACACGCCCTTGGATATAGCAGAGACAGACTACCAAAAAGAAATTGGCTTGCCTGGAGAATATCCATTTACCCGGGGAGTACACTCCACGATGCACCGAGGCCGGTTATGGACTATGCGCATGTTTGCCGGGTTCGGCGCCGCCGAAGAGACTAATCAGCGGTTTAAATATCTATTAGATCAAGGTCAAACGGGCCTCTCAACGGCCTTTGATTTGCCCACCCTAATGGGCTACGACACAGATGAGCCAGAGGCTTTGGGCGAGTTTGGCAAGTGCGGAGTGGCTATCTCGTCTCTCAGAGATATGGAATGCCTTTTTGATGGCATCCCGCTTGATAAAGTTTCTACCAGCATGACTATTAATTCGCCCGCAGCCATTATTTGGGCTATGTATATTGCCGCCGCCGAAAAACAAGGCGTTAGAGAAGACCAACTGCGGGGAACGCTCCAGAACGACATTCTCAAAGAATATACTGCTCAAAAAGAATATATTTTCCCTCCCCATCCATCTATGCGTTTAGTGACCGACACAATTGAATACGGTTCTAAAAATGTCCCTTTATGGAACACGGTTAGCATCTCTGGTTATCACATTCGGGAAGCAGGTTCTACGGCGGCGCAGGAGCTGGCTTTCACGCTGGCGGATGGGATGGAATATGTTCGCTGGGGGATGGCAAGAGGTCTGGATGTGGATGACTTTGCCCCTCGGTTGTCTTACTTTTTCAACGCCCATAACGACTTTTTCGAGGAGATCGCCAAATACCGAGCGGCACGCCGAATTTGGGCGCGGGAGATGCGCGAGACGTTCGGGGCTAAAAATCCCCGCTCGTGGCTAATGAGATTCCACACCCAAACTGCTGGGGCATCTCTCACCGCTCAACAACCAGAGATTAACATCATTCGTGTTGCTGTGCAAGCTTTAGCGGCTGTTTTAGGCGGAACACAATCTCTGCACACCAATAGCATGGATGAAGCTTTAGCTCTTCCGTCTGAGCACGCGGTGACCGTGGCCTTGCGCACCCAGCAAGTGTTGGCAGAAGAATCAGGAGTAGCAAACACCATTGATCCCTTGGGCGGGTCTTATTTTGTAGAGGCTGCCACGAATCGCATGGAGGCTCAGGCGTATGAATATTTCCAGCGCATTGAGGATTTAGGCGGTGTGCTCCCAGCCATTGAAAGAGGCTTTTTCCAAGGAGAAATCGCAGACGCGGCTTACCGTTATCAAAAAGAAATTGACCAAGGCAAACGCAAGGTGATTGGTGTCAACGCTTACAATGAAGATCACGGGTTTGAAATCCCCCTCCTAAGCATGGACCCCGAAGGCTACCGCAGGCAAGTTACTCGCCTTAAGAAATTGCGCCAAGAACGAGACCAGGGAAGGGTCGGGCAGGCTTTAGACCGCCTGCGCATTGCTTGTCAGGGCACAGAAAACACTATGCCCCATATTCTTAACGCTGTTCGCGCTTACGCTACCTTGGGCGAGATTGTTAGCGTAATGAAAGGCGTTTTTGGTACTTACCGCGAACAAAGCTGGATTTAACACCCGCAGTTTGGCGGCACATCAACCGCTCAAATAACTAGCCCACAAATCTTGGAGATTTATGACTGAATTTACCCCTCTTGAAGAATTAACTTACGAACAAGCCTTAGCCGAACTTGAAAGCATTGTCGGCGAACTAGAAGTTAGCGAACGCACGTTAGAAGAAACTTTACGATTTTTTGAACGCGGGCAAAGGCTAGCAAATTTCTGCGTAAAATTATTGGACGAAGCAGAACTCAAGGTGCAAATCATTACTAAAGACGCAGAGCAAATTTTCGAGGATAAAACTACCGATGCGTGAAATAATTGCTATCAATCCTGTTTTACTCGCCGCGCTGCTAAGTTGGTTTTTGGCTCAGGCTGTTAAAATACCCATCTACTACTTCCAAAACGGAAAGTGGAATTTCGCTCTCATTGTGGCATCAGGCGGAATGCCAAGCTCTCATTCAGCTTTGGTTAGCGCGACTTCTTATCTCATTGGGCTGCTTTACGGGTTTGACACCCCTCTATTCGCTGTGGCAACGGTGACCGCATTAATAGTCATTCACGATGCCACTGGCGTCCGGCGAGAAGCAGGGCGCCAGGCAATAGCCATCAACTCTATCATCGAGGATTTAGCACGGGGCAAATTCGCCGATCAAGAAAAGTTGCGTGAGATGTTGGGGCACACGCCCCTAGAAGCTTTCAGCGGTATGTTTTTAGGGTTGGGAGTAGCACAGCTAATTTGGTTTTTGGGACGTTAAACTCATCTCCCAAAAAATATACATGCGCGGGCAAAAGGGGCATACACAGCCGCGTAATTTACCAATTTCCCCCGTTTTCGAGCAAAACGCGCTGGGGTCCACCATGGCTGATTTCCCAGGGATAAACGACATAAGCGTCTGTAATAGCTCCGTAGTAATTTGGCTCGCAATTTAACAAATTGCGGTACGGATTGAAGTGAAGGACGCAAGAGTAAGGCATTCCCCCGGCAGCTTCTACCTTCTTCTGTACCGCTCTGGTTGTGCGCCCGCCCCCCCAAGCGTTGTTCACCACTAAAACGTTCTGCGACTCCAAATTCTCGCCTTCTGGGAAATAAATAACATTAGGCCATGAGAAAAGTTTTGACTTATCCTCATCCACATCTGAGAGAAATTCCACCCGCGCGGTGAGAACATTCTCCAATCCCATTGCCGAGGCCAAAATTCCGGCGGGAACAAGCCCGCTAGGAGATATTGCCATCATAAGATCAAATTCAGTTTCTAATTGAGTAAGTAAGTGGGCAGCTAAATTTTCTACTTCTTTCCAAGAGACAATTTCTTGTCGCAATTGTTGCATCTAAAACACTCCTGTTGGTGGGTGGCTAGGGAATCAGGGATTGGCTATCTTCTCTTCATTATAGCAAAAAACTCAATCCTCTGGGATTTCTCGTGCGGCCTTTTCTAGAATGTCGAATCCCATTCCAATGAGTTCTCCAATCCGCTCGGCGGGGACGGTCTGGTCATCCAGCGCTTTGGCTAGGGAGGCGCGAACGCCACTTGCTCTGTGCGCCCAATGCGAATCGGCTGAAATCCGCTCTAAGAGGTAAAGAAGGGATTGCGCTAACTTTTGTTGCTGAGGCGTAATTTTGCTTTTCATGTCAGAACCATATTTTACCAAAGGGGATTGGTAAATTGGTATACTTGTAAGCGTCACAATAAACCATCAAACTACTCAACTATGTAATTACTTAACTATTAAGGAGACTTTTTATGACCTTGTTAATAATCGCTTTCATGTTCGCCGTCCTAGAATGGGTTTCCGAATATAAAGATATGCGTTGGGGTATTTGTCTCGCCAAGCCAGCCATGATGGCGGCGTTGATAGCTTGGGTGCTGACGTACAGCCATCTCCTAACCAGCGGGAGCGTGTTCCCGCGCTTGTGGTTCGTAATCGGGTTGGTCTTTTGCCTGGCAGGAGACGTTTTTCTTTTGTGGACAGATCAACTTTTCTTGCCCGGCTTGGTAAGCTTTTTGCTGGGACACATTTTCTATATCATCAGCTTTAGGCCTATCATACCCCCTCAAGGAGCGTATTTACCCGCCACTGCGATCGCGCTTTTACTAATAGTGCCAGGGATTATTGTTTACCGTAAACTCTATCGGGGGATGAAGACTTCGGGAAAAGAGAAAATGCGCGCCCCTGTTTTAATTTACTCGGTGATAATTACTATCATGCTTTACTCCGCGCTTACCAGGGGATTGGGTGGAGCATGGATCGCGACCTCGGCCATCTGTGTTGGAGCAGGAGCCGCGCTATTCTACCTCTCTGACATCCTTAATGCCTGGAAAAGGTTTGTGGGGGATTTTCCCAACGCTCGTCTAATGATTATGATGACCTATCAGTTGGGGCAAATCGCCCTGGCGGTGGGAATGGTCTTGCATTGGTGAGAGGTAATCATCAATCAATTTTAGCCATCACCAACTTTTTAATCTGTATTGGCTCTTCTTTTGTGACGTGGCAACATCCATCAATCATAACTTCAACGCCATGTTGGTTGAAAAACCGCGCAATTTCTATCACATCTTCCACTGGCATTTCGGGAATATTTTTACTCATAGTCCGCCTCTAAATACACTCTCATATTCTTACGGCGCAAACTCAAAAATCACGTTCAAAAAATAATCTCTATTTCCGGTAAAACCCTCGTTTTTTATGATTTGTCCCACCTCAACATCTTCGGAACTGAAACCAAATTTTCCTACGCTCCGGCCCGCAACCGCGTCAGCGTCAATGTTCATGGGGATTGGCCCTTTGGCCTCTTCTAACCAATGGGCAAAGACATACCCTTTTTGAACAGGCACTGGATGGGGGAAATCAAACGTTGTGACACCTGTGGTAGTGGGAACGCTGTCATCCCGAGGAAGAGCAATCCGATAAACGACTTCCCATCCCCCAACGACTGGACGCAGCACAAGCAAGGTGATTGTCTCTGGAAGCTCTGGCCCATCTAGCTCTCTATCGTTGAGATAGGTCACGCCAGTAATAAAGCCGGCACTTGGCATAGAATAATTATGCACAAATACATGAGCGGCCCCAGCCATGCCTCCCTGAGGTTCTTTTGGAGTCTGATTAGAAAAGTCGAAACCAATAGTTTCCCTTTGCGGGGATGTTTCGATACGCGCGTAAAAATCTCCCAGAGCCAATACAACCGCCAGACAACACACAAGTGAAATACCCAATAAAATAATTGGCAAAGCTAATTTACGTTTCATCTTTTCACTCCTCGTTCTACCCAACTCGCAGGCGGGGTCAAAACGCACAGGGCGAGTGACTCCTCCGTCTCGGAGGTTTGGTTGGCACCCCGCTATTTCCCATTCCCCCGTTATTTAACTCTCATCCTCTAGCGCCGTTTGCCAACCACTATTCTCTTTTGATAAATTTTCTTCCCCAACTCTTTCTCAACAAAAATCGGTTTCTTTGTCCAGGGATCTAACTCAGTATAATACATCACGCTCGAATAAGTAGATGGCAGGGGGGTAAATATTTGAACTTGCTCAGGGTGGATGTTAAGCTCGCGAGAGGCAAAGTCTTTGAGTTTCCACATATCCCTTTCTGTACAGCCAGGGTGAGCGGCTATTAGATAATAAGTGAGGAATTGTTTTTTGCCAGCGGCTTTGGTTTCTTGAAAAAAGCGTCTCCGGAATTCAAGCAAATCTCTGGAGCTGGGCTTTCCCATCATATCCAAAACGTTATCTTCGGTATGTTCTGGCGCAACCTTCATCTGACCTGAAACGTGGTAACGTACAATTTCGCGAAGATATTTGTTTCCGTGGCGTTTATCGGCCAATAGCAGGTCATAGCGCAAACCAGAGGCGACGAAGACTTTTTTCACGCCGGGGATATACCGCAAGCGTTGGAGCAGCCGCGTTTGCGGGCTGTGATCCACTGGGAGTTGGGGGCATATCTCTGGAAAAACGCAGCGCTTGTGATCACAAACGCCATGATTAAGTTTCTTCTCGCACTCATAGCCGTACATATTAGCGGTTGGGCCGCTGAGGTCTTGGATATAGCCTTTGAATCCAGGTGTTTGGGCCATTTGCGTTACATCACCTACAATAGCGTCCTGACTGCGCCAGCGAACCGTGCGGCCTTCGTGCATGGCAATGGCACAGAAATTACATTCGCCGTAACATCCTCGGTGCGTCATCACAGAAGAGCGCAA
This sequence comes from Chloroflexota bacterium, assembly GCA_003648195.1. Taxonomy (GTDB): domain Bacteria; phylum Chloroflexota; class Anaerolineae; order Anaerolineales; family UBA11858; genus B10-G9. The sequence continues at coordinate 10,194 of QMOK01000011.1, read as the reverse complement.
GGTTGCCAGAGCGCGTACTTTTCCCTGCGCCTTGTAGTAAGGATGGACGTCACGCTCATAATCTAGGGCATAAACAGCATCTAGCTCACTTTGGGTGAGATAAGACATGGGCGGATTTTGAACCAGGTAGCGAGTATCTTGTTGCTGGGCAAGGCCACGGGCAGTTTTAGGATCGTTATTTTTGTAAAAGGTGTGAAACATTTCTATAAAGGCGTATTTATCTTTACGAACTATTTCATAAGAAGGGAGTTCAAGATAACCCGCCGGGATTTCATTGGAGATATAGCAAAGGCCAGAAATTTTTTGAACGCTTTCACCGTGCCGCAGCGCCTGAGCCAAGGCAACGATGGTTTTTTCCGCCATTCCGTGAACTAGGAAATCGGCTTTGGCATCGAAGAGGACAGAACGTCTCACTTTATTAGACCAATAATCGTAATGGGCAATACGCCTTAAGCTGGCCTCTAGGCCGCCCAACACAATGGGAGCGGTATCTTTGAAAAAACGTTTGATGAGATTAACGTAAGCAATAACCGCGCGGTCGGGGCGGCGGTCATTGACACCGCCAGGAGTATAGTCCCCGTGGCGGCGGCGTTTTTTAGCAGCGGTGAAATTAGCGACCATGGAGTCTATGCTCCCCCCAGTCACACCCCAAAAAAGCCGCGGTTTTCCCAGACGTGTGATATCGCTGCCAGAATCAATATCTGGTTGAGCGATGATGCCAACGCGATAACCCGCATCTACCAATACCTTTCCCACAATAGTCACGCCAATATAAGGGCTATCTATATAAGTGTCGCCACTCACGAGAATAACGTCTAAATCTGTCCATCCGAGCGCGCGCATTTCTTGTTGTGTAGTAGGCAGGAACATAGTGAATGGGTAAAACGTAAATAGTGGTTTGTCACATGTAATTTGATGTGTTTGTAGTAGGGCACGAGAGTGCCCATTTCAGGCACAGGCGAACTTTCATTCGCTACTACAAACTATCAGTTCATGCTTAACAAACCATAGCAAAAACGAGAAGAACGCCCGTCATTATACTACAGCATGTCCTGGTTATTTTGTTTCAGCGGGGATTATCAATAGCGCAAATAAGATACGCGCGTAATTTTGTCACTTTGAAGATTGAAGAACGTGTAAATTCACCCCCGCCCTCAAAAGATGTTGGTTCACATGTAAATATTGTGCAAAGCGGCATAAATGTCGTCCTACGAAAGCGTAACGCGATATTTGTATCGCCTTTCCCCACACACTTTCAACAGATGAACCAAGATGTTATACTATTGAACAGGTGCGACAAAAAGCCCTGGATGGCAAATATGAAATCGACATCTTCCAAGCCAAAATTGATGCCGTCATCGCCCGCGTGTGGGGAGAAGGATGATTAAGGCGAGACGCACTTCCAAAGTGCGTCTCACCTCGGAAACAATAATGAACAAAAAAGAATGGATCAAAGCCGTAGCCAACCAAATTGGACAACCAGAAAGCCAAGTAGCCCTAACCCTAGAAGCCGGACTGGAAGAAATATACCAGTCCATGAAACGAGAAGAGAAAGTTACCCTAGTCAATTTTGGCACATTCTACATTGACGCGCGCCAAAACGGAACTGTCTTCAAATTCAACCCGTCCCAGAAATGGAAGGCGTTGTTCGGATGGGCTTCATCTTATTCAAGGTGCAACGCACTTTGGAAGTGCGTTGCACCTTGTCGATAACGGGAAAATACCATGTCTAAGCCTCGTCCCGCGTATTTACCAGGTCATTATTACCACTTTTATAATCGAGGAGCACATCGCGTCTCTATCTTTAGAGAGCCTGAGAACTATGTCTTCGTTTTGCATAAGATTGAAAAATATGCCAAAAAATATCAACTAACTCTAATTGCCTACTGTCTGATGCCCAATCACTATCATTTTCTCATCCGGCAAAACGGTGAGCATCGGGCTGGCTTATTGCCCCAATATGTTTTTAACAGCTACTCAAAAGCCTACAATAAACGCTATGAACATTCAGGTACATTATTTGAAGATAATTACAAAACCAAACATATCTTGAATTTCGCTCACTTATTGCATTTATGCCGTTATATTCACGGCAACCCTGTCAAAGATGGCTTAGTTGCTGACCCCGCAGACTGGATTTACTCCAATTATCTAGAATGGATTGGAGAACGAGACGGCACACTCTTTGACCCAGAATTTATGCGTGCTAATTTTACATCTCCAGCCGGTTATAGAGAATTTGTCCTTGATGATTTGCGCGGGCGTGATTTACCGAAAGACATCAAAAGTTATTTAGAAAATTTGTAAACATAACAAGGTGCAACGCACTTTGGAAGTGCGTTGCACCTCTTACCCCACCCCTCAACAAACCCATGCCCTCCCAACTCCCCACCGCCCTCAAAAACGCCGGCATCGAAGCCAACTTTGACCACTTCACCCGCATACTCTACAGCACAGACGCCAGCATCTACCAAATAATGCCCATCGGCATCATCTACCCGCGCCACACCAAACAAGTCATCGCCGCCGCCCAAATAGCGCACGAACACAAAATCCCACTCCTCCCGCGCGGGGCAGGCACATCCCTAGCCGGGCAAGCTGTGGGCGAAGCCCTCATCCTCGACTTCTCCCGCTACATGGACGGCATCATCGCCATTGACCCCCAAACCCGCACCGCCCGCGTTCAGCCCGGCCTCACCCTGGGACACCTCAACCGCGTCCTCGCGCCGCACAACCTCACCTTTGGCCCCGACCCCGCCAGCGCAGACCGCGCCACCATTGGCGGCATCATTGGCAACGACGCCACCGGCGCCCACTCCATCATCCACGGCATGACCCACAACCACCTCCTAGCCGCTGAAACAATTTTCTCTAATGGGGAAGGGGGAGAATTCAACGCCCAAGGCGAGGGCACCCTTATAGAACGCAAAACCCGCCCCGGACGTGAAGGCGCAATTTATGCCGCATTAGCTGAAATTCTGACGGAGTACGCCCCAGAAATAGCGTCCTGCTACCCCCAAACCTTCCGCTCCGTAGCCGGATACAACCTCAAACTGCTGGCCGAACAAAAAACGCCCAACCTGGCCCCATTCTTGGCCGGCACAGAAGGCACGCTGGGCATCATCACCGCCGCCACGCTCAACCTCGTTCCCCTCCCCAAAACCAAACACCTCTACCTGATCCACTTCGATGAAATGCGAGCGGCCCTAGAAGCCGTGCCCGAAATACTAGCCCAAACCCCCAAACCCAGCGCGGTAGAACTCATAGACAAAACGCTCCTAGACCGCACCCGCAGCAAACGCGAATACCGCAGCCTGCTCACCTTCATCCACGGCGACCCGCAAGGAGTACTGCTTGTAGAATACAACGACCAAATTGGCATTAACGCGCCTCACAGCTTTCTAAAAAAACTGGGAGAAGTCATAAAACTCACCAATCCCAGCGACCAAGAAAAAGTCTGGAAAGCACGCAAAGTAGGCTTAGGCATAATCCTTAGCACCACCGGAGACACCAAACCGCACTCATGTATAGAAGATGCCGCCGTCCCCGTAGAACATTTAGCCGACTACGCCCTAGAAATTACACATTTTGCCCAATCTATAGGAGCAGGGGAAACCACCCTTTACGCGCACGCCAGCGCGGGGTGCCTACATATTCGCCCCATGGTGAACCTAAAGATCAAGCAAGGCATAGAGCAAATACGCCTCTTAGCCGAAAAATCGCTAGAATTGGTCATCAAATACGGAGGAACAATCAGCGGCGAACACGGCCAAGGCATAGCGCGGGGAGAGTTTTCAGAACAGCTATTTGGCGCTCGGCTAACGCAAGCCTTTCAAGAAGTGAAAACCGCTTTCGACCCCGATAATTTACTCAATCCCGGCAAGGTGGTCAATGCGCCGCGCATGGATGATGAAAGCCTAATGCGCTACGGATCAAACTACATTGCCGCGTACGCGCCCATAAATACCATTTTCAATTTTGACGCTACAGGCGGGTTTGGCGGAGCGGTAGAAATGTGCAACGGGGCCGGCGTTTGTCGCGGATTAGAACCCAACACGGGGGTAATGTGCCCATCGTTTAGAGCCACCCGCGAGGAGAAATACAGCACCCGAGGGCGGGCTAACGCGCTCCGTGCCGCCATGACAGGCCGCCTGGGGCCGTGGGGCATGTCATCGCCAGAATTATATGACGCGCTAGATTTGTGTCTCTCTTGTCAGGCCTGCTACAGCGAATGCCCTTCTGCGGTAGATATGAGCAAGCTCAAGGCTGAATTTCTGTACCAATATTATCAAAAACACCGCTTGCCTTTCAGGTCTTGGTTTTTCGCCAATATAGAGGGAGTGAGCAAATTAGCGCAGCGTTTCGCGCCGCTGGCTAACGCTATTATGCGCGGTCCCGCCCGAAGAGTGGCAGAACGTTTGGGCATTCACCCCCAACGCCAACTTCCAGAATTTGCACGCCAGAGGTTCACAGAATGGTTTGAGCAACACCCCGCGCCCGTTAGCAGTTCTCCACGTCCCAAGGTTGTTTTTTTCCACGACACTTATATGGAATTTAATTATCCCCATATTGGAAAAGCGGCCATTGAAATTTTAGAAAAGGCGGGCTTTGAGCCAATTGTGTTAACCGAGAAAGTGGATTCCGGGCGGCCTGCGGTTTCAAAAGGGTTGTTGGCAAAGGCGAAAAGGTTGGCCGAGAGAAATTTGGGGCTGCTGGCCCCTTACGCGCGGCGCGGGATTCCAATTGTGGGGTGCGAGCCAAGCAGCGTGGTGATGTTGGTAAGAGAATATCCCGACTTGGTGCCCGGCGATGACGCCGAGGTTGTGGCGGGGGCGGCCATGATGCTAGATGAGTTTTTGGTACGCGAGGCAGAGGCGGGGAACTTGCGCTTGGCCTTTGATGATACTCCGCGGCGAGTTTTGTTCCACGCGCATTGCCAGCAAAAGGCGAACTTCGGCTCTGAGTGGACGCGGAAGATGTTGGAGTTGATTCCTAATTGCGTGGTTGAGGAGACGAAGGCGGGGTGCTGCGGGATGGCGGGCGCGTTTGGGTACGAGACCGAGCATTATGAGCTTTCGTTGCAAATCGCAGAGGAGGGCGTTGCCCCTGAGGTGCGGGCGGCAGACGCAGAGACTATCATTTGCGCGGCGGGGACATCTTGCCGCGAGCAAATTGCTCATACCACCGAGCGCACCGCGCTGCATCCCGTGGAGGTGGTGGCGGGGAGTTTATTAGTTTAGTAGTTTCCTAGTCACTAATTTCCTCAAAAAGGACAAATATATGCAAAAATTTATTCTCCCATTCAATGCTCAGGATGTAACGCTCGCCCAAGTAGGCGGGAAGGCAATTAATTTAGCCAAGCTAGCTCAGGCCGGGTTCCGGGTTCCGGGCGGTTTTTTTGTGACTACGGCAGGGTATGAGGTTTTTGTGGCGTCCAATCGTCTCCAAGGGAGAATTTTGGAACGCATAGGCAAAATCGATGTCAATAATCCTAGCGAGTTGCAAGACGTGGCTAGGGATATTAGGGCTTGGTTCGCGGAGGGGGAGTTGCCGCCTGAGTTGGCGGCAGCTATCCGGGCTGGCTATGCGCAGGCAGCTGGCGCGGCGGTGGCGGTGCGTTCCTCGGCAACGGCGGAGGATTTGCCGAGGATGTCTTTCGCGGGGCAGCAAGATACTTTTTTGAACGTGGTCGGTGAGGGTAATTTACTCAAATCTGTGGTGGCGTGTTGGAGCAGTTTGTGGACGGCACGAGCTATTGGGTACCGCGCTAGGAATGGGATTGCGCAAGACGAGGTGGCTTTGGCGGTGGTGGTGCAAGAGATGGTGCAGTCGGAGGCGGCGGGGGTGCTGTTTACGGCTAATCCCTTAACCGGGCGGCGGGACGAGATGGTTATTGATGCTACGCTGGGGTTGGGCGAGGCACTGGTGGGTGGTCACGTTGAACCAGACCATTACGTTGTAGAAACTGCCACACGCCAGATTTCCAGCAGATTTTTAGGCGCCAAGGAACTGGCTATTCACGCCGGAGAGGAGAGCGGCACGCTTACCGAAGAGATTCACGCCGGGCATCTCCAAGCCCTTCCCGATGAAGCGATTTTATCCCTGTCTGATTTAGGCCAAAAAGTGGTTGATTTATATGATTTTCCGCAAGATATTGAGTGGGCTTGGGCTGACGAAAAGTTGTATTTATTGCAGTCGCGGCCAATTACGGCTTTGTACCCCATCCCAGAGGAAATGAAAAATCCGCCGCTAAAGGCTATGTTCGGTTTCCACGCTGTGCAGGGAATAATGGAGCCGATTACGCCGCTGGGGCAAGATGTGATGAAGTTAATGTTAAGCAACAGTGCGCTCGCGTTTGGGGTTGATGTGGATTATAAAGAACAAGTGGGAATTACCAGCGCGGGGGAACGCTTGTGGATTAATATTACTTCTATTATCAAGCATCCCATGGGGCACAAAGTTTATGCTACCGCTATTAAATCTATTGACCTGGGAGTTGCTCAAGCTCTCAAAGATTTAGATGACGAACCTGGCTTGCAGCCAGAAGGCCCTATAATAAATTTTCGGTCTTTGGTGAGGCTATTGAAGTTTGTTATTCCGGCGTGGGCGCGGCTTATCAAAATTTGGCGCAAACCTGATAAGGAGGCCGCGCGTATTTTAGAGTTGTTTAGCTCTACTGTCGCACAGACGCAAAAGGATATAGAGTCCCCGCCTGACACAGGTGTGTGGGAGAGATATTCTCGGCAAGTGGCTTTGCTCTACGAAGCGCGTTATATTTTCCCGTACATGGTCATTCCGCAGGGAGTTGTCGCCGTAGTGGCCGGAATGGCTCCATTTTTTGGGATTTTGCAGCGTTTTAGTGCTCAGGCCGCCCAGGTTTTAGATGATCCCGCGCTAAAACTGCTCCCGCTAGAAATTGCCCGTGGACTGCCCCACAACGTCACCACCGAGATGGATTTAATCCTATGGGATACGGCAAAAGCCATTGCCGCCGACACCGCATCGGCGCAAATGTTCAACACGCTAAACCCCGCTGAATTATCAACCGAATATCAAAATGAACAGCTCCCAAAAATAGCGCAAGAAGCAGTGACCGCGTTTATGAAGCAATATGGGATGCGCGGCCTGGGAGAAATTGATATTGGCCGCCTCCGCTGGCGCGAAAATCCAACTCATGTAATGCAAGTCGTGCAAAGTTATTTGAAAATTGAAGACCCCGAAAAAGCTCCCGATGTTGTTTTCGCTAAAGGGGCAAAAGCGGCAGAAAAAGCCGCTCAGCGGCTCATAAACGCGGTTCAAAAAACCAAGCATGGACGCCTAAAGGCCAAGGCTGTTCGCTGGGCTGTCACTCGTTACCGAGCGGTGGCGGGCCTGCGCGAGGCTCCTAAATTTTTCGCAATCCGCATGATGGGCATTATTCGGCAGGGGTTGTTAAAGTCTGGAGAAGATTTTGTCGCAGCCGGCCTTTTAGAACAGGCTGACGATTTATTCTTCTTGAAAATTGATGAACTAGAGAAAATTGAGACGGAAAAAACAATCCCAGATACTTTCAAAACGCTTGTGGATGAACGCCGCGCGGCACGCGCCGTAGAGATGAGGCGCAAGCAAATTCCACGCCTGCTGCTAAATGATGGCAGAGCCTTTTACGAGGGAATGCGTGCCCCGGTGGGGGATGAAGACGCCCTGGTAGGTGATCCTGTTTCTCCGGGCGTGGTAGAGGGCAAGGTAAGGGTTATCTTAGACCCCCACGGCGCGGAGCTATTCCCCGGCGAAATACTGGTCTGCCCCGGCACCGACCCCGCCTGGACGCCGCTCTTTTTAGCGGCGGGCGGCCTGGTGATGGAGGTAGGAGGCATGATGACGCACGGCTCGGTTGTGGCGCGTGAGTACGGCATTCCGGCGGTGGTGGGCGTAAACCAAGCCACCACGCGGCTAAAAACTGGTCAGCGCGTGCGGGTGAGCGGCTCTAGTGGGCAGATTGAGGTGCTAGAAGGCTAGGGTGTCCAAATTCTCCTGATTATCTGATTTCTTGCTTCCTAGCTTTCTCGAAAATATGATACACTTATGCACTGAAAATAGCTATTTAGCTCGAAAGGAAAATTACATGGAATTACTAACTGACCCAAACGCATGGATTGCTTTATTAACTCTAACTCTGCTAGAGATTGTATTGGGAATTGACAACATTGTCTTTATCTCTATTTTGGCTGGAAGGCTGCCAGAAAAAGACCAAGCCAAAGGGCGGCAAGTCGGCTTGCTTTTAGCGATGGGAACCCGCATTTTGCTATTATTATCAATAGCGTGGTTAGCCAATCTAACCACTCCCATTTTTTACATTGGAGAGCATGGAATAGCAGGGCGAGATATTATCCTCATGGTGGGAGGAATGTTCTTATTATGGAAAAGCACTTCAGAAATTCACCATAAACTCGAAGGTGAAGAAACGGAAGTGAAAGAAGTCGATGCGAAAGTCTCATTTGGGTCGGTGGTATTTCAAATTGCGCTTTTGGATATCGTCTTTTCACTCGACTCGGTTATTACGGCGGTTGGCATGGCCGAAAGTTTGGTAATTATGGTAGCCGCAGTAATTATTGCCATAGGCATTATGCTCTATGCTTCGGGGCCAATTAGCCACTTTGTCAATGACCGCCCCACCGTTAAAATATTGGCCTTGAGCTTTTTGCTCCTCATTGGAGTTTCTTTATTCGCCGATGGATTACACTTTCACATTCCCAAAGGCTATATCTACTTCGCAATGGCTTTCTCAATGTTTGTAGAGATCATCAACCTGAAAGTACGCGCCACGGCTAAACCTGTGCAACTCCGTCAGTCCTATAAAAAAGAATAACTGAGAACGTATGGAAATATCCCGCGTTATCATTCACCTAGATTTAGATGCTTTCTTTTGCGCGGTGGAAGAAAAGCGGGATACATTTTTGCGTGGCAAACCTTTTGCTGTGGGGGGAAATCCAAACCAACGCGGAGTGGTGGCGTCTTGCTCATACGCGGCACGTCAATTTGGCGTCCACTCCGCTATGCCAATGTTCCAAGCGGTGAGGGTGTGTCCAAACCTGATTGTAGTTCCCCCTCACCACGCGGCTTATAAAGCGGCTTCACGCGAGGCCGCAGGCCAATCCGTGTCCTATTTTCTTGCTTTTGCCAAAGTGCCCTTATAGCTAGGATATCTACTATACTTCTAGAACAAGCTGTGGGTGTTCTTTCTTTAAAATTTCATACCTAATATCACCACCGCAAAACCGTTGTACCAAATCAACAATTTCACAGCATATTTTCTCAACATCATTAACACCAACTGGGGGAAGTCCATCCACGTTAAATTCAACAGCCGAGGTAGCATCCGTCAAAATTGTGTGATTCGCCTGCCGCCATGTCCAACGCCTTGTGAGAACCGTTTTTCCTTCTGTAAAAATAACCTCTCCTGGCAACGGATTCTCAATTTGCTCAGACCCAAAGGGAATAAAAATTTCATCCCCTATCGCCTGGCGTAAGGTTAAATCGCCCTCTATTAAATCAATCGCATGCCCCCCCGCCGGAACAAGATGTCTAAGCGATATTACATTGCCTATATCTACAAGTTTACTAATAGAAGGCAAGTCATTGTTTTTTAACACCCGCCTAGTCATCGCCTCCATTGAGGGGCGAAATTTACCTGGTTTTGCGCCAAAACTTCGATAAGCCTCGCGCCATGAATTTATCCGCTCATCTTCTAATATTGAGGCAATATCTAAGCGTTTGCGAAGCGCAGCCTCCTCCGCACGCAACAACTGAATTAATTCTGGAGGCGAACTCCCGTTCCTAACGCCAAAACACAACACAACGCCACGATGGTACCCTGGGAATTGTGCAAACACTTCTTCAGAAATTGTATAAGAATATTTTTCTTGATTCATTTTACACCTTATATTCAAACAGCAAGAAAACTTCGGTTCGTATAATTTTTGTTTGCCTTGTGATTTTGCTCAGATTATAATATCAAAGCCCACACAAAACTACCCTCAAGGGAACTGCCCATACCTAGATAAATATTTACAAGGAGATAAACAATGACCACCCGCAAAACAAAATTGCTCTGGCCGATTTTCTTGATCATCCTGTCCGTCTTGGCTTGTAATTTACCTGGGGAAATGGAACCCGAGACGTCAGAACCAACCCCGGCGGAGAACACAAAACTTG
>QMOK01000010.1 GCA_003648195.1 Chloroflexota bacterium | reverse complement strand
TTCTACTTCTGAGAAACTGTTTCTAAGTCTTTCTAATGGATGTTTTAGCATAATTCTCCTTTTTTGTAGTTTTTTTCTGTCGGAGAATTATACACTTTATTTTTCCATATGCGTTTGCCCTGTCCCTATCCGCCTAATCCGTTGACCATCACCTCGGTTTATGGGATAATCCTGCCTACAATTCAAAAATCAAAGGCGATGATAGAAACGAGTAAGCTTATACATCTCTGCCAGCGAACCCGGGATTGGTGCGAGCCGGGTCAGAGTACATAAGCCGAAAATCATTCTGGAGCTGTGACCTGAACACGGGCAGTGGAACAAATTGCCTGTCAAGTAGGGAAACCGGAGTTGCTGACCGTTATTTACAGCTCAAGTATAAACCAGGAACTAGTGACTAAGGCAAACATCACCTCTTAATCACCAAAACTCCTGTCCGTACTTGACCAAGTGCCCGCTTATTTGCGGGAATCCGGGTGGTACCGCGTGACGCTTTAGCGCTCTCGTCCCAGAGTGGACGGGAGTTTTTTTTGTTAAACAACGCTAGGAGTTATTATGACTATAAAAACAGTATCAAACAAAGTAAATTTCATTGACCTGGAACACGAAATCTTAGATTTCTGGAAAGAAAACAACGCTTTTGAAAAATTACGCGCCTTGCGTAAAGGCCAGCCCCCCTGGTCATTCATTGATGGACCTATTACGGCCAATAACCCCATGGGCGTGCATCACGGCTGGGGGCGCACTTACAAAGACCTCTATAATCGCTTCTGGGCTATGAGAGGCCACGACTTGCGCTACCAAAACGGATTTGACTGCCAAGGTTTATGGGTAGAGGTTGAGGTCGAAAAAGAAAAAGGCTTCAAGTCTAAAAAAGATATTGAAGAATACGGCCTAGCAAAATTTGTACGCGAGTGCAAAGCCCGTGTCTTGCGTTATGCCGCCGTGCAAACGGGACAATCTGAGCGGCTAGGTTACTGGATGGATTGGAACGACACCGACCAACTACGCATATTAGCCGATAAATTGCTTGAAGACCCCACCCAAGAGATCACCGTAGAAGGCCCCGAAGGCCCGGTTACAGACACGGTAGAGCAAATAGTTGGACGTTTGGGACTAGCAGAACTGGGCGGTAGTTATTTCACATTCTCCAACGAAAACAACTATATGATTTGGACTATGATAAAAAAGTGTTGGGAGAAAGGCTGGCTCTATCGTGGAGCCGATGTTATGCCTTGGTGTCCTCGCTGCGCTACAGGCATTAGCCAGCATGAAATTGTGACAGATGGCTACAAAGATTTAACCCATCGTTCCATCACGCTGAGATTCCCGCTGCGGGGACGCGAGAACGAATCTCTCCTGGTTTGGACTACCACCCCCTGGACGTTAACCTCTAACGTGGCCGCCGCCGTGGGGCCAGACCTCACCTATCTCAAAGTCCGCAACGGAGAACACATACTCTACCTCTCCAAAGGCGCCGTATCCACCCTCAGCGGAGATTATGAAGTCCTCGCCGAACTCAAAGGCCAAGAAATGGAAGGCTGGACTTATGACGGCCCATTCGATGAACTCACCGCGGCTCAAACCCCCGGCGGCATCACCCGCCTGCAAAAACTGGTAGAAAATATTGGTCAGAGCGCCGCCGAAGCCCATCGCGTTATCCTTTGGGACGAGGTCGGCGAAGAAGAAGGTACAGGCATCGTCCACATTGCTCCCGGTTGCGGCGCAGAGGATTTTGAACTAGGCCGCGAACTAAAACTCCCCATCATTGCCCCTCTTGAAGAAGAAGGTTATTTCATTGACGGCTTCGACTGGATAACGGGCAAACACGTCTCAGGAATTGCCGAAGATATTTTTGCAGACCTCGAAAGAAAAGGCATTCTCTACCACATTAAACCCTACACCCACCGTTACCCCACCTGTTGGCGCTGCGGCACCGAGTTGGTCTTCCGCCTCGTAGACGAATGGTTTATCAGCATGGGCGAAAGCTACGACAAACCCCGCGAGCAAGTCACCGCCGAAGAAAAAGAAAACAGCCTCCGCTACCAAATCATGGACGTGGTTGACCAGATCCGCTGGATACCTGAATTTGGTCATAAACGCGAACTAGATTGGCTGCACAACATGCACGACTGGATGATTTCTAAAAAACGTTACTGGGGATTAGCCTTACCAATTTGGGTTTGCGAAGACTGCGACCATTACCAAGTTATTGGCGATGACGCCGAACTTAAAGAACACGCTATAGAGGGTTACAACATTCTGGAAGGACACACCCCTCACCGCCCCTACATTGACGCCGTCAAGCTCAAATGCAGCCACTGCGGCGGGGTGATGCACCGCGTTTCCGAAGTAGGCAACCCCTGGCTAGACGCGGGAATCGTTCCTTTCTCCACCTTACAATACCGCACTAACCGTGACTACTGGAAAAAATGGTACCCCGCCAATTGGATCAGCGAATCCTTCCCCGGCCAATTCCGCAACTGGTTCTACAGCCTCTTAGCCATGGCCACCGTATTAGACAACACCCCCCCGTTCTTAGAAAACTTCAGCTACGCCAGCCTTTGCGATGAAAATGGACGCCAGATGCACAAATCTTGGGGCAACTCTATTGAATTCAACGAAGCCGCCGACAGAATGGGCGTAGATGTCATGCGCTGGCTCTACTGCGCTCATAAACCAGAGCATGACCTACTCTTTGGCTATAACAGGGCAGAAGAAACCCGCCGCCGCTTCATCATCCCATTTTGGAATGTTTATTCATTCTTCACCACGTACGCAGAGATTGATGGCTGGACGCCATCGGGGGACGGATTCAATCCAGACGCCCCCGAGGGAGCGACACCCCCTAGCGAAAACCCCCTAGACAAGTGGATTCTAGCCCGCCTGAACCAGGTGGTGGAACGAGTCACCCAAACGTTAACCGCTTCTGATGCGTTCACCACCACACAGGTTTTCGAAACGCTATTAGATGACCTTAGCAACTGGTACGTCCGCCGCTCGCGCCGCCGCTACTGGAAATCGGAGCTAGACCAAGACAAAGACACCGCCTACGCCACCCTGTGGCATGTGCTCGTCAAAATGAGCCGCGCCTTGGCTCCCATCATCCCCTTCATCACCGAAAAAATGTACCAAAATCTGGTGCGCGGCGTTTTCCCAGAGGCACATGAAAGCATCCACCATACCCTGTGGCCAGAGGCCGACACCGCCGTCATTGACAAAAAACTCATTGAGCAAATGGAGCTTGCCCGCCAAACAGCCAGCCAGGGATTGAGCGCGCGCAGTAACGAGGGACTTAAAGTACGCCAACCGCTTTCGAGAGTGTTAGTTCATGTCAAAACCGGCTGGGCAGAGCTTGACGACGAGCTTGTCGCCATTGTCGCTGATGAACTCAACATCAAAGAACTCCAATTTGTCGAAGATTCTGGCGCGTTGGTCAGCTATCATGTGTTGCCCAATAATAAACTGCTCGGCCCCAAATTTGGCGCTGACTTTCCCAAAGTCCGGGCATCTTTAGCCGCTCTAAACGCGGATGAAGTCGCTGCCAAAGTTGAAGCGGGCGAAGCTGTAACCCTAAGTGTGGCGGGAGAAAGCGTCATCCTATCCCCAGAGGAAATCCTGGTACAAACAGAAGCCGCCGAGGGTCTCTCCACCGTGGACGGGAAACTGCTCACTGTAGCCATCGACACTACCATCACGCCTGAGTTACGCGCAGAAGGCCTGGCCCGCGAGATAGTCCGCCGGGTGCAAGAACAGCGCAAAAAAGCCGACTTTAACATCGAAGACCGCATCACCGCCTGGTATGCGGCTGATGCCGCAATGGCCAAAATCTTCGAAGAGTGGGGAAACTACATCCAAGAAGAAACCCTCGCCACCAAGCTAATAGCCGGTGCCCCGCCCAAAGAAACATTCGTGGAAACTCACACAGTGGAGGGAAAGGAGTTCACAATAGGGGTAAAGCAGAATTAAATGAGGCTCTTTCAGAATTCACGGGGCCGATGTCATGGCGAACCTCCGTTTTCGCTGTGCGTGCCGTTGGCAGGATGTGCGGCAATCCCTCAGGCAGCAGGGGAGGCTGCCACGTCACAAAAGACGTTCCTCGCGCAACATGATTGAGTTAGTTTGTTAAGTGCAACCCCGCTATTTCCTGAATAACCTTAAATGATTAGGGACAAGGCATGCCTTGTCCCTAATCTGCTCTAATTTCGAGTACAATGTATTGTAATTATTCACTCCATTGTATCTTCTCAATAAACAGGGACAAGACCTCCGAGGTTTTTGTAGTGCAAACCTCGGAGGTCTTAGCCTCACCCCAAAATATTGAGATGATACACTCCATTCATAAAACAAGACTTTTAATAGTGCGGCGTTAGTTCCAGTATGGAACGGCCTAACCTCAAAAGTCTGCAAAGAAATGAAATCACATTAAGCGAGTAAACAGGTTACTATATTAAGAAAATATTCCCCTTATGAAATTCACCATCCCCACCGAAGAAGATATAAAATACCTCAACGAGGAGCTAACTAAAAAAAACGCCCAAGAACGCTTGGTTTGGGCGGCGAAAACCTTTACGCCTGGAATAGCGGTTAGCTCTTCTTTCCAAACCCAAAGCGTGCCTTTGTTGCATCTTGTCTCTCAATCATGTCCAGAAATGCCGGTGATTTTTATCGACACAGGGTTTCACTTCCCCGAAACATTAGCATTCAGAGATATGCTCAAAGAAAAATTCCATTTAAACATTCACATAATTCATCCCACCATCACCAAAGAACAGCTTATCCTTGACTATGGCACAGAGCTATACCGCCGTGACCCAGACCTATGCTGCTACATCAACAAAATAGAACCCATGCAACGCGCTACTGCTCAATATCAGGTTTTAGTAGCCGGAGTTCGTCACGACCAGACCAAACACAGAAACGCCCTGCGCGTCATTGAACGCAGATTTTCAGGGCCAGTGCGAATTCACCCCATCATTGATTGGTCAGAAAATGATATTCTGCAATACATAACGGAACATAATTTGCCCGCTCATCCGCTTACTGCACAGGGCTACACAAGCATAGGCTGTGCGCCTTGTACCCAACCAACAAGCAGGGAAACAACCGATAAACGCGCCGGGCGATGGACAGGCAAAGAAAAAACAGAATGCGGACTACAAATAGATTTTGACAAAAAGCAGATAGGTGCTGGGGAATAGAAAATAGCGCGCCACATGTTCTTCCGCCCCCATGCGCCCTGCCCCTCCCCCGTCAGCGACCCCGCAACCTCACTGACAACCTTTGCTAATATGCTCCTCATACGTCTCGGAGAACAAATGCCGCCCCGATCCATCGCAAGCTGCCCTAAAGTAATAATAAGGCGTCTGGGCAGGGAACGCGACAGCCTCTAACGCCAGCAAACTAGGGTTGCAAATTGGACCCGGCGGCAAACCGAGATTCCGGTACGTGTTATAAGGAGAAACAACTTCCATATCCGCCGCCGAAAGTGGATTCGTCCACCACGTGCCCTGAGATTTGTTATAACCTAGAGCATACTGCACAGTGGGGTCAGCTCCCAACGCCATATCCGCACGGAGACGGTTGACAAAAACCGAAGCTATCATGGGCATTTCTTCAGCGACCACCGCCTCGCGTTCCACAATAGAAGCCAATACCACCACCTCCTCTAACGAAAACCCTTGTTTCTCAGCTCCTTTTTGCATATCTAAGCCAACCTGACGCTCAAATTCTTGTTGAAAAATAGCCACTATTTCGGCGGCAGAGGCACTTCGCGAAAATTGATAAGCAGCGGGAAATAACTTCCCCTCAGCAGAATGAGCTTTAACCTCTGCCATGAAAACTTCTGGGGAAACGCCCACCCCCGCGCTGGGGAGAGCCTCAGCCACCTCCTCAGCCCGCCATCCTGCCAAAATTACAAACGTGGTTTCCTCTGGCGCGGCATCTTGCAACGCTTGAGCAATCTCAACAGCCGACATGGTCTGGCTTAACGAATACTCGCCAGCCTGAATACTGGTATCTAAGCCGGTATAAATCAAATATGTCCGAAACAAACTAGAAGATTTTATTAAACCGGCATCTTTCAACTGCCTAATAATTTCATCTGGCGTTGTGCCGGGCAAAATAGTAAAGCTAATCATTCCGCCCTGATGGTTAGCTGGGGAAGTAAGTTGCTCTGATTGAAGAATTAGTATCGAAGATTGGTAATACAACCTCACCATTCCCAAAGAAGGCGAGGGAGGACCAAAAATTTGCTCTGCCCGCGCGGGGATACCGGATACCATCCCCATCAGAAAGCAGATGCTAAATAACCCTAAAGTCACCAACGGAAGAAAAATAGCCGCTTTGATGCCTGAACGACCGTTTTTAGACACGGCTACTCCTCTTGAAAACGCACTTCTAGGTAATTTTGCAATATCACTGTAGCCGCTAATTCATCTAAATGCCCGCTCCGTTTTTGACGTGAAACACCCATCGCAATTCGGGCACTCCGCGCGGCTTGCGTGCTACCATACTCGTTCCACAGCTTAACGGGAATATCTGTCTTCGCGCGAATTGCCCCCGCTAGTCGGGCGGCTTTTCGCCCCTGAGAAGACATTTCTCCATCCCAATTTACAGCTTGCCCCACCACAATGGTCACCGCTTCATGCTCGGCGGCCAATTGAGCAATGGTCTCTGCGTCTTTCTCGCGAGAAACGTGTTTGAGTACTTTTAGGGGATTGGCAATTGTGCCTGTGGGGTCGCTTAACGCCACTCCCAAACGCTTTTCGCCGGGGTCTATCGCTAGAATACGCCCATCGTTTACCATTGCGTCACCTGTGTTAAATAGCGATCGCTCATTGTTTGGTCACTACCCACCCCCACGCGTACACGCATTTTTTCTCCCATCACCCCTCCACATTTATACGAAAGGGTAAAAACGGCAGCCAAGGCCACCATTCGGGATACAAAGAAATAGCGGGGGGTTGGTCAAAATTATATTCTTTGGCAAGCTGCTCTTTGGCTTGGGATGGGGGTTGCCCTAAAAGCCGCCGCGTAATTTCGGGGGTATTCCACACCATTTTGTTTTGCCACCTAACTTGAAGCCGCCATTGGCTTTCGCCGTCATCTAAAATAATGGGGGCGGTCAAATTCTCTACGCTCAGTGTCTCTGGGATGGGTGTGAAAGCATCCGACTGGCTAGCGGCCATCATTTTTTGACCTAATTGGAGCAGATCGTCATGTGAGACAACCAAGGCCGAAAACTGTATCCGCATAGTGAGTTCAAGTTTGTCGCCCGGTTGACCAGGCAGCGGGGAATAGCGCTGCAATTCAATTTCTTCGATATTTGGGGTCACGCTGAGAAGCACATCTTCGGTAGAAATTTCTTCTCTTATCAAATCTAACGCAATGGCTTCTAGTTCTTCAGTAACCGTTTGGGCAAGCGTTTCTCTATCATTCGCGGTGGGAGCGGGAATTGCCATATCGGTTCCGCCGGTTGTGGCTGCGGGGTTAGTAACTTTCAAGTCCGCGCCCAGCGATGAGCTAATGGTCACAATCTCTCCCGCTTGTTGATTGCCTTCAGCCCCCGGTTTGAGAGCCGTTATTTTTACTGCTGCTTCTTCTTCTAACCCTCCGGGGACAATCACCGCCACATCGGTTGCGAAACGGATGGGGTTTTCTTCATCTGTGCTAAGGATGGTATTTTTGGGGATAGTGATGGAGTGTACGGTTAAATTAGTGAAAACAACTTCCCCTGTGGCGTATGTGTTTGGGATGTACGCTATTCCCGAAGCCGGGAGGGTAGCGCGTTTTTCAACGTTGGTGACAACTTTGCGAGCGGGAACAAGCCCCGAAACGTGCACTTGCGTTACCTGGGCGTTTGCCTGAACCAAAATGGTGTGCTCCTCCCATTGGTTTCGCGCGGGGAGTCGAACATCGGCGCTAGGAAATAGCAAAGCGCCAATTGCTAAGACGGCGAAAACGCCAATCGTAAAAATTCCTAACCGCCCCAGAAGAGGTTTTTCGGAATGTTGGTTTTCTTTTCGTGGAGAGGAGTCTAAATCAATTTCTCGCGGGGATGAGGCTGCTTTTTGGAGTTGTTTTCTCTGGTATAGTCGCCATGAGCGCCGCCAGGGGTTATTTTGGGCTTCTAGCTTTGTCTTGAAGATGGGGATTCCCGTCTGCCGGGCGTGGAAATGTACCTTTGGGTCTTTTGAGACTAACGCCAATTGACTCCCCAGTGAAGCGCAGTGCCGCTCTAGGAACACCAAATCTAATTGGTCTCGCAAAATTTTCCCCCGCCTCGGCCAAATCAGCAATACCCGATGAGTTTGAGACCATTCTATCTTGTCTTTGACAGAAATAGTCTCATCGTGAGATTCTAGTTGAATGATTTGCGTCTTCATGAAAACATCCGGGGGCTTTTTCTAGCGATTGCAAGATTCTGTGGCGGCTGTCATTTCCCCTAGAATAATGATTTCGGGTAACTACTTAGGGATGTCACAATCTCCTAGAGCGTCTGGGAGACTGCTTCGGGGTAAAAAATGCCCCTCGCAGTGACATTTCAAGGGTGGGCTGAGTAGTTACGATTTCGGCAGCATTTCAGAGATTTACGAAGTTCAGTGCAAAGTTGCGCCCAGAAAACAATCCAGAAGTCTGAATCTAAAATCTGCGGCAAGGGTTAAACGGCTGCGCAAAATCTCAGGGCATTATTCTGATTGCACAAAATTGAGCAGAATCAGGTTCATGCCGCAGCCTTCAAAGGTATCAAAGTATATTTGCTCTGAGAGCGGCATGTGCGCGCTTGGCGTGCTTAATTGAATCCAGAGCGTGCCAGTGGACGCTATAGGGTGATCGGCCAAAAAGATTTCATATCCCCCCATTCCATACGGGCTTCCATTTGGCATCCCGCTTACCGTAAGTTCGTTAATTTCTACCTCGCCTAGCACACCGCCAATTTCTATGACTATAGAAGAGTCTGTTATTGGCTCGCCGTTAATATCAACCAATATCCCCGCTACCCCTAGCCACTGGCATCTATCTTCTTCATTTTCGCCATGGACAAAGTTTTGCGTATACGTGGGAGAGCCCTCTTGGAGCTGAAATGATTGTTCGGTTTCGGCGGTTGGTTCAACTTCAGAGGTAGGTTCTTCTTCAGAAGTTGGTTCGGCTTCAATTGTTGCGGTTGGTTGGGGTGTTTCTGTGGGGGGAAGTTCAGTTGGGGTTAGAGTAGGTGTGTTAGAGGCTGTTACCGTTGGCACAGTAGTGCTCGTGGGTTCAGGAGTAGGAGTCCAAGTAGGGGGAAGAACATGTTTGGGCGTGGGCGTGGGAGTGGCAGAGCGTATAAGGCTGGGCATTGTCGGTGGAGGGAAAAGGTTAAATCCACTTTGAGGGTTAACGAAAATGGTCAAGGAAACAACGGCTATAATGCATGCTGCCGCCAAGACAAGTAATGTAAGAACGTTCCAGACTAAAGCAGTGACATCCAGCTTTTTTCGGGGAGTAGGTTCTTCGTCCAAATAGTCAAATGGTGAGGAAGACATGTTTCTTCTCCTAAATTTTGTGTCTAGGGAGGTGTTATTTCTATTGTACTAAGCTTCCAGCGTCTTTCAAGCCACTCATGAACAGCTTGTTGTTGTTGTTTTATCAATATATCTGGAGGAATGAGGCGATCTTGTTCTTTTTCAATGAGCCATACAATATGGAATCCGATTTCTGTTTCAATAATATCACTATACTCTCTAGGTTCTAGAGTAAAAATAACTTCGTCTAATTCGGGAACTGTCAGGTATCCACGAGGGAACCAACCTAGATCACCGTTTGTTTGAGGATCAAATGAGGCCGCTAATTGAGCAAAGTTTGTACCTTCATTAAGTTGGCTAAGAGCGTTGTTCGCTTGCCCAATGGTATAAAATAACATTTGCTGCACATGAACTTGTTCTGCCCGTTCAGAGACGTTAGCAATTATTTTGTCCCGCATCCAGGCCACGGCTAGCGACCTTCGCAAACTATCCCGAAAACTTTCTTCTGTGTAGCCATGGTTTGCCAGCCAATCTGCCAGGGGTTGGCCTTCGCTGTCTAATCCCTCTAGGTGGGCTTGTAGGGTAGCGTCATCAATTTCAAAGCCTTCGGTGTAAGCTGCCTGCGCTAACATGGTGAGTTCAACTAGGTTATTAATAACTATCTCTTTGTCTTCATCCGTTAATTCTCGATTGGCGGCTGCTTTGTAGCGTGCTAACTCTGACTGGTATTCTTCAACTGTAATGCTGTCTCCATTCACCACAGCCACTACGGGGATGGGTGTTGGCGAGGGCGGGAATGGCGTTTTGGTAGGGGGGATGGGAGTAGAAGAAACCTGAGGGCTTGTTATTTCTTGCGCATCTTCTCTGTCAGTGGTTGTGCAAGCTACCAAGAAAATGATGCTCGCTAAGATAATAATAGATATAAGGATGCTTTCTTTGAAGTATTTTCTCATAACGTGTAAATTATAACCGTTTCTGTTCCAAGTGTGGATATTATTGGATGAAATGTGCAGGCAATCGCATATAGATGTGGAATCAATTCCATGCCTGCTACAAAAAACCTGCTCAAGCAGGCTAAGTCGGCTTCGCTTTGTGTGCCATTGGCAAGCTGACTTCGTTTGGCAGCTTGTAATTACCCAGGCCATAGCTGAACGAGATAAAATGGGACACAGATTGGGCTGATGTGCGCGGATTTAAACATTAAGAAAAATTTTAATCCGTGAAAATTCGCAGCATCCGCAAAATCCGCGTTCTATTTCAATGATGGTTAAGTAGTTACGGCAGCTTTTGAATTGATTCAAAAGCGCCTTGGGTGTTCAAATGCGATTGCCGTAATGAAAAAAGTTTCATCCTTAAATGAACTTTCCTATCTTATTTCGATGGTGACGTTTATTAGTTTGTCTCCCTTTATCAGTCCAAAGCCCTCGTTTGGGTTACGGGGAGTTAGACTTTGCACGACATCCATGCCTTCGATGACTTCGCCGAAAATAGTATAACCGCCATTCAGGTTTGGAGCAGGGGCATAGGTAATGAAAAATTGGCTCCCATTGGCGTCTGGGCCAGAATTTGCCATAGCTACCAATCCAGCTCTATCAAAGGTCAAACTCGAATCGGTTTCAATGCCAAAGGAATAGCCTGGGGAGCCGTAGCCTGTCCCAGCAGGGTCTCCAGTTTGGGCTACAAAGTCTGGAATTACGCGATGGAATGTGATGTCGTCAAACCAGCCATTCTCGGCTAAGAAAATGAAGCTGTTTACCGCCATAGGGGCCACATCGGGGAAAAGTTCAATGGTTATATTGCCTTTCTCGGTTTCTAGCGTGGCAATATATGTGTTTTCGGGGTCAATGGTCATGGGAGGGCATTGAGTGAATTGTCGTTTTTCCAGTTTGATCATTTCTACAATGGCAGTCAATATTTCAAGTTTGGGCTGTGATTTAAATTGTTGGTAATTGATCATGATGAAAGGTGTTCCAGGAAACCCAATTTCCTGACCTTTTTCCCAAGTTTCTTGAGCTTTCTGGGTGATTTCTTCACTTTCAAAATCTTCTGTGAACTGCTCGCTGTTTATATCTAATGTTTCAGTTTGTTCAATTACCCAAGTTTTAAAATCTTCTATGGAAAGACGCCCCCATTCTGCCTGTTTTGCGTAAAGAAGGTCGTGCATACCCCAAAACTCACCTTGTAAACCAGCGGCTTCGGCTGCCTGAGCTGCCAGAATTGATTTATCGTGCATTGCGAGCAAGGGGAAATGGCGATAAATAAAACGCACATCATTAGGATATAGGGATTGAAGCTCAAGCAAAACTGGCCCTGCTGTTGCGCAATAAGGACATTGAAAATCGGCGTATTCCACAATAGTCACTGCCGCATCTTCTGGGCCTTTAGACCAATCTTCTTCTTGAGGGGAGAAAATTTCAACGATCTCGGCGGGGGGAGTAGGGTTAGGGGCTTCTGCGACACAAATTGCATTTGTTATAGGGGTAAGGGCTTCTTCCACTGTTGCGGTGGGAGGATGGGCAATCGCCGGAGGAGTGGCAAGAGGTGCGGTTTGTGGTTCAGCCACGGGGGTAGAGTCGCCCGCACAAGCGGTCAGCAATAAAATCATTAAAAAAAATACAGCAATCATTATTCGGTTACGCATAGTTTCTCCAACTAAAATCCAAAAAATAGACTTGAACAACGTACAAATTATCAAATTTATTTGTTCAAATACTCTTTAAAAGCTTGCTCAAATTGATCCACTCTCCACATCCAAGCCACTTTTTTCATAAAGCTGGCATAAGATGGCATAGCCTCTTGCAAGCTGCGCATGTTATCACCTAGGGTGTTGCCACTCGCGCTTACCGCGCCGCCGGGAGAAGCGGCATACGATCCATGAAACGCAAAATACGCTTGGTTAAGTTTTCGGATACGGTAACCATTTTCCCAAAAGAATTGCCTGCGCTCTTCCATATAGGCTTCGGCTTCTTCAATTTCTCCATCCGCGAGCATCCGGTCAACGACCACGCGTGTCTTGTGCATCTCGTGTCCAAAATTAAAAAAATGGGGTTTGGACATTTCTATAAAAGCATCTAAAAACTCTTTCTCAGCGGTATTTTTAGCTATTTCTTCTGCTGCCGATACGCGAACATGTTCGGGGTAAAAACGCTCCAAAACGGCATCACGCACCGCGTAACCAGATAAATCAGCTACAGTTTCGTTTATGCTCGTTAACGTAGGGCTGGCTGAATAATGCATTCCAAGAGGCCGAAGAGTCAGGTAATTATGTGTCCATTCGTGAGACACAACAAATATCAGCCAGTGCAAAGAGGTGGTCTCAACAACCATAGATGGGTACATGCCCATCCCCCCTATTCCGGTTACCAAGGCAGAAACATCAAAATTCTCTTCAATATTTTCTTCCAACGCAATAACTTCCTCTAACGTTAAATCTGGGATGAGCGCAATGTTAAGAGTTGTACGTATTTCATCCCGTGGAGAAATAATTAATGTGTAGGAATTGTGAATGGATTGGTAAAGAACGGGAGGAACGCTCTGCCCCCCGCGTGTGAGACCCAAATCGGCGAGAGAGGCGTTAATTTGGCGTTGAAGCAGCTCCTCTACAAGTGGTGCCATCTCCTGGCGGTGAGCACGCTTCTCTTCTAATTGAACTTTCACGTCTGCCGCCACGCTCTCTGGGTCTTCCACATTGGGATCACCATAAATATTCCGAAATTCGTTTTCAAGTCGAAAAATCTGCTCAACTAAATCTAAATAATCCAAAAGGAATTGGCTGCCATCGTCAGGAGAAATATATCGCTCTGCGCCCAAAGAGAATTGCTCAACCTTATTCCACATCGCGCCAACCATCCAAGAAAAATAGTCGAACTCTAGCGGACGAGAATAAACACGAACTTGCTCTGTGAAGCTAGCGGGGTTCAGCGCAGATCGGCACAAAAACGCTATCAGAATTAGTAACGCAAATATTATTCGTGACCAACGAAAAAATTTCTTTATCATAGAAATATATTTGTAATTCCTAAAAATATTTACGCTCCGATTGTGAAATGCGGGAATGAATGCCAAATATCATGGCTGAACATAAGTGATCGCTATCCCCCAATTTTCATTTACCAACGGTATATAAAGCCCAAGGGAAAGTGGTTTCAATTTGCTATGGCCGCCATACCCAACAGCATTTTGAGCCATTTTTCGTGCCACTTTCCCAACCACGCGCTCTATTTTGCCCATCCTGAAAACTTAGGGCATTAATAGTTTTTCGCATCCGGGGATGGATGTACACAGCTCAATCTCTTGCCAAGAGTCTGGCGTAGAGCCTAATAGAACTTGATAAGGATTTACAACTTCCTGAAGGCCAACAAAAGGTTCGTGCAATTCTGTCTCATTAAGAGGAATATCTACAGGAACTGTTAAATTTATGGGAACCATTGTATCTACGGGAACCAATATATCTAAAGAGATTGGTAATACGGTTCCTTTTTTAAGAGTAATGTTAACCGCGGGGTTCAAGCCAAAGATTTCTAAATTGGCAATCAGCGGAACATCACTGGTTAAGACAACAGAGGTGTTTGTTTGTAGTGGAAGCTCAAACGCAACTTGAATTTCATCCTGTACATTTATGGTGGTGCTTATATTGGCTTGGTCCATTTTCTCAAAGTTGGCCGCTAGCCCATATAGAAGTTGGTCATTAATGATGCTCTTGATGGCAAATAGCTTTCGTCCTAAAACGACGAGGATCACAATGAGGATGATGTTCGTCAGTATGGAGAACACGCTTCCTATTGTCCAAAACGCGTTAAGGGATTTTCCTTGCCAAAAAAGCGGCTTTATCTTTTCTACTCTCTCAGGATTGAAGTATTGTTCACGTTTCTTAGTTTCCGTTGAATTGTTCAGTTGAGACATTTCACATCCTCCAAAATATAGTTTCTGAGGGGTATTCGCCAAAAGGTTATTAAGAATCGTTCCGTTTGGGAATGAACATTATAAAGCCTATGGCAATGAGGATTTCTCCGGCCATAACGCCTATAGCTTGAGAAGGCCCTAAAAAGGGAAGCGCGGGCCAAGATTGAGTGCCTAACCCAAAAACATCTGCTAACGCCGAGATGAATGAAACCAAGTACCCCGTTGCTACTAATCGAAGCCCAACATCTTCGACAAGACTCCGTTCATGCGCGGCGGGCCGGCTGGCGTTCAGGCTAATGTATCCCCCAAGACACATAATAGCCAGTCCAAATGAAAGAACAGTAATCTGAGCAAAGCCAATAACTGGACTACGGTTCAAACGAAAGAGGTCTGGCTCAACTCCTAATATAAAAATAAGGAATCCCAACGCGGCAATAAGCAACCCCACGCGAACCCCTTTTTTTAGTGATTGAGATTTTGATTGTTTCATAAATAATTACTCTTAGGGCAGGGTTTCTTTTAGGTACGCAATCCAGTTTCCGCCCAAAATAGCTTTAACATCTTCTTCTGTATAACCTTTTTGAGCCAGGATAGGCCCTAATTTTTGTAAATCGGCTATGGTGTCTATTTCGGCTGGGACTCCAGAGAGGCCAAATCCTCCATCGAAGTCGCTCCCAATTCCTACATGTTTTGCATTGCCAGCAATTTGACAAATATGGTCAATTTGGGCAACAACGTGCTCTGCCAGAGTCACTTCGGAACGACTATCACTGAAATTCCAGCCATCTTTCAAGAAGCGATTATGGGGAACAACACCAATAATTGCGTCACGCTCCATAAGGCCTTGGATGACGCGGTCGGTGAGATGGCGATTGCTGGAAGAATTTTTCAAAAGCGCCTTGGCGTTAGCGTGCGAGGCAACAATTGAGCCGGGATAATAATCTAAGGCTTCAAGCGCGGCTCGTTCATCCATGTGGCTAATATCTAGGGTGATGTTGAAGTCGGCCATGCCGTCTAGGAGTTCGTATCCCTCTGGGGTTAGCCCGCCCGGTTCGCCAGTCCCGCCACAAAACCGTGTCCCCGCCCAAGCCGGGCCTATTAGCCGAACGCCCTTCTTCTGCCATAAGGCCAATTCGCCGGGAGAGCGCACCCCCTCTGCGCCTTCCATCAGAATCACCAATCCTACAAGCGGGGCGGACGCGTTTCCTTCCCACGACTTTAAAACAATTTCCATGTCTGATTTGTTGAGAATGAGGCGGAATTTTTCAGGGTGTTCGTCACAGAGACGGTAATAGGCATCCACTTGGTCAAGGTATTTTTGGTGAGCCTGGTCGGGAGTGGCGTAATATTGCACATCCCATTGACCTCTTGCGGCTTTGATGGGCGCGACAAAGAGCGTGGAGAAAACAATGGCCACTTTCCCTTTTTGATAGTCAGGCCATCCCAATAAGGTTTGGCCGTTGATTTTTGGCGCGGATCCCCCAACTTCACGTTGGCGAGTTTCGTGGGCAGCGAGGCTATAATCGCGTCCGAAAGTTACCATATTCCAAGCAAGGTCTTGGTGAGCGTCTACAATTAGAGTCATAGTGGGGATGGGTATAAAGATGAAGCAGGTGAGCAAACGCAATGCACTTTCAAAGCGCGTTTCACCTGCGGGGAAGCTAAAGCTGAAATCCAGGGCGTGCGGGAATGATTTTATAGGCAAAGTTATCTACAAAGGTAACAAGGTCATTAACCAGTCTGCTCCATTCGCCTGTGTCCATTGCCGCTTCTAATAAGTTTTGACTTTCCGCTTTGGCCGTGACCATTATTTGCGGTGGTGGGCCATACATGGTATACCAAGCATCTACTGGTCTTATGCCAAGCTTTTTGATTTGGGGAATAAATTCGCTAACCACAAACTCAAAATATTCTTGTTCTCGGTTAGGCAAAATATCCCATGTCATCAATAGTTTTACAGGCATAATCGTTTCCTTATATTGCATCTGATTATGAGTGTTCGTATTCTAAGACAACAACAGTTGTCTCACTAGATGATTTGGTGCTGGTAACGCTCAAGAAAGGACGCGGTTCAATCTTTTCTAACCCCATTTCTTTTGTGAACTTGCTCAGGGGGTCTAAATCTACTTTGCATTCGGGGGTTTTGTAGTGCATGGGAATGGCGTAGGTAGGCTCTAAAATGCGTATCACCTCTACGGCCTGAGAAGAATTCAGGCTGCTTCCTCCCCCGACAGGCACTAACGCCACTTGGATGTCTCCGGCGATAGATTTCACGTCTGATTGGCTCGGAACGTGTTTTAGGTTTCCAAGATGAGCTATTAGCACTCCCTCATATTCAAAAACGAACATGTGATTGCGTATTTCATCTTTAGGGTGTTTCTTTTTGCCATTAGTGCGGAAAGCGGTGATAAATACTTCGCCAATTTCATATTCTCCAGGCCCCGATAGAATATGTTGTTTAGATTTGCGCTTTTTTATAACCTGCGCGTAATTATGCCCAGGATTATCGTGGCTAATTGTGATAATATCCGCTGATAAATCGAGTTCATGATAGCCAATTGCTTTATGATCATAAGGATCAGTTACAACAACCGCCTTTCCTCGTTCCTTTAACTGAAAACAAGAATGTCCATGCCAAGTTATTTCCATTCAGCCTCCCAATAGTTAGAATTGACTAACTTCATCTTATATTTTGCATACTTAATCTCTAGTCCATTTGCCTTTGAGCGTATTCTTTGAATGAGTTCATTCGCTAGTTGATTTATCAACGCTCAAAATGGATTACCAAAGAATTATACAATATCTTGCCACATATAGTCTACCATCAAATTCATTTAAGACGCATCTTACACGTTAACTACCAAAATTTATTATTATAATGGCGAAGTTAAGAAAAATAATGAAACATTTGTGCTATAATATCGCGCACACTTAGCTCCCCTTTGTTTCTTCTGTTCCCCTTGTCTCCTTTGCCCCTCTGCCCCCTCTTAAAAACCATGTCCCAAAAATCAATCAAAGTTGTTGGCGCTCGCGTTCATAATCTAAAAAATATTACTGTAGAAATCCCCCGTGATAAATTTGTGGTCATCACTGGATTGTCTGGCTCTGGAAAATCATCTTTAGCTTTTGACACCATTTTTGCCGAAGGACAACGCCGCTACGTGGAATCCTTATCCTCTTACGCTCGGCAATTTTTGGGACAAATGGACAAACCAGATGTAGATTATATTGAAGGCCTTTCTCCAGCTGTTTCCATTGACCAAAGAAGAACGTCTCAAAACCCCCGCTCCACGGTGGGAACTGTGACCGAAATTTCCGATTACCTGCGCCTTATGTTTGCCCGCATAGGAATCCCTCATTGCCCGCAATGCGGGCGCGAAGTCACCACTCAATCGGCGCAAGAGATTGTAGATATAATTGAAAAAATGCCAGAGGGAACTCGCTTCAATATTCTGTCGCCCTTGGTCAAGGGACGCAAAGGCGAGCACGAGGGCTTCTTAGAAGAGATCCAAAAATCCGGTTTTGTGCGCGCGCGGATTGACGGAAAAATTCGGCGGCTTGAAGAAGACATCCAACTTGAGCGTTACAAAGCCCACACCATAGAAGCCGTAGTTGACCGTCTCATCATTCACAAATCCGAAGACCCCGTAGACCAAAAGAACTTCCGCACTCGTCTAACCGATTCTGTAGAAACCGCCCTCAAATTCGGAGATGGCTACCTCACGCTGCTAGACGTTACAGATCTCGACAAACCCAAAGAAATCAATTTCTCTGAACATCTATCGTGCCCAACCTGCGGCATCAGTCTCCCCAAAATTGAACCCCGCACATTCTCATTCAACACCCCGCACGGAGCCTGCCCCGTTTGCGAAGGAATTGGAACAAAGCTAGAAATTGACGTCAATATCCTCATCCCAGACAGAAACCTGTCTATCATGGAGGGCGCAGTCAAAGCTGCAGAGTGGGGAGGCCCTCGCAAACAAGGCGGCTACTATTGGCAAGCCTTGGTAGGGGCCGCCGACTCGTGCGGGATTGACCTCCACACCCCGGTTAAAGATTTATCCCCAGATGATTTAAACATACTCTTATACGGCACAAAAGGCAAAGAGGTTACAGTTCATTACAAAAACAAAGAAGGAAGAGAGTACACTTTTATGAGGGTTTACGAGGGGATAATAAACAACCTAGAACGCCGCTTCAGAGAAACAAATTCCAAATATATGCGGCAACGCATTATGGATTTTATGAACAACCAGCCTTGTCCGGGCTGCAACGGCGCCCGCCTCCGCCCCGAAGCCCTTGCCGTTACCATTGACGGCTGGAACATCACCCAAGTTTCGGTTTTACCCATTCGCCGCGTCTTAGAATGGGTGTGCGGGCTAGAAGGCGCAAATACCCCTCTAAACGACCGCCAGCAAAAAATAGCGCAGCGCGTACTTCGTGAAATCAAAGAACGTTTGGGCTTTTTAGTAAATGTGGGGCTGGATTACCTGACCCTCAACCGTTCGGCTGGGACCCTGTCGGGGGGAGAAGCCCAGCGCATTCGCCTGGCTACGCAGATTGGCTCGCACCTGATGGGAGTGCTGTACGTATTGGACGAACCCTCAATTGGCCTCCACCCCCGCGACAACGGGCGTTTATTGCACACCCTAGAGGAATTGCGCGATTTGGGCAACACGGTCATGGTTGTGGAGCACGATACCGAAACCATTTACACCGCCGATTGGATTCTAGACTTAGGCCCCGGCGCGGGCGAACATGGCGGGGAGGTGGTTGCAGCTGGCACGGTGGAAGACATCCTGGCCCACCCCACATCTCTGACGGGCGCGTATTTATCGGGGAGACGCCAGGTTCCAATCCCCGCGGAACGCCGCCTGGGGAATGGCAAATCGCTCAAGGTTTTTGGCGCACGCCAGCACAACCTCAAAAACGTTGATGTCTCTATCCCCCTGGGAAAGTTGGTTTGCATAACCGGCGTTTCGGGGTCTGGAAAATCCACCTTATTGGTAGAGACTATCTACAAAGCCTTGGCACGTGAAATCAATAACTCCAACGTGCATCCGGGAGATTACGACAAGATACAGGGCTTAGAGTTCATCGATAAAATTGTCAATATTGACCAATCTCCCATTGGCCGCACGCCGCGCTCTAATCCGGGCACGTATACCAAGCTGTTTAACTATATCCGAGATTTGTTTGCCGAGCTTCCCGAAAGTAAAATTAGAGGTTACGGTAAAGGGCGTTTTTCGTTCAATGTGCATGGTGGGCGCTGCGAGGCTTGTGCCGGGCAAGGGCAGTTGAGAATTGAAATGCAGTTTTTGCCAGATGTGTATGTACCTTGCGATGTCTGCCACGGGACACGGTATAACCGCGAAACGCTTCAGGTGCGCTTTAAAGGCTATTCTATTGCCGATGTGTTAGATATGACCGTGGACACCGCCGCCGAGGTTTTTGAGGCTTTTACGCCCATGGTAGATCGTCTGCAAACTTTGAAAGATGTTGGCCTGGGATATATTCGGCTCGGACAGTCCTCTACTACTTTGTCTGGCGGCGAGGCCCAACGCATTAAGCTCTCACGGGAGTTGGCCAAGCGGTCTACCGGCTCTACGCTATACGTCCTGGATGAGCCTTCAGTGGGGCTTCACGCGGCGGATGTGCACAAGTTAATAGAGGTACTCCAACGCTTGGTAGATGAGGGGAACTCGGTCTTGATCATTGAGCATAATATGGACATTGTCAAAGTAGCCGATTATATTATTGACCTAGGCCCAGAGGGTGGCGAGGCGGGCGGTGAGGTGATTGCGATTGGTACTCCAGAGGAGATTTGCGCTAATCCTAATTCTTATACGGGGGAGTATTTGAAGGCTTATGTGAAGGAGAATCATTAAGACCGACAGGTTTTAAAAACCTGTCGGGTCTAGGAACCCCATGAAACAAAAAATAACCCTCATCATCATCCTCACAACCCTCATACTCCTCCTCTCCCTCTGGCTCTTCGCCGACCTCCCAGACGTAGCCACCCTCCCCTATCGGCTCAACGCGCCTAGCGTCCGCATTGAAGACCGCCACGGAACTTTGCTCTACGAATCTCTCAGCGCGGAAGGGGGACGGCACGCCGTTCTATCCCTGGAAAACGTCTCCCCCCACCTCAGGGACGCCACCATCGCCACCGAAGACCGCAACTTCTACCAACATCCGGGCGTAGACCTTTGGGGAATAGCGCGCGCCTTTTGGATCAACCTGCGCGGGGGCGAGGTTTTGGCCGGGGGGAGCACCATCACCCAGCAAGTGGCGCGCACCCTGCTTTTTAGCGTTGAAGAACGCTTCGAGAACACCATCCGCCGCAAATTGCGTGAGAGCGTGCTGGCCTGGCAATTGACGCGCCGTTACTCCAAAGACGAAATCCTAGCCCTCTACCTCAACCAAAGCTACTACGGGGGATTGTCATACGGCGTTGAAGCCGCCGCCCAAACCTACTTTGGCAAACCCGCCGCCGAGCTAGACCTAGCCGAGAGCGCGTTGCTGGCCGGACTTCCCCAAGCGCCCTCACTTTATAACCCCTTTCTCAACCCTGAAACTGCCCAGGAACGCCAAAAAGTTGTTCTAGGCCTCATGGAAAAAGCGGGCTTTATCACTGCCCAAGAACGGGAGCTAGCCGAGGGCGAACCACTGACATTCTCAACCGCCCCCTACCCCATGGAAGCCCCGCATTTCGTCCTGTGGGTACGCGCCCAACTGGATAGTTTGCTCACCCCCGAGGAGCTGGCAAGCTCCATCATTGTGCGCACCACCCTAGACCTCAACTGGCAGCACCACGCCGAACGCGCCATCAACCAACACTTAGAAACCATCCAAAAAGACATGAGCGGCCTGGGGCACAACGTCCACAACGCCGCCTTAGCGGCCATAGATACGCACACCGGAGCCATTCGCGCCATGGTGGGCAGTCCCGACTACTTCGCGGAGGATATTTCCGGCGCGGTCAATATGACCCTCGCCCCCCGCCAGCCCGGCTCCGCGCTCAAGCCCCTTATTTACGCCGCCGCCTTTGACCCCGCCCAAGCCGCCCCGTGGACGCCGGCCACAATGATATTAGATGTGCCCCGCAACTTTGCCCTCCACGATGGTAAATCTTATGCGCCCAAAAATTACGATAACCGCTTCCACGGCCCGGTGCTCATCCGCGAGGCGCTGGCGTCTTCGTTCAACATCCCCGCCGTGGCTACGCTGGAGCATGTTGGGCTGCAAAATTTCTACGCCCTAAGCGCAAATTTAGGCATTTTAACGCGCGTGACGCCCGAAGAAAGCGATTTGTCCGTTGCTTTGGGCGGCGGAGAGGTTTCTCTCTTGGAGCTTACAGCCGCTTACGGAGCATTTTCTAATGGCGGCTATCGTCTCGCGCCTTACAGCATTTCTCGCATTTTCGATGAAGCGGGGGATATTCTTTACGAAGCCCCATCCCTGGGGCAGGTGCGCGTTTTGGATGAGCGCGTGGCCTGGCTTGTTTCGGATATTTTGAGCGATAACTCAGCCCGCACGCCGGGATTTGGCCCCCACAGCGCATTGCTCCTCGACAGACCCGCCGCCGTAAAAACGGGCACCACCTCCAACTTCCACGACAACTGGACTGTGGGCTACACGCCAGAGTTGGTTGTAGGCGTATGGGTGGGGAATGCCAATCACGAACCCATGATCAATGTAGACGGCCTCAGCGGAGCGGCTCCCATCTGGCATCAATTCATCCGTACCGTGCTCAGCGGCGTCCCCGAAACAGAATTCAAGCTTCCAGCGGGGATGGTGCGCGTCAGGGTCTGCACCCTCTCCGGCCTGCTCCCCACGGACGCTTGCCCGTACCAACGTTTAGAGTGGTTCATCGAGGGCACGCAGCCCAACACACATGACACACTGTATAGAGAAGTAGTGTTAGATGTTCGCACCGGCCTGCTGGCTGATGAAGGCACGCCCCTGGAATTTCGGCGAGCGCAGGTGGTGCTGGATTTACCGGTCGAGGCGCGGGGTTGGGCGCGGGGGGAGGGCATCATTCTCTTCAGCGATTTGCAACCCCCCATCGCCGGCAACACGGAACACCCCCTCTTTTTGGCGTCTCCCGGCCCCAACACGGTCTACTACCTCTCCTCGGATGTTCCCCAAGAAACGCAACGCATCCACATTGAGGCCATCAGCCAAGTGGACGCCGCAGAAATCACCTTGGGGGTGGATGGGGAAATTATCGCCACTCTCAGCGCAGCCCCCTACGAAACTTGGTGGCCCGCCCAGACGGGAGAGCACCAGGCTTGGGCAGAGGCACTCACGCTAGAGGGAGAAAAAATCTCCAGCGAGCGGATTCATTTTACGGTCAAAGCGAAGGGGAATGAATAAAGCAGGAGGGCAAGAGAGCACGCATGGGGCTAGACGAAGAACTGCTTTCTGACTACAATAAACTCAACATAGCTTCGCCCCCCAAAACAAGTCCCCCGCCCACCGCTGATGTAAACTGTTGGAAAACATGACCATTGAATTCACCACGCACGTTTGGCCGCTCATTGTTTCTTCTATTATCCTCACCATTTTATGGGTATTCACTTTACGCTATCGTCATGAGTCAACGGCTCGTACTTTTTTGGGCCTGCTTACTGCGTTATTTGTCTGGTCTACAGGCTTTATCTTCGAGATCATGGGGGTGGAATTAGAGACAAAAATCTTTTGGGCAAATATACAATTCCTGGGTATCACATTTATTCCTTTTTTGTTTTTGATTTTGGTTATTAGTTTTACTGGACGCGGAAAAAGGCTTAAATATTTTGTGTTCGTTTTAGGAATTTTTGCTGTCGCGACAAACGTAGTAATCTGGACGAACGATCTCCATCATTGGTTTAGACAAAATCCGTGGGTGGATATTGGAACTGAACTTTTTTCTATTTTGGTTAATGATTACGGTCCCTGGTTTTACTATATACATGTACCAATGCCCTATATTGGCTATTTTTTATCAATTGGTGTATTAATTTGGACATGGGCGTCTTCTCAAAAACCATTCCGACATCAGATAACAGTTCTGCTGTTCAGCCTCTTTATTCCCTTAATTGTGGATGGATTGTACATAATAGATGTAACCCCAATTCCGAATTTCAACTTCGCACCAGTGGCATTTAGTATTTCCGGTTTGCTAATTGGCTGGGCGTTATTTTATTATCGACTGTTCGATTTAGTGCCGATGGCATATGACGTGATTGTTGAAAATTTAACATCTGGAGTCATCGTTTTGGATATCCAAAATCGGGTGACTGTCATGAATGCTAGTGCACACCAATTCACTAATACTACTCCAGATGAAGCAATTGGGAAACCAGCAGAAGACATATTGTGGTTTTGGAAGAATTTAAACATTGTACAGGATGTGTATTCAACCCAAATCGAGCAAAAAATCGAAGAAACTGGTACAACATACTACTATGAAATGACGCTTATCCCAATTAAGAACCGCAGAGAGCAAATAATTGGCAGATTAATAACAATAAGCGATACAACAGAACATCGCAGGTTATTTAGAGAAACAAAGCTATTGGCAATAAGCGATCCTCTGACCAATGTGTATAATCGCCGATATTTCTTTCAGCTTTTACAAAATGAACTAGATAGAGCGCAAAGACACCATATACCACTAGCAATTATGATGTTCGACATTGATAATTTTAAATCTTTTAATGACCTGCATGGGCACGCGATGGGGGATGCAATCCTCATAAAGATTACCAAGATATGCCAAGACAACTTACGGAAATTTGATTCAATTGGCAGGTACGGAGGAGATGAATTTATCATCCTTTTACCGCAAACCGATTCAAACACAGCAATCAAAGTTGCTAAACGACTATGCCAATCGATTAGCGAACTTATTTTTGATGCGGATGGCAAGAATATCTCTTTGACCATCAGCTTGGGTATGGTTGAATATGGAGGAAAGGGTCAAATTTCGCTGAATAGACTGATGCAAGTGGCTGACCAGGCCATGTATCAAGCAAAAGAAAAAGGAAAGAATCAGTTTGTAGTGCTTTCGGTTGATCAGAGTTGAATGTCGCTCTGCCTGATTGTCATGTCACTCGCAAAAAAGAGGGGGGAATCGCCCTGACTCATTTTTCCCTTGGCGTAGTATCTCTTGAGTGTTAATATTATAGCCTACTGGAAAGCAATCAAAAAAGCTTTTTCGCGTATTTGAGCTGGCTCTCAAGCAATCTCTCAAAAATGACAAATAAGGAAATAGATGACTGACAATAAAGAAGGTATGATGCTCGGTGCTTACCGCATTATTTCGCAAATTGGTCAGGGCGGCATGGCAACTGTTTACAAAGCCTATCAGGCTTCAATGGATCGTTATGTCGCACTAAAAGTTTTACCCCTTTACCATACCCGAGACTCTAGTTTTACTCAGCGATTCATTCAAGAGGCACGCATTATCGCGCGGTTAGAGCACACAAACATTCTTCCTGTATTTGATTTCGGCGAAGATGCTGGCATCACTTATATGGCCATGCGTTATCTTAACGGTGGCACGCTCCAAGATGTTTTGGCTGCGGGAAAACTAACGCTTCCTGAAATAGCCAATATTATGCGTCAAATTTGCGCGGGGCTAGACTACGCTCACCGGCAAGGCATTGTGCATAGAGATGTGAAACCGTCTAACACCATGATTGACGATGAGGGAACGGTATATCTAACCGATTTCGGATTCGCCAAAGTCCTTGAAAGTTCTTCTGAGTTGACCGTCAGTGGAGCCGTGATGGGCACGCCGCTGTACATGGCTCCCGAACAAAGTGTTGGCGGGGAAGTGGACGGGCGCACGGATATTTACGCCGCGGGCGTTATTCTATACGAAATGGCCACCGGGCAACCGCCATTCCAAGCTGAGACTCCAATGGCGGTAGTGATGGCTCATATTCACAACCCTTTGCCACTGCCAAGAGACGTCAATCCCCACGTACCGGAGGAAGTGCAGCTTGTTATTCTCAAGGCACTTTCAAAAAAGCCGGCTGACCGCTATCAAACCGCTAACGAGATGGCTGAAGCGCTAACCGAAGCCGTGCAACAGAGCAACGTAACCGCCGAGTCGCCAACGTTAAGCATCCTCACCGCCGAGGTACGCGAGAATTTGGCATCCAAAGCTATTTTGCCAACGGATGAAAACTTCACTCCCGTTTCACCAAGCGCAACCATCCAAGCTGCACCTCCCACTCCCTCACTGAAACTGATAATTGGCGGCATCGGAGTGACCGCCCTAGTTGTAATTGCAATTTTTCTGGGGATAATATTTTGGGGCAATTCGCCAAACGAAGCCTCCACGCCCACCGTGCCTCCTAGCGCAAAGGCGGCAATCCCTGTTTTATATGATGATTTCAATAATAGCGACTACGATGGAACGGTGAATACCCGCATCTGGCGAACAGCCATGGATGATGCTTGTTCCATCATTCAGGACGAGGGCATATTGGTCATCACAAACAATATGGTCGATTACGAGATTGACACCTGCGATATACTCGTAGGACAACCAGAAAGCGTTAAATTTTCAGATCTCGAAAACATTGAAGCAAAAATGCTCTATGCTGGCGACCCTAATAGCAATAGTGTTGGCCAGAGCCTTATGTACAGCGTAGACCTTGCTAATGACAACTATTGGTACGGGCTTTGCGGACCCGAAGTGTCCGATAACGAAATTGTGGCTGGATTTTGGGTTGCCCATATCTCGGCAAATGGCGAGGTACTTGAGGAATATTATTCATCATTGGGGATAGAAACTGACGTTTGGTATACATACCTAATGGAGGTTGACTCCGAAACGGGCACATTGTCTTGCTTGCTCGATGAGACATTAATTGGCTCTACGGATTTAAGCAATGTAGGCAATTTGGACAAATTACAAGCATTTTCGTTTGAGCGTGGTTTGACAGCCTGGCGCGCGCCCAATACTGTCGCGACTACAAAAGTAGATGATTTTTGGCTTATCCCTTAACTATGCGGGCAATTGCCCATTCGAAACTGTATCGCCCGTTAATTTTCTCCCATTGGGCAATGACATAGTAAAAAGCGGCAATAAACGTCCCCCAAAGAATAATAGCACCCCAAACGGGGATTGCGTCTGTATAATAATACCAGCGATCGCTGGCACGCAACCACCCAGCCAGGTAGAGAGGCCAAAGGTGAACACTGTGATGGATGATGTAGACACTGAGCGAGTAGCGGCTATAGCGCTGAACAGCGGTGAACAAACAGCTTCGCTCCCATTTGGCTCGCGTCACGCTCTGCGGTGAGGAATCTAGCAGCAGCCATAACCCCGCAAAAGCTGTAAGACAAATACCCAACAAAATTAGCAAATAAGTTGTGCTGGCAGGGTAAAAGGTGATGGGGGAAAAATAGTCACGCCAGCCAGCAAGCAAGGTATAGCCATAGTTTGTGTATCCCCAAACGCCCAGGGCGCCGCAAAACGCAAGTAGAATACCAACCACCACAACCCTCTGGGCGCAAGTACGTTGACGCTGGGAATCGCTTGCGCCGAGAATCGCGCGTCCAGTTGCGTATCCCGCCAGGGGGAAAACAATCCAGGGGAAAATGGGGAAAAATCCCTGAAGAAGCCATCCCAAAAACAAATCTTTGAGTGTGAAATTGTGGATATATTCGCGGAGGATGAAATTCCAATGCAGATTATAGCCCGTCATTCCGCGCAGGGCAGGGCTAAAGGCGAATACCCCCAGAATAATGGCGAGAATGCCGGCCAAACTAACGTGTTGCAATCCGTAAACGATGATTAGTGCGCTGCCGATGAGGGTGAGGATGTCCCAATCGAAAAGGGATTCCGCGCCCCAGTTGACGAGGTTGTGTAGCAGCCCAATGGCGAAAATTACCAGCCCGCGCCGGAGCGTTTGGCGGCGTCCCGTTTCGGGCGGGTATTTGCTTAGCGAAATAAAGAGGCTAACGCCCGCTAAAAAGGTGAACAGCGGCGCGGGCACAATGCCTACCCAGCCTGTGATGGCATAAATGAGCGTGTCGTGTTCTGCCCAATGGCCAAGGTTATCTACAAAGTGGATTTGAATCATCCAGACGATGGCGAGGGCGCGGAGGATGTCGATGGAGTGGATGCGTTTCATGGGGAGGGGATAATTCGTTCAAAAAGTCCTTTGCGTTCTTGCGTGTCTGGTTGTTTGCGTTGATTTATAAAATCGCCTGAAAATTGTTCCACGCTGTCAAAAAGCACTTGCCATGTTTCTGGGAGGGGGAGCGGTAAAGCACATTCTTTTGTTTTCTTGACCAGTCCCTGTGTTCCAGCAAATTGAAACTCTTTTGGCAGCCTGATGGCTTGGCTTCCCTCATTTTTGAATAATTTTGATTGTCTCATGGAGTACCTCCTGGTTGATGTATAGACAATTAATATGTATTACAACGCTCCAAATGGCAAGTAGATAGAGAAAAGGGGATTATAAGCGCAAAAAGCGACTGCTCTAAATTCGTTGTGGCTTTAACTGAAAACCAGGAGGCGCATTCTTCATTTTTATCTAAAAACCAGGAGTTGTGTTCCTTGTTTTTAGACAAAACCAAACTACAGCGGATGTAGAAAGAAACAGATTACAAAAACAAAAATCCATTACCCCAAATTCGTTGTAGTTTCTCTTCGCCTATTTAGGCAGTTTTACATCTATACTCCCTATGAGGGTGCTACTGCGATTCAGCAGTGATGAGAGAGGCGACCTACTTCATATTTCTATTACCGTGTCATACAGCTCGGAGAATTTGTTTCTTCGAAGCCTAAATTTGGTTCCGTGATTGTGCCCTGTTCGAGCATCGAAATCAATATAGACAAATCCTTGTTCTATACCTTTCAACAAGCCTTCTAATTTGAACTTTTGCAAGATAGAGATATTTGAATACCTAAAGAATGTTTGCCCTTTTTCTCTTTTGCTTTCAGCTTGCACAAAAAAACAGTTCAAGAGTTTTGTGCCAGCTTTATGCTCCAGATCATCAAATCCCCAATAAGGCTGGGGGTTTAATTCGGTTAATCCGGTTTTTACATTAACCATATCACGCCAATGGGCATGCTTATCATCAATCTTTGAACTATCAAAAGATATTAAAACTTTTCGATTCACTCTATCTACAATCGCCATAAAACCACGGTCGCTCCATGATACCCCGCTAATAGTTTGTCGAAAACTCATTTCCTTGGAACCATATTTTTTTCCTGCTTCCTTATGATGCCAACCAAAATTAGGTAAAAGAATGTTTGGCACAAATTTAAACGCTCGCGGGGATGGTTCCATATGAAAAAGGGTAACCAAGGAAGTTGTATTTTCCCTTTGACATTTCAATTCCCATTCATTTGCATTTGGAATTGGGAGGTTATTTTCTTCAATACCAAGTAAATCCTCTAAAGTGTTCCCAATCCCGCCATCGTTTCCTGGTCTAGCATTAGGTATCCAGCCCATTGAGCGGATTTTTTGTAATTCGTTCACCAAGGTTTCTTTTGTATATGTTTTCATGTATAGTTCTCCGCGTGAAAAAACATTTATTAATTGGGTGGACGCCAAAAATCTAACAGGTATTCAAAGGTAGTCCCCATAGTAATGTAGTTAGAGGGCCACCCGAAAATGCCTATTCGATTAACGATATTTGTACGATCCCAGATAATAGTATTTCGAAGCTCATATCCTCGTCTACGCAATTCTTCTATAATAGCAACATGAAGCGTTATCCGCTTGTTCTCCCACCACATATCAGGAACGTTAATAACACAATGTGCCTTTGGATGCAATAAGGGTAGTAAGCGTTCAAAAATATCCCCCATAGCAATGGTAAATTCTTCAACTTCCATTGTGCCAAGATCACGAGGATTCTGAGAATATTGCTCTATCTGATCAAATTGTTCATTCTTGCGCTCATTGCCACGTCTAGATTTATTCTTACGTTTTCGATTCAGTAAGTTCGCATAAGGTGGAGAAGTCCAAATCAAACTGACACTTTCTGCTTCAAAATAATTTGGGATATTTAACGCATCATCTTGCACAGCAATTTGCTGCGCTTGGTTAAAAAAGTTGTTAGAGGCCAATCGCTTTTCACATAATTTAATGTAATCCTCCTGTAAATCAAAACCAACGGCATTTCTGTTTAAATCTTGTGCAGCAACCAAGGTTGTACCACTACCAACAAAAGGATCAAGAACAAGTTGACCTTCATGTGTAAATAAACTAATTATTCTTTTAGAAACAGAAATAGGGAAAGTAGCTGGATGTAATTTTCTATCTCTAACATCACGTTTCTCATAGTTGAATTGCCACACCCCAATCTGGCATTTAAGCCATTCTTTAGCTGTCAAACAATTGATATGAGTCGGTTTACAATCACATGTCCTAGATGGATCAATAGGAAGTAATTTCTGAAAAAGAGAGTCTTCCTGAGTTATAGTGATAGGTAATTCTACTTCATCAATAACTTTCATTTATAGTATCTCCTACTAATGAGTGTAAATTTTTCACTCCATTATACCCAAAAAAACAATTACTTAGTCTAGCAACTGAATTCTCTTCCAAGGCAAGCGCTATAGGCAAGTGTAAAATCAATACTTCGGAAGTCTTGAATGCTTCCGAAATATTGGTGCTAGTTTTATCCGCGTCCCATTCACTCCACCACCACAAACAAACTCCCCGCCCCGCGCCCATAAACCTCGGGGAAATAGAACTCCTGCGCCGTAGGTGGAATAACATGGAACTCGCCCACCGTGCTAGCCCTTACCAGGTAGGTGTAGGTATACGTCCCCGCCGGGAGATAGTCAGCCGAGATAACGACTTTCTCGTCCCGCAGCTCGGTGTGGTCAAAGTACCACCATCCCCAGCCGTAGAGACCAATATCCTCAAAGCCATAATCGTCTGGGATTGATTCCTGAGGGCTGGTTTTTAGGTCTTGGTTCACGGCCTCTAACCCAGCCGGGAGCGGGTCATTAATAATCACATAACGCCGCGTGCTAGTAACCACAATGGTCAGCTTCCCCATCAAAAGGTCGCCCCGTGACGCTTGGTTGATGGGCGTTTCCTTGTCATCCAGAGAGTAATAACTGCGCGAGATGATAATACCCCTATCCAGCGCGGCTAGCTCCTCTACGGGCAGGTCTACTGTCAGATGGGC
>QMOK01000009.1 GCA_003648195.1 Chloroflexota bacterium | reverse complement strand
TCTCAGAATGACACGTCATTGAACATTTGCGGAAGGGGAGTGAATAATTACTTAAAAATTAGCCTTGGTGATAGAACGCGGATCGCCAGAGGCACGCCTCTGGCAACGCAAATGCCTTGCGCTAACGCAGGTTTGTGCGGATTTAATCATTTTTAATCTGCGTTTATCCGCTACATCCGCGAGGCTGTAGGCCCATTCGTGTTCTATTTTCTTGCTTTTGCCAAAGTGTCTTGTAGCTAGATATTGATTGCGTTTAATTCAAAAACCTCGGAAGTATTGGTGACTTCCGAGGTCTCAGACTTCAATAGCCGCTAACAGCACTTTCGCGCACACGATTGGAGCGAGGAAACTAGTTTACCAATACACCCTCACCAATTTCCCAGTCTGCCAATCTACTGCAAAATCGTTACCTGAGACCCGTTCGCCGTTTTTTCCACAAATAACTGTGTAGCAAAAGAGTCTTTGAGCTCGTCAATATGCGTGATCACTAAAACTTTCTCAAAATCGCTTCGGATGAGGTTAATGGCTTCAATAAGCCGCTGCCGGCCAATAGCATCCTGACTGCCAAAACCTTCGTCAATGACTAAGGTTTGTAAACGCGCTCCGGCACGTTGCGCCAACACATGAGAGAGCGCTAAACGAATGGCAAAATTGATGCGGAACGTTTCGCCGCCAGAATACATTTCGTAATCCCGCACCCCAACCTGATCCTGGATTTGAATGTCCAAGGTTTCTTTGAGATCATCACGCTTCTTATCTTTGTATTCACGCTGGGTAAGAAAACGCACCGACATCGCTCCACCGCTCAATCTGTCCAAAACCTGGTTGGCCTGCGCCTCAATTTGCGGAAGAGCTTGCTCAATAAGCAACGCGGGCACACCTCTCTTGCTAAAAGCACGCTCTAATTGTTTGAACTGCCCTACCTTATAAGCCAATTCCTCGCGCTGGCTTTCTAACTCTCGGCGGCGTTCTTTTTGAGTGATTAATATCTTTACCTTTTGCTGGGCCGCGCCGGTTTCTCGTTGTAAAATATTCTCGCGTTCCTTTAACGACAAAAGTTCTCTTTGTGCTTCTTGCGCGTTTGGTGCGGCAGCTTCGTCTTGGGCTAAGGTCAGAGAAACCTTTTCTTTCTCTATTTGTTGCTGCTCAAGCTCTTTTTGCCTTTCCGCCAGCTCCGTCACCAACTCTGCAATCTCACGTTCAAGGGGCTTAAGTACCGCACTCGCCTTTTCTAACGCGCTCACTTCTTCTTGGATTCCCTCTCCTTCACTAACCACGGCGCGAAGCTGATCGTGTTGAACAGCATCGTAACCAATTTCTTTAAGCTTGACGTCAATCTTGGCTAATTTAGCCCGTGCCTGGGGCGCGAAAGTCTTTTCTTCTATGGTTTGTGCAATCTCTTCCAAACGGCCAGCTGATTCCGCCTCCCATTCCTCTCTTCGGGCTTTGACCTGCGCCAATTGCTCAGAAACTTTATCTATTTCTCGGTTTTTGTCTCTCAGAGTGTCTTCCGCCAAGCTAAGTTCTGTGATTTTTAACTGAAGGCCTTTAACCAACTCGTCCGCTTCATCAAGTAAATCCTTGTTAGCGCGGTAAAGATCGCCCATTTTCGTACCTTCTTTATTCAAGCGTTCAATGAGGGATTCCCGCTCATCGGGGGCAAGCGTCTGACCGCAGAGAGGACAATTAGCGCCTTCCGTGGCCTCCAACTTGTCGATGCGCTCTTTGAGTTCTTCCATTGCCGCCTTCAGGCGTGGATTCTCGGCCTGAGCTTCTGCCAGTTTTTGGCGTGCCTGCTCCAGTTCAGCCTTTTTCCCATCCCTATCCGCAAGGGCTTTCTCCGCCTCAGAAACAGCTTCTTCCAACATTGACAATTGCTCTTCTAGCGCGGGAACTTTAGTTAATTCCTCTTGCAGCTTCTCTTGCTGTTCTCGCAAAGAGGCCAGCACCTGTTCTAGGCGAGCACGCTCGCTGGCTATTTCGGTGAGAGGGGACTGCCGCTGTTTTTCTTGCTCTCTGAACTCCTCAGCGGTCGCGTTCCATTCTTCTAACTCTCCACAAGCCTTTTCCCATTTGGCATAGGCAGAGCGAATCTCTTCTTGCCTCTCTAGTATTTGGGACAATTCAGCCTTTTCTGTTTCCCGCACGGCAAGACGCTCTTCTAATTGTTGTTTAACGCTTTCACTTTTTTCTACTTGCTGGGCAAGAGCTTCCACGTATTTGCGTCTTTCTTTGAGCGAAGCCTCTATAGCGCGGATGTGATTTAGATTTTCCTCTTGCGTCTGACGTGTATTAATAGCTCTTTCTAGCTCTGCCTCTAATTCCTGAAGATGATTCTTGCGCTCCTTTTCTTTCCCTAGCTCTTTTAGAATTTCTGACAAACGTCCATCTAATTTATCAATTTCTGTTTCTACCTCTTTTCTGCGCGTATAAGCTCGTTTTCGGTAAGTTTCCCACACTTCCAAGCCCAAAATTTGGGCTAGGATGCGCTTCCTGTCGTTGGGGTTTTGCTGCGTGAATTGGTCCGCTTCCCCCTGCAAAAAGAAAGCCGCGTTAGTAAAAGTTTCATAATCTAAGCGGAGCGTCTCTACTATCCTAGCGTTCGTTCCCCGCAACGTACGCTCCGAAAGAGATTTCCAAATTGGAGCAGATGCGTCTGGGTGGTCTTGCTGAATGTGAAACTCAACCAACTTAGTTCCCCCGCGCGGGTTGACACGAATAATGCGGTAAACATTTCCCTCATACTGAAAAATAAAAGCCACTTCGGCAAGAGCAGACTGAGCATTTATCACTGATTCATCGTGTTTACGCGCCCGCCCGAACAACGTCCAGGTCATGGCATCCAGAATAGATGATTTACCGGCTCCGTTGTGTCCAGAAATGCAAGCCAAGTCAAAAGACGTGAAATCAATTTTAACGGGGTCTTTGTAAGATAAAAAACCAGAGATAGTGAGAGAGATTGGGATCATGGGTTTGTATATTGGTTATCGGTAGATTGGTTTCTGGGTCATTAGCCTTAATTCCCCAACTCCTGGCTCACCGTTCTATACAATTGTTCTGCACGGAGTTCTTCAAGGGAATAATATTTGGCGGCCAAATGCTCCGAAAGTTCCTTGGCAAGGCCTTGATCAAATTCGGCGGCTTCCATGTTAATTACCACGCTGGGAATGTCGTCTTTGGCAATTTCTTCAGCAATCTTTTCGGCCTCTTCTTGGGGCGGCATTTTAGTCATAGAAACATTTCCTCCGCCATCGGTGAGAATAATTAAGAGAGGCTGGATGTCGGGGTGGGAGATTTGCTCTTTTTTGACGGTTTTATGGGCGAGTGATAACCCCGCAGAAAGGGGTGTCTTCCCCCCCACGGGGATGTCTGCCAAGGAGCGTTGGGCCAGTTGCGTGGAATTTGTGGGGGGGAGCACCAAAGTGGCGCGGTCCTTTTGAAAGACGACTAACCCCACTCGGTCTCGCCGTTGGTAGGCGTCTGTTAACAAGGAGAGGATAGCCCCTTTCGTGGCGCTCATCCGCTCTGCAACCGCCATAGACCAAGAGGCATCCACCACGAATAATATTAAATTGGCCGTATACTTGACCCGTACCTTGCGCTGTAAATCTTGGGGCTGGATGGCAAAAGCAACCTTTTTACGCTGCTCTTTTCGGCGTTTCTGATAAGGAGCGGCAGCCCGCAAGGTAGCATCAAATGCGATGTCGTTCGTTTTTCCATCCGCCGGACGGGATTGAATATATCTCCCGCGTTTTTGCTCTGTGCGCGTGCGTGAGCGGCGTCCGCTGCTGCGCCGAGAAAGTTTGTCGAAAGGGGTATCTAGGTGGCGTGGGTCAAAGGTTTTTCCAATTTCAACCTGGTCGCCGCCTTCCCACCAATTGGCGTAACCAGTTTCAAATATTTCCTGAAGAGCAGGTTCCGCGCCGGTGGGGGCGTCTTTAGATTCCTGAACTGAGCCGACTACCGTTTTTTTTTACTCTCTTGGCTGTGTTCTTTCGGGCCGGATTTGGGAGAGGTTTCTTCTTCTCCCCCATCCCCTTCTTCCGTAGAGTTTTTTTCCTCTGCGCCTCGG
Organism: Chloroflexota bacterium; assembly: GCA_003648195.1. Lineage (GTDB taxonomy): Bacteria > Chloroflexota > Anaerolineae > Anaerolineales > UBA11858 > B10-G9. Next base: position 26,789 of record QMOK01000009.1, on the reverse strand, counting down.
AGTTGGTCAATGCGTTCCTGTAATTCAGTGGCACTAATTTCTGATTGTTGGAATGGGCCGCGTTTGAGGCGGTGGGGATAGGCCAATTCGGCGGCTAGGGCGATGTCTCGCTTGGAGATGGCATAACGCCCTTCGAAAGCTGCGTGCGCTAGAGCGGTTTTGAGTATTACCAGGTCGGAGCGATGCCCGTCTACGTTCAGAGATGCGCTCAGGGCAGCAATTGCTATCAAATCCCGCTTAGAATATTTGACTTCTGGCAGTAATTTTCGAGCTTGCTTGATCTGCAAGGATAGCTCGTTTTCTTTTTCTAACCATTCCTCTCGAAAAGCAATGGGGTCAACCTCAAAGGCTAGGTTGCGTTCCATAATTAGCACTCGCTCGCGGGTTTCGCGAATTCCCCGAATGTTCACCGCGAGGGCAAAACGATCTAGGAGTTGGGGGCGCAAGTCGCCTTCTTCTGGGTTCATTGTTCCCACCAGAATGAAGCGGGCGGGGTGGCTGAACGATATGCCTTCGCGCTCAACTATGTTCATTCCCATGGCGGCAGAATCTAGCAAAAGGTCTACTACGTGGTCGTCAAGGAGGTTGACTTCGTCTATGTAAAGCATTCCTCGGTTGGCATCTGCCAGGACGCCTGGCTCAAAGTGTCGTTCGCCTTTTTGAATGGCTTGCTCAATATCTAGCGTTCCTACTACGCGATCTTCGGTGGCGGAAACGGGCAAGTTTACAAAGGGTGTGGGGATCATTTTGATGCTGCGTTCTACTCCGTTTTTTGCGCGCTCTTTGCATTCTGTACACCAGGTAGCAGGCCGCTGAGGAGCGCATCCAAAACGGCAGTCGCTGAATGTTTCTACTTCGGGCAATAGAGCTGCTAGGGCGCGGGCGGCGGTAGATTTTGCTGTTCCGCGCTCACCGCGAATGAGAACGCCTCCAATGCGGGGATTGACAGCATTGAGAACTAGGGCGCGCTTCATGCGTTCTTGGCCGACAATGGCTGTAAAAGGGTAAATGTTTGGCATAGTTTTATGGGGGGCAAAAGGCACAAAAATTACAAAGGGTGCAAAGGTTATGAAAGAGCCAAAAGGCACAGAGACAATTATACCTTATAGAACACGAATAAATGAATACTGTTTGGTGCCCAGCTTATTATTTGAGTTCTAATTCGTAAGGTGCGCGAATTTGCTCTAATCACCTATTTGCAGTTGTTATAAATCTTGGGGATGAAAGGTTGCCAACTCTATACATGCACTGTATAATGTAGACATTTAATTTCTATACTTGGAGTGTGTTCAATCTATGGATGAGAAGAATGCCCAAAACGGGCAAAAAAATAATGTCATTGAAGTCGCCGCCCCTCCGGAAGAGATTATGGATATGAAAACTCTTTTAGAGCAAGAAGGATTAGGTTTGGGCAACCTGCCCCAACGCGGGGAGATTCGAACAGGGATAATAACTACAATTTTGCCTCAAGAAATTCTGGTTGATGTCCAAGCAAAGGCGGATGGGATTATCGCCGGTTATGAGTTTGATGATATATCTAAAGAGGTACGCGAAACGTTTAAAGTAGGCGATGAAATTTCTGTCTATGTCGTTACCCCTGAAGACAGGAACGGAAATGTTGTTCTTTCCTACATTAAAGCTCAAACAGAAAAAGATTGGGCAAAAATGGAGGCGCTTCTGGAAAGTGGAGAAACCATAGAGACCGTGATAGATGGTTTCAACAAAGGTGGTTTGCTCGTTCCAGTAGGGCAGTTGCGCGGATTTGTTCCTGGCTCCCAAATTAGTGTTTTCCGCGAAGAAGCAGGAAAGAACGCTAAAGACCGTTGGGCGCACTTGATTGGAGAAAAAATCATTCTCAAGGTCATTGAAGTAGAGCGTGGCCGCAAACGTTTGGTTCTTTCAGAACGAGATGCCATTGGCGAAACTCGTGAGACAATTAAAGAGATGTTATTGGCCGAGTTGGAAGTTGGTGATGTGGTTTCTGGCTACGTTAGCAGCTTAGCTGATTTTGGGGCATTCGTCAACATTCAAGGCATAGATGGATTGGTACATATCTCTGAATTGGCTTGGGAACACGTCAAACATCCCCGTGACGTGGTAAAAGTAGGCGAAGAAATTGAAGTAAAGGTGATATCGCTCGATAAAAAAGAGCGGCGAATTGGCCTTTCTTTACGCGCTTTGCAAGCTGACCCCTGGATGGAAATAGTCAAAAATATTACCGAAGGGCAATTAGTTCAAGGTACAGTTATGAACATAACAGACTTTGGAGTTTTCGCTCAGGTTGAAGGTACTGAGCTAGAAGGCTTGGTACATATTTCAGAACTTAGCGAACAGCGGATCAAGCATCCCAAAGAGGTGGTGAACGTAGGCGACACTATGCCTTTGCGTGTAACCAGCATTGATGGAAAACGTCATCGGATTGGACTTAGCCTCACAAAAGTCCATGATCCCAGATATGCTTCTCAAGATTTAGAAATGCTCAAAGCTGAACTTGAGACAGAAGAACAAACAAAAAATAACGAAGTGCAGGAGGCAGAAATCGAAGCCCCACCTGACGAGGTGGAGAGCGAAGAATAAAAAAGCCAAGCGCACCTCGCAAGGGTGCGCTTTTTTTGTTATAGCGAAACACAGAAAAGTGAGAAAGATTTTTCGCCTATAGCGCATCCGAATTAGAGACAGAAGTATTAACCTAGCTACCCGACAGTTCTAATTTGGATGCGGATTGACACTGATTTCCACGGATTCTTTTTTGTTTTTTCACAGAAAAATCCGCATTTTCCGTGTTTATTCGTATCCGAAAAAAATCTTTCAGCATAAGTGTCATGTAATTAGGTATTAACATTATATATTTATTAAAAGAGAGATTCTCAGAAGAATTAGAGTTGTTTTTTGGTAAAATCAATATGATATAACAGCGAATCGAGATCACATGAAATTAACATCGCTTTTAGAATGTCTTTTTTAGCACAACAATAAACTGGAATAAACTTAGTTTATTGCCGGAGGTATATTTTGGCTGACACGAAAGATTTTACGGAACAAGCTCGAGCGGTTTTGGAATTAGCTCACAAAGAAGCGGAGCGGATGCGGCATGCTCAAATTGGGACAGAACATCTTCTGTTAGGGCTAATACGCGAGCAAGACGGTATTACAGGACAAGTATTGCGCGAATTAGGTTCGGATATTGAAAATATCGTAGCTGTCATCGAGGAACGCAAAGGATACGGCGAACACACCGCAAAAAAAATTTCGCTTTCTACGGGTACGCAGCATGTTCTAAAATTAGCCGTCACAGAAGCGGATAAACTAAATCAATCTAGCATTGACGTTGAACATATTTTATTAGGTCTAATAGAATATGATGAATGTTCCGCAATGGCAATACTGGAAGATTTGGGAATAACGCGCGAACAAATGCGCCGACAAACGATTCGAATTATTGATGAAATTCGAAAGAAAAAGGAGCGTAAAATAAAGCAGCGAACTACTTCTAAACGGCCCAAAAAGAAAAAAAGCAAAACGCCTATGATTGAGCAGCTTGCCACCAATCTAACCGAACTGGCAGAGGAAGGCAAACTTGATCCCGTTATTGGGCGAGAAACAGAAATTGAACGTGTCATCCAAATTTTGGCCCGCCGAACCAAAAACAACCCCGCGCTAATTGGTGAACCAGGTGTAGGGAAAACAGCCATTGTGGAAGGCCTCACCCAACGCATTGCTAGTGGCGAGGTCCCCGCACCTCTGCTAGGCCAGCAAGTGCTTCAGTTAGATATGGGTTCTCTGGTAGCTGGAACTATGTATCGGGGTCAATTTGAAGAGCGTCTCAAACGTGTCATCTCTGAATTAAAAACCATTGATTCGATTCTTTTTATAGATGAGATTCACATGTTAGTTGGAGCTGGATCAGCCGGTTCGTCAATGGATGCCGCCAATATTCTCAAGCCCGCCCTCGCGCGTGGTGAACTGCAAGTGGTGGGAGCCACCACCTTGGACGAGTATCGCAAACACATCGAAAGTGATGCTGCCCTCGAGCGTCGTTTCCAACCCATCACCGTAAAAGAACCAACACAAGAAGAGACTATCGAAATCCTGCGTGGAATACGCGCACCTTACGAAGAACACCACCAATTAACCATCTCCGATGAAGCGTTAACAGCCGCTACCATGCTTTCATCACGCTACGTTTCTGACAGATATTTACCCGACAAAGCAATTGACCTCATGGATGAAGCAGCCTCTCGAGTGCGAATGTACAAAAATCCCATTGGAGAAGTTGCCAAAAAAGTAGTTTCTAATCTGCGCGAAGTTAGACAAAAAATCAAGAAATTTACTGCCGAGACCGATAACAAGGTTGTAAAAGAATTTGAGGCCCAAGAAACCGCACTTCAAGAAAAATTGGCAGAAATCAAAATCGCCTGGGACCGTGGCAACAGTCCTATCGTTTCTTCTGAAGACATCGCCGAAATTGTCTCAATGTGGGTCGGCGTCCCAGTCACAGAGCTAAAACAAGAAGAAACTGATCGCTTACTCAAAATGGAAGAAAGTCTTCACGAACATATTATTGGGCAAGAAGAAGCCATCGAAACCATCTCAGAAGCTGTTCGCCGGGCCAAAGCAGGGCTTAAAGACCCCAAGCGTCCAATTGGCTCCTTTATCTTTCTTGGGCCTACAGGCGTTGGCAAAACAGAGCTAACCAAAGCATTGGCGAAATTCCTGTTTGGCAGCGAAGAAGCCCTCATCCAACTAGACATGTCGGAATTTATGGAGCGCCACTCTGTAAGCCGGCTGGTAGGCGCGCCTCCCGGATACATCGGTTACGACGAAGCCGGGCAACTCACCGAAGCCATTCGCCGCAGACCCTATTCCATTGTTGTCTTCGACGAGGTTGAAAAGGCTCATCCCGAAGCCCATAACATGCTCTTGCAAATCATGGAAGAAGGCCATATCACCGATTCGCGAGGGCGTATGGTTGATTTCCGCAACGCCATCATCATCATGACATCTAATATTGGCGCTAATCTGATCAAACAGAAAACCACGCTAGGATTTAAGCTAGCCCGTGATGAAAAAGCTACTGCGGAACACGAATATAAAGACATGCGTAAGAAGCTTATTGGTTCCCTCAAGAAAGACTTTCGCCCTGAATTCATCAATAGACTTGATTCCGTGGTCGTTTTTCACGCTCTGAGCAAAGAAAACATCCGCGACATAGTTTCCCTAGAATTGGATAAGGTTCGAGAACGTTTGCAGGCCAAAGATCTGGCTCTTGAAATCACCCCAGAAGGAACCGATCTTCTAGTGAGCTTGGGCTACGACCCAGATATGGGCGCTCGGCCCCTCCGCCGCGTTATTCAACGAAAAATCGAAAACCAACTTTCAGACGCTATCCTGGCCGGAAAGTTCGAAGCCGGTGACACTGTGCTCGTAGACGCAGACTTTGACGTGGAAACAGAAGACGGAGAAGGTGAGATCATCCTCATCAAAACCGAGGAATACCATGAACCCTTAACCGAACTGGAAAGTGAGCTTCTCCCAGTATAAATGAGCTTTTTCCTGAAACAAAAACAGCATGCTGAGATTATTCAGCATGCTGTTTTTGTTAAGCCGTTCAACTATAGGTATGGCATACTCTTGAAACCTTGCTTGATTTTACTCAAAATCTTATGTACAATGAATACCGTAACATAGTTGTTTTCATTAGTTGCATCTTACCAAAGGGAGTACATCATGGATTCCTCCACAGTTGACATCATCAAGGTTTCAGGGACATCCCGTACCGCGGCCGTAGCGGGGGCTATCGCTGGTGTTTTCCGTGAACAGAAATATGCCAATGTACAAGCTATTGGGGCAAGTGCTGTGAACCAAGCGGTTAAGGCATTGGCTCTGGCTCGGGATTACCTAGCCGAAGATGGATTTAATATTGTTAGTATTCCAACATTTGTTGATGTTGAAATAGAAGGCAAAGCTCGAACGGCTATAAGATTATCTGTTGAAGAAAGATAAATTTTGTGGTGAGGGGTAAGCCTCACGCCGGTCTTTGCTATGCTTCGGTTTTCCTCTTTCCCTCAGGGAGCGCGGGTAGAGGTGAGGGTGAAAAATATTTCTTATCATCATCAGTAAAAGCTAACCACTGCTCAATTTTCGGAGACTTTGGAAAAAGTATAGAGAAGATAACCGAACCGCTTGACAAATTTTATCTCCCCAGATAAACTCAGAAACGTAATTAAAACCTCTCAGCCAGGAGAATGCTTAAAATGTCTCTACACGTTTTTTTAATAATGTCGGTTGCTATAATGTCTGCGGCCACTATGATGGCCATGACCATGCGCATGATGATGCGCGTTAAACTTTGGGCAGCCGGTAAAAGCAAAAAACGCTGATAATCTTGAAAAACGCTATTTGCTAGGCTGTCCAACGATGGGCAGCCTTTTTTGTTTGTAAAACGGAGATGGTTTATAAACAGCTAGAAATTAGTGAACACTTTTCGGAGCAGGAAGCTTGCTTCCAGAGATGAGCGAGCGAGTCTGCGTACTGCAGAGAGATAGTATGTAAACCAATTCCTGAACCATCTCGCAAAACGGTTTGGCTCATATATAAATATTGTGCAAAGCGACATGAATGTCGTACACGAAAGCGTAACGCGATATTTATATCGCCTTTCCCCGCACACTTTTAACAGATGAACCAACGCTTTTTTAATCAACATCTTTTTATACAGGGAGAATCATAATGACTGAAAATATACTTGTCGCGGCAGCCTGGCCTTACGCTAGCGCCCATATCCATGTTGGAAACGTTACCGGCTCTTATTTGCCAGCCGATATTTATGCTCGTTACCACCGTTTGGTAGGGAATAAGGTTTGGATGGTTTCTGGCTCGGATTCACATGGAACGCCCATTACGGTTCGTGCCGATGAAGAAGGCATAAGCCCAGAAGATGTTTACAAAACGTTCCACGCCGAATTCCTGGAGCTTTTTCAGCAACTGGGATTAAGCTATGATATTTTCACCAGCACACATACCGAAAACCATTTTGGAGTTGCCCAAGCCATGTTCAGCGCGCTCAAAGAAAATGGGTACTTATACACAGAGGTTCAAGAGCAATGGTACTCTATTACCCAACATCGATTTTTGCCAGACCGTTACGTTGAAGGAACTTGCTATCTCTGTGGCTACGAGGACGCGCGGGGTGACCAATGCGATGGGTGCGGCAGTTTGTTAGAGGCCAATCGTCTCATCAACCCTCGTTCCAAAATGGATGGCTCAACGCCTGAGTTGCGGAAGACAGAGCACTTTTACCTTGACCTTGGTGCCTTGCAGCCAGCAATCGTAGAATTTCTTAAAGAGCGGGAAGACTACTGGCGACCCAATGTACTACGCCAATCTCTGGGGCAAATTCTGGCGGAAGACCTGCACGGGAGGCCTATTACCAGAGACCTAAAATGGGGCATTCCTGTCCCCGTAGAGGGATGGGAAAATAAACGCCTCTATGTGTGGTTTGAGGCTGTCATTGGCTATTTAGCGTCATCCATTGAATTATCTAAGATTTCTGGCAATGAGAACGCTTGGCAAGAGTGGTGGTGTAATGAAGATAGCCGGACTTATTATTTCATTGGCAAGGATAACATCCCCTTTCATGCCGTGATTTGGCCTGCTGAGTTGCATGGTGTTGGCGAGACGTTTGGGAAGTTGCACAGCGGACAAGAAGGACTTCGGCTAACACTGCCATACGATGTCCCCGCCAATGAATTCATGAACATGGAGGGAAAGAAAATCTCTGGCAGCCGAAATTGGATGGTAGATGTTTTGGATTTTCTTTCTCGGTATGATCCCGATCCCCTGCGTTATTATTTAACGGTCAATATGCCCGAAACTCAGGATAGCGACTGGGATTGGGATGAGTTTGTGGCTCGTAACAATAATGTGTTGGTTGCCACTTGGGGAAACCTGGCTAACCGTGTGCTCTCTTTTGCCCATAAATATTGGGATGGGCACATCCCTACCCCAGGAGACGCTCGCCCCGCAGATACAGAAATCATTCTCAAAGTAGAGGCAGGCTTTGAAAAAATAGGAGAGCTATACAACAAGGTTAAGCTGCGAGCGGCACTCAGAGAAGCTATGGCTTTGGCGCGGGAGGTTAATAAATACCTTGATGAGATGGCGCCTTGGTTTGAAGTCAAGAAAGATAAAAATGCCGCCGCGACTACAGTCTATACCGCTCTTAAGGCAATAGATTCTATCAAAGTGCTTTTAGCTCCTGTATTGCCTTTTACCAGCGAGCGGCTGCACAGCATTTTGGGATACACAGAACCTCTATTTGGAAAGCAAATGGTAGAAACGCATACAGATAAATTGGGAACACATGATGTCCTCAGATATGTTCCGAGCGGGGCAATTGGTTTTTGGAAACCAAGTGACTTGCCAGCGGGACGAGAACTTCCGCAACCGCAGCCACTTTTTCAGAAACTTGAGAAGAGCGTGGCTGAGGAAGAGCGACAACGTTTAGGGTAACAGAAAAGCCCCCCAGTCAGAACTGAGGGGCTTTTTTTGTTCTCCACGCCCAAGCTAGGTTTTTCTCCCCGAAAGAAGTTAAGGAACGACAGCCGGCGGGGAAGTGGTGTTGTTGTAGAACCAATTGTAGGCGTAATATCCCGAAGTTGGACTTTCAAGCCGAATAGCGATTTTGTATTCTCCCTGCATAATGGCTGGGATGGCGAAAGTGTCTGTAAATCCGCCGCCTGCTCCGGTTTGAACGGTATCAATGACTGTCCCAGCGTAACCGTAGGTGCCGTAGTAGTTCATGCGCACGGTAAAGGTATCGTTCGGCGGGAAGTTGTTGGCTTGGATGGTCACGGCCTGATCGTGGGTGACTGCCGAGATGCTAAAGGTCGGGTATCCAAAATAAGAGGTAGGGATTCCGCCTCCGCCCGTAGTTCCGGTAGTATTGTTCCAGAACCAATTATAGGCATAGTAGTTTGTAGTTGGGCTTTCGAGGCGAATGGCAATTCTTGTGTGTCCGTGATACGCAGCGGGGATTGTGTAGGTGGCCGAGAAATCTCCCCCCGCGCCAGTGGCAACTGTGTCAACAAGGATACCGCCAATTCCCAGCGTCCCGTAAGCGTTCATGAGGACGTTAAAAGTGTCATTAGCGGGGAAGTTGTTGGCCTGGATGGTTACGTCTTGATTTTGGGTTACATCCGTGATCATGAATGTTGGGATGCCCACATAGCCGCTGGGGGTGCTGCCACCCCCGCTGCCCGCTGACCCTGAAGCGGTGCTATTGTTATAGAACCAGTTATAAGCGTAGTACCCTGAAGTGGGACTTTCTAGGCGAATGGCGATTCTGTATTGGCCGTGCAGGGGGGCGGGTATGTTGTACGTGGCAGCGAATTCCCCTCCCGTGCCTGTGTCAACTGTATCGACAATCACGCCTGCTATCCCTAGCGTGCCATAATAATTCATACGCACGTTAAAAGTATCGTTGGCGGGGAAGTTCAGACCTTTGATGGTGACGTCTTGGTCTTTGGTAACTGCTGTAATGCCAAATGTGGGATACCCAGCATAAGAGATGCCAGTCCCTCCGGCTGAGGTGTTGTTGTAAAACCAATTATAGGCGTAGTACCCTGAGGTAGGACTTACCAGGCGAATGGCGATCCTAGCCTGTCCATGGAAAACGGCTGGAATAGTGAATGTTTTTGTGAATGTTCCCCCCGCGCCGCTGTCAAACGTCTCGACTATTGTGCCTCCAATTCCCAGAGTCCCATAAAAGTTTATGTGGACATCAAAAGTGTCGCCGGCTGGAAAGTTAGCAGTTTGAATGGTGACGGTGTTGTCTTGCACCACATCTGTGATGGTGATAGTGGGTATAGATGCACAGCCCACTGCAGAAACCATTACAGGCGTTCTTCCTGGTAGAGCCACACTATTCGCGGAGACCACTACAGGAAATACAATAAGCATGGCAATAAGTGCCACAAATGTTAAGCGTTTCATTTACATCCCTCCCAATAAATAACTATAGTGTGCTTTGAGTGTAACTTATTTTTTTGTGTTTTGCAAGTTTTTAAGTAATAAGCGAAATGGGATGGGTGATTATTAACTATTTGGGCGAGGTGTGGGCAGAGACGTTTACGAATGGCAAACGCCCGTTTTTTAGATGTCCCTGGGTCACGGCGTTTTCGCAGAGAGTGGAGTTCATTCTCTGAAAACAACCAATCCCCATCAAAACGGGTGATATAATTCGCTATATTGTGGGAAATTAACTCAACATAGACGCTTCATTAAATGCATTGGGAATGGGAGAAAAGCAAAAAAATGAGAAACTTAATTCCGCCTTTTATTCAACAACAATACCAGCAAGGCCACTTCAGCGGGAAAATTGAAACTGCCTCCCTCTTTGTGGATATTTCTGGCTTTACTCGTATGACCGACACATTAATGAAGCACGGTAGAGAGGGAACCGAAGTGTTGTCGGACATTCTCAAATACCTTTTTACGCCAACAGTTCAAGCCATTTATGATTATGGTGGTTTTATTACTACTTATGCCGGAGACGCTTTCACCGCGTTATTTGTTTCTTCGGGCAATCAACGCATAGCAGCCAAAAGAGCGTTGCGGGCAGCTCTAGAAACCCATCAGTTTTTTACGCAAAATAACCATTATCAATCCCCCTTGGGCTTGTTCGTGTTTGGGGCCAAGATTGGGTTGGGATTTGGCGAAACGGACTGGGGCATAATTGGGTCTGAGATGGCAAAAACTTATTATTTCCGCGGCCAGGCAATAGATAGTTGCGCTCAAGCGGAGCACTACGCTGAAAAAGGAGAGCTATGGGGTGAGCGAAACTTTTTGAAGCAGGTTGAAGATTTGCTCCCGACACCAATTCGAGATGAGAATAATTTCTTTCAAATTGAAGAGGTTAAAGATTTTAAAGTATTGCCCGCGGCGTTTGAAATCCCTGAATTTCCAGCAGATGTGATGGTGAAATTTACAGGGGAAAAAGAGTTTTATTTCCCAGAAGGGGAATTTAGGGAAGTTGTAGCTATATTTATTTCTTTTAAAGACGTTCCCAACTTAGATCAATTTATGCAAACAATCTTCAATCTCCAGCAGCTATATGGAGGCAGCCACCCCGCACTTGATTTTGGGGATAAGGGCGGCAAAGTGCTGTTGTTTTTTGGCGCACCAATTGCTTATGAAAATAAAGATGAGCGGGCATTAGAATTTATTACTGATTTGCGCCAAGAGATACATTTTCCTACCCAGTTGAGGGCGGGCATTTCTAAAGGTATTTTATATGCTGGTTTTTATGGCGCTGAATACCAACAAGCGTTTTCTTGTTTGGGTAGTGCTACCAATCAATCTGCTAGATTCATGATGAAAGCTCAATGGGGGCAAATTTTAGCGGATGAAAGCATCGCGCAAAACGATCGTTTCGAATTCAAGCATTTGGGGAATTTTGTTTATAAAGGCCGCTTAGAAAAAATTCCGACCTATGAATTAGAAAATAAAGCTGCTCGAAAACGAATGTCCGTTTACACGGAAACATCCCATCGCTCTTTTAAAAATAGACAAGGCAATTTTTTTATTGGGAGGGAAGAGGAGTTAGATACTTTAGAACGTTTATTAACACCTCTTCAGCATGCCAAGTTTGGCGGTGTGGTCTACGTGGATGGAGAGGCTGGGTTAGGGAAAAGTCATCTTATACACGCGTTGAAACAACGCGTCTTTGCCGTTGACGGCCATCTTACCCTAGAAACGAAATTATTATACAAGTGGTTTTACATGCCCTGCGATGAAATTCTAAAAAAGAGTCTCAACCCTGTTATTCATTTTCTGAACGAGTATTTTTACCAAAATGAGGCTGATACCCTTGAAACCAGAAAAGCCAATTTTGAAGCTCGGTTTAACAATTTGTTCCAAAAAACACGCGATTCGGCTCTTAAACAGGAGCTAAAACGAACGCATTCTGTTTTGGGAGGGTTGGTCAATTTATATTGGCAAGGTTCGCTTTTCGAGCAGTTGGACGCTAGAGGACGTTATGAAAATTCGTTGAATGCTGTAAAAACGCTCATCAAAGCAGAAGCTTCTCAGCAGCCAATTATCATTGAATTAGAAGATGGGCATTGGATAGATAGCGATACGCAGCATTTTTTACAAATTCTAACGCGCAATGTTGACAATTACCCCTTTATTATCATCTCCGCTTGCCGCTATCATGACGATGGCTCGCAGGTTGATTTTGGTCTCAAAAATATTCCAGAAGAAAGAATCCAATTAAACCAGATCACGAAGCACTCGGCTCGGTACATGGTTGCCCTTCTGGCGGATAAAAAAGGCGGCATCCGTCCAGTTCCTGATAAAACGCTAGATTTTATTTACCAGCGTGGTGGAGGCAATCCGTTTTTTATAGAGCAAATCAGTCTATATTTACAGGAACACGGATTGTTTGACGCACAGTTAAACCTGAACCTGCCCGTAGATGGGAGCACCTCGGCCTTTCAGATCCCATCCACCATTAATGATGTGCTCATTGCCCGTATTGACCGCCTGGCCGCGGAATTGAAAGAGATAGTTAAAACAGCCTCGGTTTTAGGGCAAGAGTTCGCGATTGCCATTCTTTCTACGATGTTGTTAAAAACCAGCTTTACGGATAAGGTAGATATTTTGCGCTATATTAATGCTGGCGAAAAAGAAGTTATTTGGGAATCAATTTCCGAAATCCGCTATATTTTCAAACATGCCCTCATTCGGGAAGCTGTTTACGAAATGCAATTAAAAAAGCAATTACGCGCCTTGCACAAACTGGCCGCCGAATCCATTGAAGAACTTTACCAGTCCGATTTGCAGCCCTATTACTTTAGTTTGGCTAAACATTACGAAAAGGCACAAGTATCTAATAACGCTAAATACTACCTTAAGAAAGCGGGGGAAATCGCCCAACAGAATTATCAAAACCAAGATGTTATTCGTATTTATAACCGCTTGTTAACGTATCAGCTTTCAGTTGAGGAAAAACTGGAAACTATCGAAAAAATGGGACACGCTCTTCAATTAACAGGCGATTGGGAACAGGCGATTATCGAATATCAGCTTTTATTAGCACAAGCGGAGCAATCCGGGAAACCGGTCTGGATAGCCAAAGCCGCCAATCGCCTAGGAGATATGTTTGCCAAACGTGGAAATGTCAAAGAAGCTCTTGCGTTAGCTAACAAATCTTATAAAATCTGTTCCCAAAATGGCAACAAAAAAGAACTTGTAGGAGCATTAAAAAACCTAGGAGTTGTGTATGGCATGTTGGGAAAAAGAGAAAAGAGCCGTCAGCACTTTAACGACATGTTAGCAATTGCCAAAGACATTCACGATGTAAAAGCCATTGTCTCAGCGGTGTTTCAATTACGAGAATACTTGCTTAAAGAAGGTAAATTGCTTGACATATTTGAAAAATATCTAAATATTGCTGAAGAAAAAAAAGACCTCCGCGAAATGGGACGACTGCTCTTTTATATGGGTGATATTCATTTGCTGACACACAATTATACTGAAGCGGAGAAATGCAACCGCCGCATGTATGAAGTTGTCCAAAAAACGGGGGATAAACAAGCCATGTGCTACGCAATTGGAGATAGGGGCATAATTTACGCAGATCAGGGTCGCCATGAAGAAGCGATAGCCTGTTATAAGGAGAAAATGGTACTTGCTTATGAGTTAGGGGATGGTTATAACGTATGGGAAGGGTTACACAATATGAGCAGCGCCTATTCGTATCTCAAAAAATATACCCAGGCCCTTTCCTACTTGGATGAAGCAATCTCAGCGGCCAAGGAACATGAATTAACACGTGAGCTTTGTATATCTTTACTCGCAAAAGTGGAACAGCATCTAACCCTAAAGCAAACCGACAAGGCTGTAGCCGCCCACGCCCAAGCATCGCGACTCGCGCAACAGATTGGAGCGGATGAACTGCTATTCTATAACGCGCTGCAAGCGGCCCAAATCCACTTTGCGACCGGCGGCAATGATGCCCCCAATCAACTGCTTCGTTTGCTTGCCGAAACCTTAGAAGAAGATAAACAAGCGGACATATACTACGAACTATGGAAGATGACATCCGATTCCAAGCCTCAAAAACAGGCACTTGAACGCTACCAACGCCTATACGCCCAGTCAAAATATCATCGTTATAAAGTTCGTTTGGATGAGCTTCAATGAAGCGTGGCGGTATTTGGCAGTGATTATATAGATAAACCACACCCTTTGGGGAGTAAATCGTTTCTACGTGCAAAGACTTCCGAAGTTCCAAAAACTTCGGAAGTCTTTGCGTTCCCCTCTCCTGCTCCTAACTTCCCAATATACCGATTTCCTAATTCTAAATCCCCCATCACCCCATAAAAGTTGGCACAAAAATAGTATGCACTTTGCTAATGCGCTTATCCATCATCCGGCTGCGAATGCGAGGGTCAATTTCCCCCAAAGGAGTGGCAGTCGTAATAACAGTGGGGAGCTTGGCGTTGTAGCGATAATTGAACAACTGATAAAGTTTTTCTTTTACCCAAGGCGTCATAGACTCTGTGCCTAAATCGTCAAGGATGAGCAGATTAGTGGTTTTTATCTGGTTAAAAAGTCGGTCGTAACTGGTTTCGCTTTTAGGGTTAAAAGTGGCCCTAAGATGGTCTAATAAATCTGGAACCATAATAAAAAGCGGAGGTGTGCCAAGCCCGGCGCGATAGTTGGCAATAGCCGCCGCCAGATGGGTTTTTCCGCATCCATACGTGCCAGTAAAAGTCAACCATCCCTTGGGACGCTCGGCAAAGGTTTTCGCCGACTGGAAAGCTTTTTCGAGGCTTTTTAGCTTATCTTTATCTAAACCCTCGCCTTTGCGAAGACTAAAATTACCAAACGTGAGGTCTGCTAATAAACCCAAAGAAGACAGCTCAGGATGCCCAGTATCATCAGCGGGACGCCTATAGTCAGGGGCCAATATTTGCATACGACTGACAAGCTCTGGGTCCTGTAAACGTGAGCGAATACGCCCTTCAATTTGGTCTAATGCCAGATTAGTGGTTACCAAAAGAGGCAAACTGTTAATGTAGCGATAATTAATAATTTGAAACAATTTTTCTTGCGCCCAAGGAGTAGCGTTATGAGTGCCAAAATCATCCATAACCAACAACTGCGCCTGCCTAATATCTTCAAATCGCTGCGAAAAAGGCGTGTTGGGGTCGTCGTAAGTGAACCGTAAATTGTCTAATAAATCGGGAACAGTGATAAAAATAGTAGAGACACCCAGGTCTACCACAAAATTAGCCACAGCCGCCGCTAGGTGGGTTTTACCGCACCCATAACGCCCCTGAAGCAGCAGCCACCCCTCCAAAGTTTGGGCGAATTGTCTTGCCGTATTATACGCCATCTCTAACGACTTAGCCTGAGCAATGCCAAGACCAATCCGACCGCTATATTCAAAATTTTCAAAGGTAAGATGTTTAAGCTCGTCCAAATTGCTCAACCGAAACAATCGGTCGCGCCTTTTCTGCTGTATCTCAGTCTGACGGCATTTGCAAATGAACAACTTCCCAAAGTCAGGGTGTCCCATTGGCACATCGCGGCGCAAATAACCCATACCTCCGCAAAGCTCGCAATTTGGGTCGCCCGGGCCAGAATGTTCCGCGAAATTAGTGTTCGGTGAATTTGAAGAACTCGTCTTCGAGATATGTTTGGCTGTCTTTTTCAGAATGTCTTTTATCTTTTCGCTCATAACGGCCTTCTTCTTTCCAACTATGCAAAATTGCCTCTATGTAATTCCACTTTCGGACATTGTTTTTAACGGCAATGGCAATGGCTTCTTCAATCCAAGTGGCAGAATAAATACTTTCGGCGTCTCGGAGGGCATCGGCTATTAGCGGGGTAAGTGGGCCAATATTTTCTTCGTAAAGTTGGAAAATATTGGGGCGTTCTATACTTAGGGATGGGTTCGGGGAAGTGTCTTTTCCTGGGCGCCAGTTGCCCTCTTGGATGGCTTTGACAGCTGCTCTGCCCTGGGGTGAGTTAAAGAAGTAGAGGTGTTGCTCTTCCTCGGGCGGGGGAGTGGCAACACGTAAAAATGTTCCACGCGCCACCGCTTGTGACAGACCTTCCGCCAGGGCTTGTAATTGTGCCTGGGATGTGACTCCCATCCCACGCATGAACCACGCGTCTTCGGCGAAATCTCTCTCTCGAAGATATTTAAAAGTTTTTTCCATGCGGGTGACCTGCCATAAGGCGTAGAGGGTCACTTTTAGCTCGTGAATGTTTTCTATTTGGGGAAGCAGCTCTGTGAAAAAAAGGGAGGGGATGGAGGTGAAGCTCACTTTCCCAGGAGGGAATCCTTTGAATTTCATTTGGCCATTTCGTTTATGTTGCGGGTATCGGTAGCGGCGTTTTCAAATTTCACTAATTCTTTTCTAAAGAATAATTGGATGTTGCCGGTGGGTCCGTTGCGGTGTTTAGAGATGATGATTTCGGCTAAATTTTCTTGGATGGTTTCTTCTTCGTATTGTTCGGGCCGATAGATGAACATAACTATGTCGGCGTCTTGTTCTAGGCTGCCTGATTCGCGAAGGTCAGAAAGCACGGGGCGTTTGTCTGAGCGTTGTTCTACGGCACGGGAGAGTTGGGCGGCGGCCAGCACGGGGACGTCTAGTTCGCGGGCGAGGATTTTGAGGTTGCGGGAGATTTCGGAGACTTCTTGCACGCGGTTGTTGTTGCGGAGGTCGGTGGTCATGAGTTGGAGGTAGTCGACAATGATGAGGTCTATGCGGTGCTCTAGGTGCAGGCGGCGGCATTTGGTTCGGAGTTGGATGGGGGTGAGGGCTGGGGTGTCATCTAGGAAGATGTGGGTGTCGCTGAGAACATCTATTGATTGGGAGAGCAGCTCCCATTGTTTGTCTGTGAGTTCGCCGCGCCGCAGTTTTTGGGTGCTGATGCCTGTTTCTTGCGAGATGATTCGTTGAACGACTTGTTCGTTTGACATTTCCATGGAGAAGATGGCAATGTGTTGTTTGTGTTTGACGGCGGCGTTTCTGGCCGCGGTGAGCAAGAAGCCGGTTTTGCCCATTCCCGGCCTTCCGGCGATAATGAGGAGGTCGGAGGCTTGCAGCCCGCCTAGGAGTTTGTCGAGGTCTTTGAAGCCGGTAGGGACGCCGACTAGGTCGCTGTCTCTATTGGCTATGTCTTCAATGCGGTTGTAGTATTTGCTAAGGACGTGTTGAATGGGTTCTAGGTCGCGGGAGAGGCGTTTTTCGCTAACGTTGAAGACCGCTTTTTCAGAACCGTCCATGACGGTTTCAAGACTGAGGTTTTCTTTGTAGGCTAGTTGGGCAATTTCGTTGGCGGCCTCAATCATCCGGCGGCGGATGGCGGTTTCTTCTATTCTATGTCCGTAGGCTTCGGCATGGAGAGAGGAGGGGACGTTGCTGGTTAATTGGGCTATGTAGGCTGCTCCGCCAATGTCGCTCAGGTGTCCCATTCGGTCAAGTTCTTCGGTGACGGTTATAAAGTCTATGGCTATTTTGCTGTCGTGAAGTTTGGCGAATGTTTCCCAAATCCATTTATGGCGGTGAATATAAAAATCATCGCTGTTTAAGAATTGAGCGACGTCATAGTATGCTTCGGGGTTGATGAGCACTGCTCCAATAACGGCCTCTTCTGC
The DNA here is from genome assembly GCA_003648195.1 of Chloroflexota bacterium. Lineage (GTDB taxonomy): Bacteria > Chloroflexota > Anaerolineae > Anaerolineales > UBA11858 > B10-G9. The sequence continues at coordinate 9,106 of QMOK01000009.1, read as the reverse complement.
CTCGCGGCTGTTAGGAACCATTTTGGGGCTGGTGGCTTCTGGGGGGGTGTCGAAATTGGTTGGTTCTGTCATTTGCGATGAGTAATGGGTAATGTGTAATTGAATGGTTTGACGTTTTTGGTGATGAGACGTGCGGTTACCGCAAAACGCTTTTTTCAGTCTAGGTTTTCTTCGTTATCTTCTTCTTGGTTGGGGTCTAGCTGTTCTAGGAAGTCTTCAAAAACAGAGAGGCGGTCTTCTTCAATTGTTTTACTGGGTTTACTATCGGCGGCGGTGTATGTGCCTTTGGTGATATCTTCTTCAGGTATCAATCCCGCTTCGTTCATAACTTCTCTATTTACGAAAATGGGCACATCTTGGCGCACGGCCAGGTTGATGGCGTCAGAGGGGCGTGCGTCAATTTTGCTTATAACGCCGTCAATGTTAAGGACTAGATTGCCGTAATAGGTTTCGTCACGGAGGGCAACAATTTCAACGTGAAGAAGTTCGGCTTCAAGGGCGTCAAGCGTATTGCTGAACAATTCATACGTTAGGGGGCGTGAGATTGCTATTTCTTGTAGGGCTAACGTGAGATGTTCTGCCTCGTAAATTCCTACCATGATGGGCAGGTATCGCTCAAAATTTATTTCGCGCAGGATGATGACGCGCTGCTGGGACATTAAACTAACGAGGATGCTGTTAATGGTTACTTCAATCATATCAGACATAAAAATGCCTCCAGATTATTGTGCTTTACGCTGGGGATGCTGTGGTATTTTATCATGGGGGGAATGTATGAGTAGAGTAAATGCAGTTAGCAGTGTGGCGCGATTAGGGGAGACGCTTCGAACGGCGTAGTGCCATCCTTGTAATGTCAGCGAACTACCTAACTAACAAACTACCAGGTGCAACGCACTTTGGACTGCAAGTGCAGCGCACCTTAGAACTACCTAACTAACAAACTACCAAACTGTTCAACCACCAGGTGCAACGCACTTTGGACTGCAAGTGCAGCGCACCTTAGAATTACCCAACTACCAAACTACCAAACCACCCAACTAGTGATCCGAAAATTATCCCCAGACCTCCCCCCACCACTACGTCAGAGATATAGTGAACGCCCAGGGAGATACGGGCCAACCCCACTAGCGGCGCCCACAAAGCTAGCAACACGCCTAACCATGGCGGGCCTACAATTATTCCTAGCATGGCTAACATTGCTGCTCTTGTCGCATGCCCTGACGGGAACGAATGGGGGTCTGTCTTGCGATAGATGTCGCCCCATTCGCTAGTTGGCCGGGGACGTTTGATGCTGAATTTCAGCACCATTACCGAGACGGCGGTGACTAATATCCCCAGCAGGTAGATGTTTATTTGGTGACGCCAGGCGTGAGGGCCGGCTAGCCACAAAATGCCTAGCCCTCCAATCCAAAACCAGGAATCCCCAGAGTGAGCAAAAAAAATGGCCGCTCGGCGCAGAGTTTTTAGGCTTTTGGGGATGGCGATTTGACGCGAAAGTTGAACGTCTTTAATGAGGAGTTCTTCAAGCGTCATGCTAAATCTTGGCGGAGCATTTTTAGGTGATAGGGTTTGTCAATATCCATGCCAATTTCGGCGTAGGGGCAAAGTAGGACGTGCGCGTCTACTCCTACTCGCTTGGATATCCGCGCGACACCATTTTCTAGTGTCAGGAGGCGTGTTAAGAGCAGTAACAGGGTGTCATAGCCGATCAGGGATGCTATTTTGAAAGGGCTTTTTCGAGCATTGAAGAAACGCTCAAAGATTTCTTTGTCTGTACTAAGCAGGGAAGTGCTAACTATGGTCAAATCGCCGCCACAGACTTCTAATCCCTTTAACTTGGTGTATGTTCGCCCTGAATGAGGGTAGCGTTTTTCCATTACCTCGCGGGGGATAGCGTTGTAGTAGAGGTCGTGGTTGCCTTCTTGAGCGGTGTTTACGACCCAATTTATGCTTTGGGGCGTAACTCCTGGAATGTCGCAAGAGGTTAGCACCACGTGTTCCGCGGAGGGGTTGATCTTTTGCAGCGCTTCTCCGCCCGATTGGACGGTTTTGAGTATGTCTTGTTGGATAGGTAGAAAAGTGATGGGCTTAGAGCAGGTTAGTTCATTTTGTTGTTCTTGACATCCTACGACAATGATGTTGTCGATGGTGTCTGCTTGGTCAAGGGCGTTTAGTACCCATTGGAGCATGGGTTTTCCATTAATGTCTAAGAGCGCTTTCGGTTTTCCCTGAGTGAATTCGTAGAGGGCGTCTTCGGGTTGTGGAACTCCTCCAGCGGCTATTATTGCGTCCATTAGTTTAGCTCCTGAATTTGAGGTGTTAGATTGAGTTGTTTGATGATTTCTTTCAGCTCAGTTTGTGTCAGGGGGCGTCCTTTTCCTGCGACAGCGACCAGGGCGGCTTCAAGCATGTTTGTGCCGAATGATCTTCCATCCATGACCGGTGTTGTTGTGATAAGGTACTTAAGCCCTCTCTCGGTGAGGAAAGCTATATCGGCTTCGGTAGTGGTGTTGGTGACAATGGTTTTGCCTTCCATGCCTTCAGGGAAGTGCTGTTTGATGTAAAGCCAATCTCCGGCGATGACGGTGTTGCCGTGATAGTATTTCTCGAATTTTGGCACTACTTCTAGTTGTTTTTCTCCCGTGGGGTAGAGCATACTAATTGGCATTCGTCCTACAATGGGCAAGAGCAAACGTCCGAGTATTTCTATTTTCTTCTGCCCCTTAACGGGGATGGGGATATCCAACGCGGACATCAGGTCTCCAAAGGTGCAGTCGTAACCGGCCTTGAAAAAAGATTCAGTCATGCCGTAGCGAGTGATTCCCGCCACTAAAAAGACTGTTTTGGGAAAAATATTTTCTCCTATCTTTTCTTCTGTGTATTGCATGACTTGAGATTCAAGAGTGGCCTTCAAGCCGCCACCATCAACGCAGGGGGTGTGTTTGACGTCTTTTATTAATTTGCACGCTTCGTAGAGAGGGTAATTTTTCCAGGGCGTATGTACGCCTAGATCAATACCGCCTACGCCAAAAGCATCTATTTTTCCGTCCAAGTCTTGGAACATTTTCTTTGCTTCCGCTTCATTGCCGTTTGTTCCAATACGTTCTATTTTTACCTTTTGGCCTAATAATTCCACTTCGACAACTTTATCTCGTGTAGAAGAACCAAGGCTCACGCTAATGGCATGTTTCATAAGATATTCTCCTTATTGATATGAAATAAAATTTTTGGCATCTTGCTTAAGATGTTTCTAAGAGGTTATGGAATTGAAAACCAGAGTATTTATCGCTAGTTTTCAGTTTCTCTTCTGTTATAGATGAACTTGTGTTCGCGATTACAAACCATCAATTCAGGTTTAATGAACTACTAGTATACCCCATGAACGTTAAGAGGGTGAAGTTTTTAAGCATGATTATGACGATTTGCTTCATAAATGAAAAAACAGCCCTGAGAAACTCAAGGCTGTTTTTGTGTGTTGGGTGTGGCAAAAATTCGGTTAGGGGATTTGGATGACTTTTCCAGCACTTAGGCTTGCTGAGACATCCATGCCGTTCGCTACTGCAATTGCTCTGGGATCTACGTCTCCAAAAAGGCAGGCTATAGAATAAAAAGTGTCGTTTGCCAGCACGGTATAGCTAACCGGATGAGACCTTAGCGCGCGTTGCCCAAAAAATGGACCGGCACTCTGAGGTATTTTTAGCGTGTACCCAGCCGGCAATTGAGCATTTATTGATAGGTTATTAAGAGCTAATAAGCTATCTTGATTGATGTTGAATCGCCGAGCTAGGCAGTAAGGGAATTCTCCTGTGTGGAGAGTATAACTGGCTGGCACTTCGTAGGCGGAGATTGGCACCATTGTGGAGGTTGGTTCCGGCACTGGAGTGTTAGTGCTAGCTGCCGCTTCTTCGGGCGCGGAAAGGGATTCTTCTTCACCGGTTGTATCTACCTCTACGGGCGCAATCTCTGGTTGAGCAAGTGCTGTGCCTGTAGCTTGCTCATAAATGTTTTCGAAGTTAATAGTTGCAGTTGCGGGAGGTGGGGTAGACGCTGGCTTTGTGCAAGCGGATAGTGCAATGAGAAGAATGATGGTTAACACGAGAGGGGTAAGGTGTTTCTTCATGGGGCATTTTCTCCTTTTAGAGATGCTATTTCACCCTAATTATACTATAAGAAATCCCGTTTTGTTGCATTGATGCTAGCATATTTGTTTATAACCGTCAAGAATGGGCTAGTTTCTCTATAGGGCAAACGCATTTGAACCCCCAAAGGTATCATCTCAATATTTTGGGGTGAGGCTAAGACCTCCGAGGTTTTTGTAGTGCAAACCTCGGAGGTCTTGTCCCTGTTTATTGAGAAGATACCCCCAAAGTTATTTTGAATTGGTTCCATGTCTATATGCGATTGCCCTGAGTTTCTCTGCTAAATGGAGGATACGATGGCGATTATGCACACGCTGGGGAATGGCAGGTGGTTTGTTTATTTTGTTGGCCTTTAGTGACTGATTTCTGCTACTTTGGCTTGGATCAACGCTAGCAGGTCGCTCACCGCCAAGCGGATGTTCATTCCCCTTTCTCCGCCCGAGATGTAGATTTCCTCGTGGGTTTTCGCTGAGGCGTCTAAGAAAATATCGAAGCCTTTGTTGATGAGGGCCAAGGGTGATATTCCGCCTGCTTGGAGTTTGGTGAGCGCTTCCGCTTTTGCTTGCGTGGCTGCCTTGACTTTTTTCTCGCCTGTTGCTTTCGCCAACGCTTTGAGGTTGACTTCACGTCCCCCAGGTATCACTGCTAAGATGGCTTTTCCCTTCTTCGCGCGCTCCACGACAATGCTTTTATAGACCAATTCCAAAGGAACATCCAAAATTTGTGCCACCTCATCCGCCCCCAATTTTTTCTTGGGAAGTTCATAAATGGTGTATTGGATGCTATGACTATCTAAGAAACGGGTAACATTGTTCGCGGGCATAATTTCTCCTTTAAGAGGGTTCGCAAAAGTGTTGTTTGCGGTTATTGGAGGCCGAAACCTCGGAAGTCTCTGAGATTTCCGAGGTTTTTAACTTACTGCATTGGATTCAGAATCTGACCCAGGAAAAAGATAGTCCCTGTTTTCATGTCTTGAATGAGGAAAAGGAAAGGTCTATCCACAACTAACTCCACGCCCTCTAGTGGCATTCCCGTAGCTTCCATGGCTACCAGAGTAGCGGCAGCAGCTTCGGTGCCCATTTCGTCTACGCTAACGTAGGCTTTATGAAAAATATCCGAGATGTACAAATCCAAGTTGCCGGTCATTCCCGAAAAATCGGCTCCTGGCGAAACCGGTAATGGCATCCCCATCTCTGCAAGCGTTTGCGTCAAATTAAGCGGTGCCTCAAATTCAAACTTTGGAAAAGTGAGTGAGACAGACTGAAATTGCAGTCCATTGCGAATGACTTCCAATTGCTCTGTAGAAAATTCTTCTTCAAACTCCGCGAACTTTCCGGCGTTAGGGACAATCACGAGCATAGAAACCTGGTTCCCCAGATAAGGAAGTTCCACAGCCTGATAATTGTTTCCCTTAATATAAGACAACTGCTTTGAAGCGTTATATTGCATCAAAGGAACCGTGACCTCTTCTCCTGAAAATGTATAAAACGTCCCATCTTCGGTCAAATCCTCCGAAAATGTTTCAGCCCATGAAGCATTAAAGTAAATGGCATTACCTAAAACTAGGCGCGTAGCTGGTGTTATGCTGCCAGCGGGAAGAATATCTTGAATTTTCTTCTCTGTCTGATCGCTAACCCATTGATTGATTATCTCTCGTGATCCATCAGGATCAGCCATAAAATCCACTATCCGCATTCCCGCGCCGTAGTTTACCGCCAACGTGTCCAAAAATTCGGGTAAGAAAGCATAATCTCTCTGCCCCCAAATAGCGTTAGCAATACTAAGCTGGAAAGCATCCCCAAAGTCGGCGGGGATGTCCGCGCCTAAATTTGCCAAGCTTTGGTCTAAAGCATTGAATGCGGGATGAAGTTTTTCTTGCGGCAATAGGTAATGAAGCGTGTTTGCCATTTGTTCAGCGGTCTCGCCTTTCGCTCCGGCGTAAGTCATTGCCAAGGCAAGAGAAATGCTATAAGGCGAGTAAAATAAATTGCCGCCCTGATGTCTCACGGCTTGGTAAAGGTCTAGCGCGAAAGCCGTATTCCCCTCCACCAACTTATCCACGTCCTCAATCGCCACATCCGAGGCATCAAGCCGCCCTTTCTCTGACTGAACTTCACTTTCAAAAGAGATATGTTCCACTTCTGCAGCCTGCTCCTCTTCCTCAATTGGTTGTGGGGCTTCAGTTTCATTCACTGAAGATGTAGATGAACATCCTAGCGCGGGAAGAACGACCACAAGAACTAAAACACCTAAGACTAGTCTAGTAAAAAATATTCGGCTTTTCATAAATTGCTCCTTTTCATTTTTAAATATGCCAATACTGCTCTGTAGACGCAAAGTTTAGATGTTTTGTTCCCCGCATTATTCCTTAAAACTTGCTACTGTCACCCCGTCCCCGCCTTCTATTTGTTTTCCACTCTCAAATTCTTTAATATACGAATAATTTTGCAAAGCCTCCCGAACCGCTGTGCAGAGCCTCCCCGTGCCTTTTCCGTGAACAATTCTTACCCATGGCAGCCGCGCCATAAAAGCTCTATCCAAATAATATTCCAAATTTTGCAAAGCCTCGTCTACCCTTTGCCCGCGCAAATCCAATTCTGTGCCGGGAGAGGAAACAGAGGGCGTTTTGAGGCTAATCTCTTGCGTTTTTTCTTTCTTCGGAGTGGGTTGATTCCCCTCAATAGGCTCCAGCTCTGCCATTTTGGTTCGCAGCCTTAGTACGCCAACCTGAACTTCAACTTCATCGCCATTGATGGATTTTACAATCCCTTTTTGGCCTAGGGAGTGGATACGTACCTTGCCGCCCTCAACGACTGGGCCTGTGTACCTGGGGCGTGGAATCTCTGGAACCTGGCGTTCTACCGGTTCCGAAACATTTGCCTCAACCCGAGCGATTTTCTCTTCAAACTTCGCGAGAGCCTCATCTTCAATCACTTGCTGCGCGTCTTCCGTCTTCTGACGCATTTGGCGTAACTCCTCGCGAAGAACCTCAACCTCTGCGAGAGCCTCCCGTCTGACGTTCTTGACTATCTTCAGGCGTTCATCTTCAATGCTTGTCAAACGCTCTGCCAATTCAGCGCGCATCTCTTTGGCCTCCACGCGGGCGTTATCGGCTGCCTGACGCGCCTCACGCGCTAAATTGCGCTGACGATAAATTTCGTTCAATAAATCATCCGCTTTTAAGTCGGCGGGATTCAACTCTTCCCGTGCCTTCTCAATGATCGCTTGGGGAAGCCCTAAACGCTCGGCAATGGCGAGGGCGTTTGAACGTCCCGGTAAACCCACGGTTAGGTAATAGGTGGGCTGCAATGTTTCCAAGTCAAATTCCATAGAAGCATTAACCACGCCTGGGGTGAAGTGGGCATATGCCTTCATTTCTGGATGGTGGGTAGTGACCAGGGTGGTAATCCCTTTTTCTAAGAGATAGGTCATCACCGCGCGAGCTAAAGCCGCGCCTTCTTGCGGGTCGGTTCCTGCTCCTAATTCATCCATCAGCACCAATGAGTGCTGGTCGGCGTTTTCGAGAATGTGAATGATGTTGGTAATGTGTCCCGAGAAAGTGGATAGGGATTGTTCAATGGATTGCTCGTCTCCAATATCGGCGTATATTTCGTGGAAGAGGCTTAATTCAGTGCCTGGTGAGGCGGGGATGTGCAATCCCGTTTGGGCCATGAGGGCTAGCAACCCCACCGTTTTCAGGGTGACGGTTTTTCCTCCGGTGTTGGGGCCGGTGATAATGAGGGCATACGTTTGGGGGTCAAGCTGTACGTCAATGGGGACAACTTCATCGGGGTTCAAAAGCGGGTGACGTGCCCCGTAGAAGCGGAGCACTACGCCTGGGTGTTTGCCCTCCGCCGAGACTGGGAACGGGTGAATCGCCGGGGCTATGCCATTTATGGCTTCTGCGTATTTGGCACGGGCAAAGGTTAGGTCTATATCCGCCAAAATTTCGATCATCCCCAGCAGGGTTTCGGCGTGTTCTGCCACTTGGTGGGTGAGTTCCGCTAAAATGCGTTGCTCTTCGTCTCGCTCGTCTAGTTGTAATTGCCGGTAGCGGTTGTTGTGTTCTACCATGCGCTCTGGTTCTATGTATAGGGTCGCGCCAGAGGCCGATTGGTCGTGGATGATGCCGCGTATTTTTCCCTTGGCTCCCGCTTTGAGTGGGAGGACGTAACGGCCTCCGCGCTGGGTGAATATGCCATCTTGGAGGTGTTGTGAGATTTGGGAATTGTTGACCATGCTCTCCATGCGCGTTCGCAGGCGTTGCTGCTGTATTTTTAGGTCGCGCCGGATGTTTCCCAGGCGTTCTGAGGCGTTGTCTAGGATTTTGCCTTTATCGGAGATGACTTTGGTGATGCTGTCTATCAATCCCAGTGAGGGGGGCAAATTGCTGGCCAGGGTTTTTAACTGGGGATAACTGCCTTCCAGCCGCCAGAAAAATCGCTTAAGGTTGCGGGCGGATGTTAAGGTGTATTTTACGTCTAAGAGGGCGTCAGGCGTGAGGGTAAGTCCCCGCACCGCGTCTTCGGTGATGGGGGTTAAATCCCGCGCCCCGCCAATGGAAAGTTGGGGGTGGCTAGTAAAAAGTTCAAAGGCCTCGGCGGTCTTGGCTTGCAAGCTTTGAGCTTCTTCTATGTCTGTGGTGGGCAGAAGGTCAAGTGCTCTATCGCGCGAGGCGTTAAAATCGCAGTAATCGGCTAAACGGGTGAGTATTTTGCGGTATTCTAAGATTTCGAGTGTTTTTAAATGCATGTGGAATAGTTTACCATATTGTCGAGAGTCAGGGGGTAGGGATAGGGCTTGCCCCTATCCTGTTGGGCGGGTGCGAGGGCTTGCAGGGCAAACGCATATAGACTTGGAATCAATTCCATGTCTACTTCAAAGTAATTATTCACTCCCTTCCCGCAAATGTTCAATGACGTGTCATTCTGAGAGCGTTTTTCTCGAAGAATCTCCTATGTTTACGA
>QMOK01000008.1 GCA_003648195.1 Chloroflexota bacterium | reverse complement strand
GCTTGAATTTGCTCAAGAAAGAAACTACTGCTCAGTGCGGTATAAAGGCTAAACGTATGTTGGCCGGATGGGATATGAACTACCTTTTTAAGGTGCTTTCTGGCTAAATGCGTTTGCCCTGGGGTGGTTGGCAATGACCTAACGCGGTAAAATTGCCTTGTTAGAAACCATTCATCAAAACAACGCTAAAAGGAAAACTATGCTCACAGCAACAGCTATTGCCCATGCCAACATCGCTTTCATCAAATATTGGGGAAACAGGGATGAAACTTTACGCCTGCCCAGCAACAATTCTATCTCTATGAATTTAGCCAATTTGGATACCCGCACGCGGGTGACATTTAACCCCAACCTAAAAGCGGACACGCTGACGTTAAACCAGATCCCCCAGGCAGGCTCTGGATTAGAGCGGGTGAGCGATTTTCTAGCGCGGGTGCGTGCCCTTAGCGGAGTGCCCCATTTCGCCGCCGTCCACAGCGAGAACAACTTTCCCATGGGCGCGGGGATAGCTTCTTCCGCTTCGGCGTTCGCCGCGCTCAGTTTGGCGGCCAGCGCCGCGGCGGGGTTAACGCTCAATGAACGGGAGCTTTCTCGTCTGGCGCGAACAGGTTCTGGGTCGGCGTGCCGCTCTATTCCGGCGGGGTTTGTAGAATGGCAGCAAGGCACGGGGGACAGCGATTCCTATGCCCTTTCTATTGCTCCGCCCGATTATTGGCACCTGGCGGATTGTGTTGCCATCACCTGTAAGGCGCACAAAACCACTGGCTCTACCGAGGGACATGCCTTAGCGTCCACCAGCCCTTTGCAGCAAGTCCGCGTCTCTGCCGCCCCCCAACGTGTAGAGCAATGCAGGTCGGCAATCCTCAACCGAGATTTCGCCGCTTTTGCCGAAGTAGTGGAGTTGGATTCTAACCTTATGCACGCGGTGATGATGACTTCTACCCCGCCTTTGTTATATTGGCAAGCTCCCACGCTAAACGTTATGCACGCGGTTAGGCGTTGGCGCGAAGAGGGGACGCCGGTTTGCTACACTATTGATGCTGGCCCAAATGTTCATGTTCTCACCCCTCAGCGCTATGCTCAAGAAATAGAAGGCCGTTTGCGCCAGCTTTCTGGCGTGGAAGATGTTCTGGTGGCTGCGCCTGGAGGCGCGGCTCAGATTCTACAAGAATAGGTTCATGCGGTATAATTTATTAGTGAATGGAGAATGGACAAGTTAGGGAATTTACCATCCTAGTGGCTTGTCAAGCATGAAATTGATAACTTGTAGTAGCAAATGAGAGTTCGTCCAGCATCTAAGACGGGCACTCGCGTGCCCTACTACGAACACATCACATTACACTTGACAACCTGCTAATCACTAATTTCCCAAACACATAAGATTTATATAAAAAGGAAAATATGATCATTACACTTCAATTTATAGGAGTTTTAGCCGGGCTGATACTTCTTCATGAGATTGGGCATTTTATAGCCGCGCGGATCTTTGGAGTAGAGGTAGAAGAGTTTGGAATTGGTTTTCCGCCCAAGATGTTGACGCTTTTTAAAATGGGGGGCACGGAATATACTCTCAATTGGCTTCCTTTTGGCGGGTTTGTGCGCCCCAAAGGTGAAGGTGATCCTGATGTTCCGGGCGGACTTGCCGCTGCCAAACCGATGGTGCGGATAGCTGTCTTTTTAGCCGGCCCGTTCATGAATCTGTTGATTGCTGTTATTGTTTACTCTATCATCTTCAGCCAAACCGGCGTCCCCGACTGGAACACGGTAGAAATATTAGCCGTTGACAGCAATTCCCCAGCCGAAGCAGCAGGCTTGCAAGCCGGAGATATAGTTGAATATATAAACGATGTCACTATTGATAGTGATGAAGCGCTTCGGGATGAGGTATACGCTAATTTAGAGCAGACTATTTCTATAGTTTACCAACGAGACGGCGAAGAAGGGGAGGTTTCTCTGGTTCCACGCCAAAACCCACCCGAAGGAGAAGGCGCAATTGGGATCATCATGTCTAATCCCATGCGTAAGATTGGTTGGTTCCAAGCATTGCCAATGGGAGCGGTGGCAACTTACCATCATTGCGTTGCTGTCCTAACCATCCCCGCGCAGTTGCTGCGAGGCACTCAGGGCGCAAGCCGTCCCGTAGGCTTTAAGGGGATGCACGAAATTTACCAAGTAGCTACATCTCAAGAGCTTATTCCAGAAGCGTCTGTATCTGTTAATATCCTCGCGTTTGTGGTTTCTGTCACTGTCTCTTTGGGAATCTTGAACCTGCTCCCAATTCCGGCCTTAGATGGCGGGAGAATACTCTTCGCCCTCCCAGAACTAATTTTCAAACGCCGCATCTCGCAACGCGTTCAGAACATCACTAATTCTGTAAGTTTCGTCATCCTCATTGCCCTCCTGTTTTATATCAATATATTAGACTTTATTAACCCCGTATCCCTGCCATGATGAAAGATAACATAGAACAAGAACTGGCGCATATCCCATTCCAAGAATTACTGGAAGCACTTCAGGATGATGAGCATGTTTTGTTGCCTCATTATCTATACCGCTTGTCAGATCTGCCTCCAGACGAGTTAGATGCCCTCCAAAAAATATGGGGGCAAGTTTCTATCCACCGCCGCCAAACTTTGTTAGAAGACCTAGAGCATCTCACAGAAACGAATAATTTGCTCTCCTTTGAAGCTATTTTCTGCTTTGCGCTCCACGATAAAGACGCCCTGGTGCGTTTTTACGCCTTGCGGGCCATAGAGGCCTTTGACACCAATTACTTAGTCCCCCAATTCCTAGAATTATTGACCGAAGACAAAAGCATTGATGTTCGGGCGGTAACCGCCTCTATCTTAGGCAAGTATATTTACCGGGGAGAGTTGGATAAACTAGATAAGAAAACCCAAAGAAAAATAGAGCAAAAGTTGCTGGCAATAATAGAAAGCGGTGAAAAACAACGAGTGCGCCGCTGTGCCTTAGAAGCTTTGGGGTATTCACCTTTACCCGAAGTTGCTGAACACATCACCAAGGCTTATCAGAGCGAAGACGAAGAATGGGTGGCTAGCGCGTTATTTGCCATGGGACGCTCTCTTGATAATTGCTGGGATGAAAAAATAATCTCCAATATCCATCACCAAAACCCCAAAGTGCGAGCCGAGGCAATTCGCGCCGCGGGAGAACTTGGCCTAGAAGACACTGTCTCAGATATATTGCGTATGCTGGATGACGTTCCTCAGGTTCGAGAGGCGGCTATTTGGGCTTTATCGCAAATTGGCGGAGAAGGAGTAGAAGAAGCGTTAAGCAAATTATTAGACGAACCTCTCACAGACGAAGAATTCGCTCTAATTGAAGAGGCTATTCAAAGGTTACCCCTTACAAAAGAAAGCTCGCGTAACGACACATTCGGCTCCCTCTTTAGCGTAGAAGAGAGCGGCTTCACAGATGATTATGACTAACAGCCCCAATAAACATCTCGCAAGCATCAGGTCATAACATCCCATGGGAAAATTACTAACTTTATTCACCAATAACCTTTTGCCCATCTTCCTAATAGCCAGTACAGGGTATATAGCCGCTAGATGGTTACACGTAAAACCCGAAGCGCTTTCTAAGTTAGTTTTTTACATCTTTAGCCCTTGTCTGTTTTTTGGTTTGCTTGCTAATACACAGCTAAACAATAAAGCTGTTTTACAGATGTTTGGCTATACCACTGTGATTGTCTTTGGAATTAGCACACTCACCTGGTTTGTAGGAAGAATATTCATCAAAGAACGCAAGATGCTGGCCGCGGTAACTCTCGCCGCCACAATAATGAATTCTGGCGCGCTGGGCTTACCCTTAAGCAAATTCGCTTTCGGAGAAGAGACGCTCGCCTTCGCGACCCTCTTTTGCGCCATTATGACCATATTCACCTATACGGTGGGAATAATGATCGCTTCTCTGGGATCATTTAGTTTGGGAGAAGCTTTCCGAAAACTGCTAAAAAATCCCATCATCTACGCCGTGTTATTGGCCTTTGTCTTCATGGCTTTCGGATGGCAATTGCCAGAACCCGTGGAGAAAGCGGTATCCTCCCTATCCAGCGCGGCCATCCCTGGGATGTTGGTCCTATTGGGGATGCAGCTCTATCAGATGAACGGGGATTTGCAAATAGGCCCTCTCTTATTCGCTAACCTGGCACGCCTGGGGGGAGGGTTGTTACTAGGCCTAGCAGCAAGTGCAGCCTTCGGGCTAGAAGGCGCGGCACGGCAGGCAGGCATAATAGAAGCCGCTATGCCCAGCGCTATCACTACTATTGTTTTCGCCACCGAATACGACATTAACCCCAATTTTGTCACTATGGTTGTTTTCACCACCACTTTGCTCAGCCCCCTTATTTTAACTCCTTTATTGTTCTATTTGAGCCTTTAGTATGAAAAAAAAGATACTCGTAATTTTCCTGTTAGCCGCGTTATGGCTTGGGCACGGCCACCCCGCCCGAGCAGAGTCGGGGGTTGAGATAAGCGCCCAACCTCCCAATTACACCTTTGGGGGGCAAATCACCTTTCAAGCCACAATCACGCCCGGTATCTCCATCCAAAATATTAGGCTAATAGTTGAATCCCCTGGCCTGCCCTCTTTTGTTGGAGATGCCAAATTTACTCCTCCAGACCAAATTACTTACGTATACATTTTACCTAGCCGCCCGCTGCGGGCTTTTTCTACAATTACGTATCATTACCGAGTTGCCCTAGAAAATGGAGAAGTTTATACCAGCCCAAATTTTTCGTTCCGTTATGAAGATAATCGCTATACTTGGCAAGTCTTAGAAGACGATGCTTTTCGCATTCACTGGTACGAAGGGGAAATGGCTTTCGCGCAGGAGATATTAGATACGGCACGCAATGGCAAGGCAAATATTGAAACTCTATTATCGAAAGCAGATACCGGCAATCCCATAAATATTTACGCCTACGCCAGCGCGTCAGAATTGCAGTCTACTTTGTTAATGTCTGGGCAAACGTGGGTGGCGGGGCACGCAGACCCAGAATTAGGCGCGATTGCCGTTTCTCTCCCCACGGGGACGGCGCGTTCGCTGGAAATCCGGCGCCAAGTGCCCCACGAACTAGCCCATATTTTGCTCTATCGAATGATGGGCGAAGGGTATCAATCTCTCCCCCGTTGGTTGAACGAGGGCATAGCCTCGCAAATGGAGCTATACCCTAATTCAGATTATCCTTTGTATTTAGAGAAAGCCTATCGGGAAAACAGGGTCATTCCCATTGAGCAATTGTGCCGCTCGTTCCCCAGCGATGCCGCCACATCCTTTTTGGCATACGCAGAAGCAAACTCTCTTACCGGTTACATCAAAGAATATTACGGAGAGGAAGGCATCAGAAATCTAATACTGGCTTACGAGACCGGCGTGGGATGCGCCCGCGGGGTGGAAATTGCCTTGGGGAGAGAACTCCCGCAACTTGAAAAAGATTGGCTAAAAGCGACTTTCGATCAAAATAAAGTTGTCGAAACAAGCGGGAAAATTGTAGAAGCAGGCACTGCTTTTTTGCCTTGGTTAACAATTTTTGCAGCTGTCTTCGCGCCCATGACCGGTTTCATAATTCTACGCAATTGGCATAGACACAATAAACCCGCTCCTGAAAAACAATAAAACGCGGGGATTCGCAATGATATATTCAGTGAGAAAAAAATGAATGACGCGACAGAAAATAACCTAGAACGATTACACGCCACCGTGGAAGGTCGTGTACAAGGGGTAGGTTTTCGCTATTTTGTGATGCGTAATGCTGGCATTTTGGGTCTTTCTGGATGGGCGCGGAATCGCTATAACGGAGACGTTGAAGTGATCGCCGAGGGTGAGCGTTCACGTTTAGAGCAGCTATTAAAAGCCCTCCACCGTGGCCCTAGCTCTTCGTTCGTGCGAAGCGTAGATACAAGATGGGAAGAAGCTACCGGCGAGTTTATGGGGTTTAAAGTTCGCCGCACAGGGTAAAGTTTAACGTTCTAGTACACCAAATCCTAGCCCCTGCTTTTTTAACGACACGTACCGTCCCCTGCCAATAATCAGGTGATCGAGCACATCAATATCAAGCAATTTCCCCGCTTCTCGAATGGCTTTGGTAATGGCTATGTCATCTGGACTGGGCGTGGGGTCTCCGCTGGGATGGTTGTGAACCACAATAATAGCCGCCGCGTTACGCCGAATGGCAGATTTAAAAAGCTCCCCTACCCGTATCTGAGACGAGTTTAGAGACCCTTGGTACACGGTTTTGATTTGCAAAACGCGATTCCGTGTATTAAGAAGAATAACGCGAAGTTGCTCTTGTTCTAGGGCGCTCATCTCGTATTTTACAAGGTCTGCCGCGTCTTCTGGGCTGTGAATGGTCGTTGGAGCATCATCCGGTGACTGAGCCGCAAGGCGGTGACCAAGCTCAATGGCGGCCTTGATCTGACAAGCCTTAGCGTCCCCAATACCATGCTGAGCCTGTAATTCCTCGTAAGAGGCTTGATGCAATCCCGCCAATCCCTGAAAATTTTGCAACAAACGTTGACCCATCTGAATAGCGTTTTCGCCCTTAACCCCTACACGGAGCAAAATCGCCAATAACTCTGCCGCGCTAAGAGCCTTAGCTCCCAATCGGGATAACCGCTCCCGTGGGCGTTCGGCGGGGGATAAATCAGCAATACGATAGCTTGTTGCTTGTTGTTTTTCCATGCTATTCTCCATTGTTACCTATGCTAAACTTTGCCAAGAACAACTCTACTGTTTATACCGGATTGCCTCAGAAAACGCAAGTGAGAATTGAGATTATGTTTACTATACGCAACTCGCATATAGACATGGAATCAATTCCATGTCTGCTACAAAAAACCTGCTCAAGCAGGCTAAGTTGACTTCGCTTTGCGTGCCGTTGGCAAGTTGACTTCTTTGGGCAGCTTTTGAATTGATTCAAAATTGCTTTGGGTGTTCAAATGCGTTTGCTCTGGGGATTATATTTACTCTACGCAATACGCATACTCAAATTTATTACACTTATTTTGTTTTTCCATTTTCCCAAAAATAATGCTATAATCCCCTCCATGGAGTATACCTATGAACTTTGATCCTACCTCACTAAGTAATTTTATGCTCGTCTTGGCCGCTTGGGGCGGTGCCTTTGTGGCCGCGCTATGGTTAAGCCTAATTGTCTGGACTTACCGCGACATCCGATCCCGAGCCAAAGACCCCTTGGCGCGAATTTTGGCGGTTCTGGTTGTGGGCGTCCTCTTCTTGCCGGGAGTAGTCGTCTACCTCATCTTACGCCCTTCCCAAACCTTGGAAGAGGAATACCAATATATGTTGGAAGAAGAGGCCTTGCTGCAATCCATTGAGGAACGTCCCGTTTGCCCAGGATGCGGACGTCAAGTAGACGAAAAATGGCTGGTTTGTCCGAACTGCCATACCAAGCTAAAGAAAGTCTGCTCTCATTGCGGCAAACTCATGAAATTGCCTTGGAACTTGTGCCCCTATTGCGGTATCCCAGAAAAAGGCAAACACCGTGAGGGTCTCACAGTTGATGAAGCTGTTCAGGCATTGGAGTTGGAGGAGAACGAGGAAGAGAGGGAATAAAAGATTGAAAAATTTTCGCTATCAAAAAAAGGCCTTCAGGAACTCATCCCTGAAGGCCTTTTGAATTTAACAAGACATCAACGTAACGTCTTCTAAATCTGGAATTTCATTTTATTCCTCACGCATTACTTAAACTTCTCGAACGCTTCCCAGCCAGCATAATGACCCATGCTTCCCAAAGCCTCTTCAATGCGAATGAGTTGATTGTATTTCGCAACGCGGTCAGAGCGGGCTGGAGCGCCGGTCTTGATTTGACCAGTGTTCAGGGCTACCGCCAAGTCGGCAATGGTGGAGTCTTCTGTTTCGCCAGAGCGGTGAGAGGTCACAGCTGTCCAGCCAGCGCGCGTGCAGGTTTGCACCGCCTCGATAGTCTCGGTTAAGCTGCCAATCTGGTTAACCTTTACGAGGAGGGAATTACAAGCGTTCAGCTCAATTCCACGGCGGACACGTTCGGGATTGGTAACCAGCAAATCGTCTCCCATCACTTGGAGGTGATCGCCCATTTGCGCGGTCATCATCTGGAAGCCTTCCCAATCGTCTTGGGCCAAGCCATCTTCGATGGAGACAATAGGATATTTCGCAACCCAGTCAGCCCAAAAGGCAACCATCTCGGCACTGGTCAGTTTTTTGCCTTCCGTGCGCAAGTTGTATAAACCGGTTTCTTCTTCGTAAAACTCAGAAGCGGCGGGGTCAAGAGCAATGCAAACATCTTCACCCGGTTTGTAGCCAGCCTTTTCGATGGCTTCTATGATAACTTCCACAGCTTCGGCATTGGCTTTTAGCGCAGGAGCATAACCGCCCTCATCACCGACCAAAGTGGCGTAGCCCTTAGCTTTGAGTACACTTTTAAGGGTGTGGTAGATTTCCGCGCCCCAGCGCAAGGCCTCTGCAAAAGTGGGTGCCCCCAAAGGCATAATCATGAACTCCTGGGCGTCTGTGGACTGCCAACCGGTGTGGGCACCACCGTTGAGGATGTTCATCATGGGAGCGGGGAGAACGTGTGCGTAAATGCCGCCAATGTATTGATAAAGGGGAAGCCCCACTGCGGAAGCAGCTGCTTTTGCGGTAGCAAGGCTGGTACCCAAAATGGCGTTCGCGCCTAATTTAGACTTGTTTTTTGTGCCATCTAGCTCTAATAAAGCCGCGTCAATGGCGCGTTGCTCAACAGCATCTAGTCCGGCTAATTCCTTGGCAATTTTGGTGTTGACGTTTTTAACAGCCTTGGTGACACTTTTTCCGCCATAGCAGTCTTTGTCTCCGTCACGGAGTTCCAGGGCTTCATGGATTCCGGTAGATGCGCCAGAGGGCACAATTGCCCGCCCTAGGCTGCCATCTTCTAAAATAACATCCACCTCAACGGTGGGGTTTCCTCGGGAATCTAGAATTTGACGACCAACAATATTTTTAATTTTTGTATTCATGGTTTTTCTCCTATTATAAAAATGTGTGTGTAAACGTGAACTTACTCATCACTCGTTATTTGTTATTGGCTCATGTGTGAAAAATGTGCAAAACGACATGAATGTCGTCCTACGAAACCGTAACGCGATATTTATATCGCCTTTTGTTGCACACATTCAACAGATGAGCCTTTGTTATTTTTTCTCCGCGTAATTTTGAACTGCTTCAATAAAGGCCACAAAAAGGGGATGGGCACGATAAGGACGTGAGAGAAATTCTGGATGGAATTGCGTGCCCAACATAAAGGGATGGTCGCTGAATTCGGCGATTTCTACCAATCTATTATCGGGAGAAAGGCCAGAAAACCGCATACCTGCTTCTTCTAGCGTATCCCGATAGGCGTTGTTAAGTTCAAAACGATGGCGGTGCCGCTCTTGAACGAAGTCTGTACCGTAGGCTTTAGCGGCTATGGTTCCGGGTTGAAGTTTGCAGGGGTATAGTCCCAAGCGCATGGTGCCGCCCATGTCTGTGATGTCGCGTTGGTCTGGCATGAGGTCTATTACTGGGTGAGCCGTTTGGCGGTTGAATTCGGTAGAATTGACGCGGTCGTCTTGTAAAATTTTCCGAGCGAATTCTACAACCATGAGTTGCATGCCAAGGCATAAGCCCAAATAGGGGATTCTGTTTTCGCGTGCGTATTGTATAGCCGCAATTTTGCCTTCTGTGCCGCGTTCTCCGAAACCGCCGGGGACGAGAATCCCGTCTACTGTTTCGAGTACGTCCAAAGTGTCAGTTTTTTCCAGGTCTGAGGAGTGAACCCACTTAATTGTGACGTCTACGCCAACTTCAATCCCCGCGTGTTGAAGAGCTTCTCGCACGCTCATGTAGGCGTCGTGGAGTTCCACGTATTTTCCTACTAAGGCAATCTTTACTTCTGTTTTGTCTTGCCTCATTTTGGTAAGCATTTCTTTCCAGGGCTGCCAATTAGGTTTTTGGCGGCCTTGGAGGCCTAGATATTCCATCACCAATTCACCTACCGAGATTTCTTCTAGCGTTACTGGAATTTCATAGACGGTATCGGCGGTGACCAGGGGAATCACGGCTCTTTTTTCTACATCGCAGAAAAGGGCAATTTTGTCTCGCAATTCTTCGGCGACCGGGTAATCTGAACGGGCAACTATCATATTTGGCGAAATGCCAATGGAGCGCAGTTCTCGCACGGAGTGTTGCGTGGGCTTGGTTTTTAGCTCTCCCGTGGCCCCGATGTGCGGCAGCCAGGTTACGTGGATGTAGAAACAGTTTTCATGGCCCGCGTCGTTGTGCATTTGGCGCAGGGCTTCTAAAAATGGCAGGGATTCAATATCGCCGACCGTGCCGCCTACTTCTACTAAGACAATTTCTGCGCCGGTGGTTTTGGAAACCAGGCCTATTCTGCGTTTGATTTCGTTAGTGATATGGGGAATGACTTGGATTGTGCCGCCCAGGTAGTCTCCTCGCCGCTCTTTGGTGATGACTTCTTCGTATACTTGGCCGGTGGTCACATTGCAAACTTGGTTTAGGCTGGTGTCAATGAAGCGTTCGTAGTGCCCTAGGTCGAGATCTGTTTCGGCGCCATCGTCTAGTACGTAAACTTCTCCGTGCTGGTAGGGGCTCATGGTTCCCGGGTCTACATTGATGTAGGGATCAAGTTTTTGGATAGCTACTTTGTATCCTCGTTCTTTTAGCAGTCGTCCAAGGGCGGCTGCCATCACGCCTTTTCCGACCGAGCTGAGTACTCCGCCTGTTAGAAAGATGTACTTTGTTTTCATCTGCATCCTCTATTTGTTTCTAATTTCAGCATAGTTACTTCTCGCAAAACGCTAAGCATTGTAACACATTGTATTAAAGCCGTTCTGAAAAATCCGTTTCGGATGCCTTGTTCTCATCTAGAGACGAACCAAGAAAACAAAATGTTTTTGGTTAGATTGGCTCTTTGCGATATAAGAGTAAAGGAGAGAATAGCTTAGACTAATTCTCTCCTTTACTCTCAATTATTGCCGTAAATTTCCTCGTTTCAATCTAGCAATTGGATTAGATCCTCTGTTGCTCGGCGCATTTCCAAAAATATCAGTCCTAATTTCGCTCCCTTTCTGGCAAGGGCGGTGAGTACGGCTTCTTCTCCAACAGAAGAGAGTAACACATAGCCATCATCTCCGCGCACGTAGACCTGATCCAATTTGCCTCGGCTGAGTTCTGCCGCAATTCTGTCTCCCAAGCTGAGCATAGCAGCAGACATGGCTGAAACGCGGTCTTCTTCGGAATTAGCGGGTAAAGCAGAAGCGATTGTTAAACCATCTACAGAAACCACTGCCGAAGCTTCTATCTCTGGAGAAGCGGTTTGCATTTCTCGTAGACGGTTGACCATTTTTTCAGCTCTTGTTATTGCCATAATTTTCTCCATATATTCTTAACAGGTAATACTACACAAAGTTTACCATAAATTTTCTAAGATGGTTCACAATTAACTTCGTACTTTTCGCCATCCGAGGAGCATGGTTACCGGGCAGAAGTTATTTATGGGCGACCTCTACTGATGTGTCACTTACTTTTTTACCACTATCGCAAAAGTGTCAATTAGTTTTCGCCTGCTTTGAACCATTCCAAAATTTACGATTTTTTCAGCCATCCCTAAGGTTGCCGCATCTTCTAGGCGCAAATACAGCGCCCAGCTTCCTCGCCACGACACTGTGCTATTGTTTTCAAGCGCTATTGCCTTGCTGCTCAGTCTCTCAAACTCCGTTGACCTTGTTAGTTCCCCATGCTAAACTATGAAATTGTCATGCGCCGTTTTACATTCCTTTTCATGATTGCCTTTCTGGGAGGAGTGGCGTTTAGCGAAATGCAACCCGCGAACGCCGCCACACCCACCCCTTCCTCTTGGGTTGAGTTGAACACTCCTCAGGATGGTGCTGTGCTGCAAGGCGTGGTAGCTATCACAGGAGCGGCTAGGGGCGGCGGAATGCAAACAGCGGAACTCTCTTTTGCCTACCCCAGTGATGAAACCGGAACATGGTTCTTTATCGCCGAAATTGATTCAACGGCTACTGAATTCCAAATAGAATGGGATACAACCGCCATCACCGATGGCACTTACAATTTACGGCTAAAAGCCACGTATGCCAATGGAGAAGTTCTAACTAAGTTTATTTCAAACGTGCGGGTACGGAACTATACCCCAATTGAAACAAAAACCCCCAAACCTACCCAAACCCCTGCCACAGCGGGGCAAACCGCTTCACCAAAAGATACCCCTTCCCCCACGCCTACTCTCTTGCCAGCTAACCCTGCCACCGTAGAAAAGGGAGATATTTTCAATGCGCTCGGGGTGGGACTAGCCTTCACAGGGAGTTTATTCGCTCTATTAGGAATTTATTTCGGCCTGAAAAAAACATTCCAATAACAAGAACCTTTGGTTCATCTATTGAAAGTGTGCGGGGAAAGGCGATATAAATATCGCGTTACGCCTTCACGGTACGACATTCATGTCGCTTTACACAATATTTATATATGAGTCCACTGAAAAAACTATAAGGTTTCAAAGAAAGCGAATTTCTCCTTTGTGTCCTTCGAGAGAATTCTTTGTGAACTTAGTGCCTTTGTGGTGAAATTGACCTTTCTGCAGTGGAGTCATATATAAGCCAAACCTTTTAGACACCAACTACAAATATGAAAGAAAACACCTCCCCTATTTTAATCGCAGGGCTGGGAAATCCCGGCCGAAAATACCGCCGTAACCGCCACAACATAGGCTTTATGGTCTTAGATGCTCTCGCGGAATACTTGGGAAAAAACTTCACCAAAATGCAAATGAATGCTCTTGTTACCAAGGCCAACTACCAAGCTCAACGACTAATTTTAGCCAAACCCCAAACCTACATGAACAACTCTGGACAGGCAATAAAATCTCTGGCGCACTTCTATAAAATTCCTCTTGAAAAAGTGCTGGTAGTATATGACGATGTAGACCTCCCTTTCGACACAATTCGTCTCCGCCCCCAGGGAGGCTCCGCTGGGCAAAAGGGAATGAAATCCACTATAGAGCAATTAAACACGCAAAACTTCCCCCGCCTGCGAGTTGGTATCGGACGTCCCCCAGGGCGAATGCAAGTTGCAGATTACGTTTTACAAAACTTTTCAGACGCCGAAGTTGAAACATTAAACTTTGTGTTAAATGACGCCGTGCAAGCCATCCTTACCTTTATAACCGAAGGCATTGAGCAAGCCATGACACAGCACAATTAAGACAGCGGATATTTTTCACTATCCACATTCTATGCTAACATTCATCCAAGAAAAAATTCATGCCCAACCCGCATACCAAGAACTCCTAGCGGCAATAGAAGCCGGAAAAAATCCCGCGCTAATCGGATTGCTCCGTTCTGCCCGTTTGCCAGTGTTAGCAGCCTTACAAACCTCCCTAAACCGTCCTATTTTATTGCTCACCAACCGCACAGATAACGCCCTCGCCTTAATTGATGAGTTAACTTTGTGGATTTCAGACGTAGACGTAAAACTTTTCCCCGAGCCTGATCCCCTGTTCTACGAGCGTGCGCCTTGGGGCGAAAGTACTCGCCGGGATAGGATACAAGTGCTAGCCTCATTAGCCGCCGAGATGATTCCAGGCGCGCCAAAACCGGAGCGTTTACCCATTCTTATTGCGCCAGCCCGCTCCGCGATCACTCGCACCATTCCAAAGCGAGACTTTGTTAAAGCCACGCGCACTCTTAAAAGCGGTCAAACTATCTCCCTTACAAAACTTGTTCAAGAATGGGTGAAGAGCGGATACCAACCGGCTACCGTGGTGGTTTCACCGGGGCAATTTGCCCGCAGGGGCGGCATATTAGATATTTGGCCCGCTGGGGATAGATTCCCCGCCCGCATTGAGTTCTTTGGAGACGAGGTAGAAATGCTGCGCCGCTTTGATCCCAGTACTCAGCGGACAATTGAGGTTTTTGAGCGTCTTCTAGTTACCCCTGCTCGCGAGTATTTGCTCCATTCGTTGGGGGATAGCACCCACGCCCCGGACGTGAATCACCAAGAATTCCACATCCCTGTACTGCACTCCGCTCAGGCCACGCTTCTCACCTACCTCCCCAGAAACACGCTTATTTTAATCGACGACCTAGACATTCTCCGCGAAACAGTACAAGCCATAGATGACCAGGCTTCTTCACTGAGAGAGAAATATATTGCCGAAGGCACATTAGCCGCGGATTATCCTTTGCCGTATTTGCTCTGGGAGCAATTTGAGGATGATTTGAAAACACGGCAGGCTATTGCTTTGGGACCAGTTTCTTCTTTGCCTGAGCAAACGCTTGCGGGAATGTTTGTTCCTAACCAACGTTTTGGCGGCCAGCTAAAACCGTTCCTCGCCCACGTTCAGGAGGAGAAAGAAAAAGCGGCAGAGGTAATTGTGGTTTCTCGTCAGGCATCTCGCCTAGCGGAAATTTGGGAAGAGCATATCTCAACTACAGAAAAGACTAAAATTATCAAGGGCAATTTAGAAAATGGTTGGAAGATGAACGCCCAGGCGGGGGAGGATATTTGTCTCTTTACTGATGGGGAAATTTTTGGATGGGAGCGCGTTCAGCCTCGGCGCCGTCCCTGGCGAAAAGTGGAGCCGCCCGAGACGGGATATAGCGATTATACGGCGGGGGAATTTGTCGTACACGTAGACCATGGTATTGGGCAGTTTCGCGGGCTGGTGCAGCGAACGCTTGATGGCGCGGTGAGCGAATATTTAGATATGGAATACGCTAAAGGGGATAGGTTGTACGTTCCTGTTCATCAGGCAAACCGCTTAACCCGTTACGTAGGGCCTAATAGCAAAGCTCCGCGCATGACGCGCTTAGGTTCATCTAATTGGAAAAATATCAAAGATAATGTCAAGAAAGAAGTAGAAAAAGTAGCCACCGATTTGCTGAAATTGTACGCTCGCCGGAAGGTTGTGAACGGCTACGCCTTTAGTTCTGACACAGTTTGGCAGCGAGAATTAGAAGCTAGTTTCCCTTATATTGAAACGGATGACCAACTTCGGGTTTTAACAGAAGTCAAACAAGATATGGAGCAATCCAAACCTATGGATCGCTTGGTTTGTGGAGACGTTGGGTACGGTAAAACAGAAATAGCCGTGCGAGCGGCTTTTAAAGCCGTGATGGCTGGGAAACAAGTTGCCGTATTGGTTCCTACAACCGTCTTGGCCCAGCAACACTACAACACATTTTTAGAGCGTGTATCTGCTTTTCCGGTTAAAGTGCAAATGCTTTCTCGCTTTCGAACCCCCCAACAACAGCAAAAAACTTTGACTGCCTTAGCGAAAGGCGAAGTGGATGTTGTCATTGGAACGCACCGGTTGCTCTCTGCCGATGTATACTTCCGCGATTTAGGGTTGCTGATAGTAGACGAAGAACAACGCTTTGGGGTCGCGCACAAAGAGAAAATTAAAAAAATGCGCACCAATGTAGATATTCTAACCCTAACAGCTACACCCATTCCACGCACTATGTACATGGCTCTTACCGGCGTCCGAGATATATCCCGTCTCGACACCCCTCCAGAGGAACGTCTGGCAGCGGTTACCCACGTTGGGGAATATGACCCAGATTTAGTTCGCCGGGCCATTTGGCGGGAGCTGGAGCGAGGCGGCCAAGTCTTCTTCGTCCACAATAGGGTAAAAACAATTCTAGCCATGCAAAGGCACATTCACAGGTTAGTCCCAGAGGCGCGGATAGGGGTCGCCCACGGGCAGATGCCAGAAAAAATATTATCCCTGCGCATGAGAGAGTTCACTTTAGGCGAAATAGATGTTCTTCTCTCTACCTCAATCATTGAATCCGGTTTGGATATTCCTAACGCGAACACATTAATTGTAGACAGGGCAGATATGTTCGGCCTGGCGCAACTCTACCAGCTTAGAGGGAGAGTGGGGCGCGGCGCGCAGCAAGCCTATGCTTATTTCTTCAAACATCGGCAGAAGTCGCCCACCCCGGAGGGGACACTCAGGCTAGAAACAATTGCCGAAAACACACAACTGGGGGCTGGGTATTCCATAGCCATGCGTGATCTTGAAATCCGAGGCGCGGGCGACATTTTAGGAGTTCGGCAATCCGGTCATATTGCGGCAGTTGGCTTCCATCTCTACACACGCCTTTTAGCGGGCGCGGTTCAACGCCTAAAAGGGGAAACATCCCAAGACATAGACCCAGCAATCGCGAAAATTGGCTTCCAGGCCCAACGCCCTTCAATTCAAATAGCGTTACCGCTAGCTACTGGCATCCCCGAAACTTATATTCCAGACCGCACAATGCGCTTGAGCCTGTACCGCAGAATGGCAGAACTTGCCACTCTGGAAGAAATAACTGACTTAGAAGAAGAATTTGAAGATCGCTTTGGGGCTTTGCCAAAGATCTCGGCTAATCTATTCTTACAGCTAGAAATGAAAATTCTAGCGGAGAAAATTGGACTGGATTCCATCACAACAGAACGAGAACAAATTGTACTCCGGTATCCACGCGGCCATCCTTTGCCCCACAGCTGGGAAGTCCCCGCAAATATTCGCGTTGGAGAAACGGCTCTGTGGTTCCAATTTGACATAAAATCCGAAAAATGGCCTATAGAATTGATTAATATCCTTAAAAATTTACATTATAAGGAATAAATCTTAAAATAAACCCTATAGCTCTTTGACATTTGTTTCCTTGAACGGTATAATCAGGCCTTGTTTGGAAAAAGAAGAGTTATTTGGAGAGTGTTTTATGGATAAAAAAGTTATAACCCCCAAGACAATTGATGACCTAGAACCTAAAATGAAGGTTGCTGGTAAAGTTTTAAAAACTTCACTAGCCGGCGCAATTGTTGACCTTGGAATTGGTGTGATGGGAGTTATTCACATTTCAAAGTTGTCAAAAGAACCTGTTACCCGTGTTGCCGATATTGTTAGCGAAGGCCAAGAAATTGAAGCTTGGGTTTACAGAGTCAATTCTGAAGCGGGCAAACTTGAACTCACTATGATTGAACCTCTTGCAGTTGAATGGAAAGAGATCAAACCAGAAATGGAGTTTAAGGGTACAGTAACCCGAATTGAGAAATACGGTATTTTCGTTGATATTGGCGCAGGACGACCGGGTCTGGTTCATATTAGTGAAATGGCTCATGGATACGTGCAAAAACCCACCGATTTAGTTAAGAAAGGCGATACCGTTGATGTCAAAGTACTCAAGGTCAGCCACAAGAAAAAACAAATCAAATTGAGCATGAAAGCCTTAGAAGAACCTCCAACAGAGGTTTATAAAGAGGAAGTGCTCCAAACAGAAAAAGAAGAACCCGTTCCTACTGCCTTTGAAGCAGCTTTTCGTCAGGCTATGAATGGAAATGGCAATGATAGGAATGACATCCTAGCTAGCTTTGATGCCTAGAACCAACCATCTTTAATTAGCGGCACTTCTAACCTGCAAGAGTATACTCTTGCAGGTTTTTCTTTAATGCCACACAGCGGGAGCACTCAAAGGTTGTTGGAAAGTTCTGCCCCCACCCTGCCTCCCCCAAATGCGACAAAAAAAGGTCGAATTTAGGGGGATTGAGAGGGGGGCTAAGGTTTAACCAACAACTTTTTAGCACACCCCACACAGCCAAAGAGTTGACATAACCCACGGCTCAATTTATACTCATACATAGGCGGTAAGATTGCTCCATGCAACAACAGAATACCAAAATTCAACACAAAGGAGGTGATGTTCATGAACTCGGTATGGAGCGAAGAAGGGCAAGGATTACTAGAATATGCATTCCTAATAGTTCTCATTGCTATCTTAGTGATGGTGATTGTCATTGTTCTCGGGAACGGCATTGGGAATATTTACAACAATATCATTTCCAACGTATAATTTTTGTCCATTGCTCCTGATAATAAGTGCATTGCGCGAGATTTATTACATCGCAGTCAAAATTGACCTATCCTCCAAAAAGTTATTCTTAAAGCCAATTTTATACATACTCCAAAACGCATAAAATATTTTCAGGAGCACAAATTTGTTAACGAAAGCAAAACAACAAAGCCGCCATCCAGCGGTTTTGTTGTTTTAAAGATTCTAACGCCAATAAAGCAACAGACATAAAATATTGTGATAAGATAGTAATATCTCAAAAAATGGATAACATCTAGAAATTCAAATACCCAAGCATTGAGCAAATCCATAAAACATCCCTGCCTAAAATACTTACCAAAAGAGGTAAACTATGCCAGTTTACAATCTCACTAATACACAAAAACGAATACTAGCCCTAATAGTAAAACACATTAACGCTGGAAAAGTCATAGAGCCAATAAGACCCATAATCAGATCAGAAAGCTGCTCCATTGAAGGCATAGAGCAAAGCTTTGGACGCAACCTTGTATGGGATTTAGAAGCCCTGTGCGAAGCCAAACTAATGGATCAGAGATACAGTCGGGCCAGCAACAAAAGCCGCCGACTCTACACTGTCACAAAAGCAGGCCACAAAGCTGTCGCGAACAAATTCATCCTCCCCAAAGAAGACGCAGAAGAAGTTGAACCAGACGAGAGCGAAAAAATTAAAACCATCAACATTGAAAAAATACAAGCAATTTGGTTTGCCAGCCCTGATGAAATTACCCAAACCACAAATAACCCAAGCGTAACAAAAAAAACTGTTGACGCATTGACCGAACAACTACTCAACGCAATAGAACCCGAAATATCATCCTACAAACTTGCCACCTACAAAAGAAACCTCCAAGACCTAAAAACACAAATCAACAGCCAATCACCCTCACAATTAACCCTGCAAAAACTGTTCGGCTACCTCTCCTTTATGGAAAACTTAGAAGGCTCAATTCCTCTAGCCTCCATCGTTTGGCCCTACCTATACCCTCTCTTGCTCATTGCTAAAGCAAAAATACCCCAAGAAAGCTAACCTATCTAAAAACAATCACCTCGCACGCAAAAAAACACAGGGACTGCAACATCTACTAAAAAAGCAACCTCCCCACCAAACCGAGGGGAGGTTACTTTTTAGGATAATAGAACTATGGAAGAACAAACCCCAACCTCAAACAATAACCACGAACAACCCGAAGAACCAGTCTGGACCTACCGAGGATACCGCATCCATCCCGGAGAATTCAACACCGCCATGATTCACCTATACAGGGGCGAAGTCACCCGCGCCAACACCTGGCGCCAACGCCTAGATGTCACCACAAACTGGGCCGTAATCGCCACCGGAGCCGCCATCTCAGTCGCCTTTAGCCAAAGCAGAGGTCACCACAGCGTAATCCTCCTCAACATGCTCCTCGTCACCCTCTTCTTATTCATCGAAGCCCGAAGATACAGATACTACGAACTATGGAGCACCCGCATCCGCCTCATGGAAACCGACTTCTTCGCCGCCATGCTCGTCCCCCCCTTCCGCCCCGCCTGGGATTGGGCAGAAACCCTAGCCGAAAACCTTCTACACCCCAACTTCCCCATCACCATCTGGGAAGCCTTAGGCCGGCGCTTCCGTCACAACTACTTGTGGATATACATTATCATCACCACCTCCTGGATCGCAAAACTCTGGCTCCACCCAATTACGGCCACCTCCTGGAATATTGTCCTCCACCGCGCTTCGGTAGGAGGATTACCGGGCTTAGTCACATTCACAATTGTGGGAGGATCCTTATGCGCCCTATTCTTACTCGGATTAGGAACCATCCGTCTGCATGACGCTTCGGGAGAAATTTTTCCCCACTTTGGCGATATCCCAAACGAGAAAACCACTGCAACCAGGGCGCAATCTGGAACCCTGCCGTGGTTCCGCCCCCATGGCGGAAGACGCCAGCTGCTAACCTACATAGTTACCTCTCAACCTCAAACCCTTTCCAACATCATCATGGAAAACATGCACAGAGGAGTAACCGGCCTCCAAGCCACCGGAATGTACACCGGAGAGAACCGCTCTCTGTTAATGTGTGCCCTCACCGACACAGAAATATCACAACTAAAATCACTCGTCCACAAAACAGACCCACAAGCATTCATCATCGTCAGCCCAGCCAAAGGAGTAGTTGGCAAAGGATTTGAACCTTTTGAAGAACAAAAAAAACGCACAGAGATTTAATCTTCAGCATCTCTGTGCTTAAAAAAAGGGGGAATCTTAAATGATCCCAAAAAACAGAAAATATTAAGGTTAATCTGCCTTATCACGACTTGCACAATCAAAGTCGTTATGCTAGAATCATGCCCCTACCCCCAGAAGTGCGCCTTGCGAGGCAATACCCCGTACATATGGGGGTTTTTCATGGAATGACGTCAAAAAAATCGCCATCGTTACATCAAACAAGCTGAAATCCAGCAGGAGCAATTAGTCATGAAAAACATAGCTGCCAAACCATACTCAACACCCGCACGCCCCAAAAACGCCCCCAAGGTTCAACTATCACAAAACGCCTATCAAGTATTCCAGCGGCGTTACCTGCGCCACGGCGACAACGGAGACCCTATTGAAACCGTAGAAGACACTTTCTGGCGGGTAGCTTATCACATAGCCAAAGAAGAAGAAAAATGGGGAAACAACACGTTAGAAACTGCGGCGCGCTTTTACGATCTATTAGCCTCAAAACGCTTCCTTCCCAACTCCCCTACCTTTACGGGAGCAGGCACGCCCCTAGGCCAACTAGCCGCCTGCTTCGTCCTCCCCCTTGCAGACGACATGGGACGCCGGGAAGACGGCATCTTCCAAACCCTGCGCAACGCCGCCCTCATCCAGCAAACAGGCGGAGGAAATGGCTTTTCCTTTTCACAACTCCGCCCCCAAGGAGACCTCATCAAAACCTCCGCTGGGCAAGCCACCGGGCCAATTGGCTTCCTCCACGTTTACGACCAGGCTTTCGGAGAGATCGCCCAGGGCGGGTCTCGGCGCGGGGCTAATATGGCCGTTTTGCGCGTTGACCACCCCGATATTGAAAAATTCATCGCCTGCAAAACCAGCGAAGACGCCATCACCAATTTTAATATCTCAGTAGGTATTACAGACGCTTTCATGGAAGCGGTCGAAAACGATGATTGGTGGGAACTGCGTTTCCCAGACGTAAAAGACCCCGCCTATCGTGGCTTCCACGGCACGCTAGAAGAAGCAGAAAATGCCGGCATCCCCATTGTGGTATACAAGACAATTCGCGCCCAAGAACTATTCAAGAAAATTGTCGAACAAGCCCATCACAACGGCGAACCGGGCATCCTTTTCTTAGATACCGCCAATCGCGACAACCCAGTTCCGCACCTTTATACGTTAAAAGCTACGAATCCATGTGGAGAGCAATACCTCGGCCCCTACGAAAATTGCTGCCTAGGATCGGTCAATTTAGCGCAACACGCCACCGCTGGCGGGGGTGTAGATTGGGAAAAATTGCGCGAGAGCGTGGAGCTAGCGACTTACTTCCTAGACGATGTGGTAGACGCCAATGCTTACGTCTCTGCCGTACCCAAGCTAAAAGAAGCAGCTCTCCAAGCCAGACGTATCGGTCTGGGAATTATGGGCTTGGGCGATCTGATGTACCAGATGGGGGTGGGGTACGGGTCCGAGGTCGGGCAAGAGTTCGCCGCGCAGGTAATGGAATTCGTCCGCTACCACGCCATGCGCACCAGCATTGAGCTAGCCAAAGCACGGGGGCCATTCCCAGCCATCAGGGGAAGCATTTACGATCCCCAAGCCTTAACCTGGCAGCCACCGACACTTCTTTCTCCCAACCCCAAAAACAATTGGGGACGTCCAGACGTGGACTGGGAAACCATTCTCCAGGGCATCACCGCGCACGGCATCCGCAACGCCGCCCAAACTACTATTGCCCCCACCGGCACAATTGGAACAGTTTCGGGGTGCGAGGGTTACGGCTGCGAGCCTGTCTTTGCGCTGGCTTACACGCGCCACGTAGAAGATAACGGCAAAGATCTAAAGCTCACCTACACCAGCCCGCTTTTTGAGGCCGCTTTGGTGAATGCCGGTTTGGACGAAGCAACACGCCTAGAGATTGTGGAGCAGGTATTGGAACGGGGTACTTGCCAGGGGATTGAGAAACTCCCCGAAAAAATTCGCGAGACGTTTGTCGTTTCCCAAGACATCACCGCCGAAGAACACGTCCGCACCCAGGCCGCCTTGCAAACCTTTGTAGATAATAGCATCTCTAAAACTATTAACTTCCCCGCCAACGCCAAACCAGAGGAAGTAGCCGAGGCTTATAAATTGGCCTGGGAATTGGGCTGCAAAGGTCTCACAGTTTACGTGACCGGCTCACGCGAAAATGTAGTCTTAGAAACCAATATGACCTCTAAGCAAAAAGATAAAGTAGAAGTTGAACAACTACGCATCTGGAATGAGGCCAAGAAACCCCGTCCCCAACGTTTAATAGGCTATACTTACAGCATTGAAACCCCCCTTGGAAAAACCTTTGTGACCATCAATGAAAATGGGAACGACCAACCCTTTGAGGTTTTCGTCAACACCTCTAAAGCGGGTTCTGATACTGCAGCTGTTTCTGAGGCTATTGGACGTTCCTTGTCTTATATTTTGCGGCTTTCGTCACCAATTTCACCTCGCGACAGAATGGTAGAAATCGTTCGGCAACTAGTAGGTATTGGCGGAAGACGTCCTCTGGGGTTTGGCTCTAACCGCGTCCACTCTCTGCCCGATGGCGTTGCCCAAACTTTGCAGGAATATCTGGATAACACAGAAAACAATCCCATCTCTAACGGTCGAATCAATAACAATGTACAGCACCTTGCCGCTAACACAAAACAACCCATGCTCCAAATTGGCGATCTATGCCCCGACTGCGGGCAAGCCACGCTGATTAATGAGGAAGGTTGCCGGAAATGCTATTCTTGTGGATATAGCGAGTGCTAGAAAATTTAAGGCACAATTCAGTACAATACACTTTTAGAAGCATCTCACACCTAAAGGATAGAAAATGAATACTCCCACCATAGAACAAATTCACCAGCACGGCTCTGTACGCAATTACCAACCCAAACCTGTCCCAAGGGAGATGGTTGAGGCTATCATTGCCGCCGGTCAGCGGGCTTCTACGTCTCTAAACTTGCAGATGTACAGCGTGGTAGCAATAACTGACGCCGGGGAGCGGGAGCGTTTGCGCAATCTTTGCGGGGGACAGGCGCACGTGGCGCAGGCTCCCGTCTTTTTGGCGTGGTGCGCTGACCTAAGCCGATTGCAGCGGGTTTGCGAATTACAAGGCTACACGCAAGAAGCGGGCTACATGGAAAATTTACTCCTGGCCGTGGTAGATGTCTCCATTGCCATGCAAAATGCCGCCCTAGCCGCCGAGTCGCTGGGGCTGGGGATTTGCTATATTGGCGGCATCCGCAATCACCCCAAAGAAATAATTGATCTGTTGAAACTGCCATCATTGACATTCCCGTTGGTAGGGATGACGCTGGGATGGCCGGAGAACCCGCCCCTCATCCGACCCCGTTTAGCTCTGGATGCTGTTTTGCATTGGGGAACATATAACTCCCACGATGAAAAAGCTCTGCGTGAATATGACCAAATTATGCTTGAGAGTGGGATTTACGAAGGGCGAGGAGACGGGGAAGGCTACGGCTGGATGGAGCACTCGGCCCGGCGGGTTTGCCTCCCGATGCGGACTTACCTCCAAGAATCGCTAAAAGAAGCCGGATTTCTGAGCAGCGAAGATTAAAAAGGAGAAATTATGACCAGACCATCTTGGGATGAGTATTTTATGAATATCGCGCACGAGGTAGCGTGCCGAAGTACGTGCAACAGGGCACAAGTGGGGGCGGTGATTGTCAAAGATAAACGAATTTTGACCACAGGCTACAACGGAAGCCCCAGGGGATTACCGCACTGCACAGAGGTGGGCTGCCTGATGGAGAACGGACACTGCGTCCGCACGCTGCACGCCGAGCAGAACGCCATTATTCAGGCAGCCTTACACGGCGTATCTACGCGGGGAGCAGATATTTATGTCACTCACCAACCTTGTTTTTTGTGCGCCAAGATGATCATCAACGCCGGAATTGTCAGGATTGTATATGCCAAGGAATATCCGGATGATCGGTCGCGGAATTTCCTCCAGGAGGCGGGGGTTACGTTGATAAGCGTAAATGGAGAGAGCGATTTTCAGCAAACGTAGTGAGCGGGTAGAGGAGGAGCAATTCGCTTGGGTTTTACGATAACGCCCAAAGCGAGGTTCGCAGGGGCATGACATCCCCCCACAAAATTACAGATAGTTGAAGAAGAAGACATTATGAAAATACGGGAAGCTAAAGAAGTTGATTTTGAAGAAATTTGGCCTATATTCCATGAGATTACATCCGCCGGGGAGACCTACGCATATCCCCGAAACACATCAAAAGATGAAAGCAAAAGACTTTGGCTGCAATTACCTCGAAAAACTTACGTGGCAGAGGAAAATTGTAAAATAGTCGGGACCTACTATATAAAAACAAATCACGCAGGCGCAGGTGACCATGTTTGCAATTGCGGCTACATGGTCTCTTCAAAAGCGCGTGGCAAAGGAGTTGCCACGGCCATGTGCGAGCATTCACAAAAACTAGCCCTTGAATTGGGTTATAAAGCAATGCAATTCAACTTTGTAGCTTCAAGCAACACTGGCGCTGTAAAGCTCTGGAAAAAATTGGGTTTTGATATTGTTGGCCGTCTGCCAAAAGCATTCAATCATCCCGCTAAAGGTTACGTTGATGCGCTGGTCATGTATAAATGGTTGGATGTATGATGTGACGCCAATGCGCCGAGGGGGTACGATTTCAGGCCATAGAGCGATGGAAACGCGCTTCTGTTTTACTGCTGCCCTATTCCTCAATTAGGACTGTTCAATGCTAAACGGACAGACTTCGGAAGTCTTAAAACTACTTAATTGCGTGATTAAAGTATCTTTAAGCTTCTAAAATGCCGCAAACTTCAATAGCAGACTTCCGAAGTCTCGTTTATGCAAAATTATTTTGGCTTATCTGTTGAACGTGTGCAACAAAAGGCGATATAAATATCGCGTTACGGTTTCGTAGGACGACATTCATGTCGTTTTGCACATTTTTCATATATGAGCCATTATTTTTAGAACTAAGCAGCTCTTATTCCTCTACGTACACTTTCAAAATTTGCTCAGCGTAGTCTTTTATGGAATACCGCAATGCTATTGGCTCAAGGATTTCAATTGCGCCTCCGAAACGCAAGAGGTTCCTATGAGCCTCTTCGTAATATTCAAAGATAATTTTTAGAGTCGTCCAGCCTTCTTCAGCTGGGTCTTCTATTTCTTGTGTAATATCGCCAAATAGGTTTAGCAGTTCGGGGAAAATATCGGAAGAAACGCGCAACAGCACAGGATAACGAGGACGGTTCTCTTCATATTCACGGCACCAATTATCCCAATAATTCACTAGATCAAAGTCGGCGGGGCGTTGAAATGTTTTTCCGGTGAATTGAGCGGTTTGGATGCGGTCTACAGCAATGACAATGGTGTGGTCTTGCCGTTTACCAACCAGGTGCCATTTCCCAGCCTTGGCTACTAATCCGCAGGGAAGCAAGATTGACCTCACCAAACCCATATCTGGGCGAATCATCATCTGATAAGTTATTTCCAATT
This sequence comes from Chloroflexota bacterium, assembly GCA_003648195.1. Lineage (GTDB taxonomy): Bacteria > Chloroflexota > Anaerolineae > Anaerolineales > UBA11858 > B10-G9. The sequence continues at coordinate 6,285 of QMOK01000008.1, read as the reverse complement.
CTAGAGATTCCCATACAGCGCGGTGCAGCGTTTGGAGGTGCGTAGGGGTGGATTGTTCCCGCCCCCATGCGGCAGGGTCAATGTGAATGCGCTGCCGAACTCGCTGCTCATCGCCCCGCAAGGTGGAGGGTAAAGCAGCCGAGAGTTTAAGCATGGCAGCCCGCAACTCTTGGTCGAGTCCCAGAGCGGTGAGCGCGGGAGGGATGTTGAGCATAAAAAGAGCTTGAACTTCTGACTTGGTAAGGCCGGTCAGGTCGGAGCGATAACTTTCAATAAGCGAGATTCCCCCTCCTGGGCCACGTTCAGCATAAACGGGGACACCCGAAAAGCTTAGGGCGTTGACATCCCTGTATATGGTGCGTACAGAAACCTCAAGCTCCTTAGCTAATTCTTGGGCAGTCACTTTTCGGCGCATTTGCAGAATCATCAGCATGGATAGAAGTCGGTCGGCACGCATGGGAATCTCCTGGGGGCATCTAGGTTCATGATTTCCCTCATTTTACCGCAAATTCATGACAATAGATGTCAGGTAGGGTGAGGTACGATGCTTCTACAGACAGGCGAGACGCATTTCTGGCCAGGCGAGTCTCATTTTAAAGATTTAGAAATACCACACCAAGGAGAATGAATCATGAACAAATTAGATGTAAAAATTGTCCAATTAGAACCGATGCGCGTTATTTCCGCTTATGGCTTTGGGGCAGAACCTGAGGGAATAGCCTGGGAAAAACTTGAGGCATTTGCTCATAAAAAGGGATTAAAAATGCAGCCTGAGGGAAAATCCACTTTTGGCTTCAATAACCCGAATCCGTCCAAAGGCAGCCCGAATTATGGCTATGAAGTATGGCTGCCCGTTGAGAAAGATATTGAACCTGAAGACGATTTACGTGTAGTTGATTTTGAGGGCGGCTTGTACGCCGTGACCAAGTTCAAGGGTTTGCAGAACATCGGGCGGGTATGGGGAGAACTAGCCAAGTGGCGTGAAAGCAGCAAATACAAATGCGGACATCACCAGTGGCTGGAAGAAATGCTGACTTCGGACGTTCCTATAGAGGAGTTTGTCTTCAATTTATATTTGCCCATCGCCGAATAAACCGTAAAATGTGAAACGTGACGCGAGAATTGCTCGGTCACGTTTCACATTTACAAATTTTGCGCTACAAGCACAGCCCCAATAGCCCCCAACATAATGAAAACAATGTGTACTTTAAAGTAAGCCAACACTGCCGCCATTAGACCACCAACCACACCCACCAGCTGAGGTTCACTTCAGTTGTTAAGGAGCGTTTTTATCACCTTATTTTTCCCGTTTCGTGGTCTTGACATTGGGGATAACCTTATTATATAGATGAAAAAAAATCATTTCTTCATAATAACCAACTAGAGGAAAGATTTTTTCTTTTCTTAGAGTATTAAAAGCTCTTAGTATAGCTTTAGAAAACTTAAGTAAGCTACCTGTTGATGTACTTCCTTTATGAATGATAAAAACTGTAAATTCATCATTCACAATCAATGGTTGATAATCTTTTATTAATTTCAACCACAAGCTGTATTCGACAACAAAATATCTATTTTCATTAAAACCACCATATAACTGGACAGCTTCTCGCCGCATGAAGGTGTTTTCATGCGAGATGAAATTCATGCAAGTTAAGGCTTTTTCTGGACTAATTTTCAAGAGACGGGTGTTTGGTATGGTAATCCTAATACCTTTGATTTCAGCTAAGAAGTTGCCAGTGAGCCAAATTAAGTTTGGATTTTTCATAAAATAAGAAGCTGCCTTTTCTAGAGATTCTTTTTTATAGTAATAATCATCTGAATGAAGGTAGTGGACAATATCCCCTGTAGCTTCTTTTGTTGCAACATTCAAGGCATTTGCTACACCCCTTGGCTGAGATTGTATAAATTTTATGCTGTATTCTTTTTTGTTTCGCTCAATGTATTTTCTTATGATTTCCAAAGTATTATCAGTTGAATAAGAATCATTAATAATATGTTCGATATTTTTATAAGTCTGCGTCTGAACACTTTCTAAAGCTTTTTTCAAATATTTCTCGCTATTAAAAGTGCAGGTCATAATGCTAATCAATGGATAATTATGTGTTTTCATCATACGAATACTCTCAGTTTCCATATTACTTTAGATTTGATTTGCATACATAAGAGAGGTTGGCAAAATAGTGGCTGCGGCTTCTTCCTCTAATGAGATTAAGTCAGCAGCTTGATGATACTCAGTCACTATGGTAATTACCACATGTATGGATGGTTTGATCAGAAAGACAGGTGGGGTTCGCATTAGTTAGCTTGTTGTTGTGACTATCTTTCTGCCTTAATGATAGAAATCAGAAGCCACACACCCAATCCTATTGCACCTAAGAAACCAATTACCGCCATCCATTGAATCAAGCTGTCAGCGGTAGTGGACGGGATGAGCATTGCCAGGCCGATAATCAGCGCCGCGGCCAACACGCTCAATGCCAGCCGCGTCGTCAGGCGATCTAGCCCAGTCATGATGCGGTCGGCGTCTTTGAGACCTATCTGAAACAAATTGCCGCGTTCGGCTTGTTCTAGCAAGCGGCTTCCGGCTCGAGGCAATGTGCTAAGCAATTCACCCCAGTCGGCCCCTTGGCGGAGGATATTTTGTCCCCACTTCCGGCTCGGAAGCATGAGTTGCCACGCCAATCGTTGCATAAAAGGTTCAGCGACGGCAAAAACATCAAAGTCGGGGTCTAGTTCTAGCCCCACACCTTCCATCATCGCCAGGGTCTTAAGCAGCAGCCATAGGTCGGATGTCAGACTAAGATGATGGCGGAAGGCAATCGGCATGATCTCTGCCACAATCTCGTTGGCGCGGATATCCTGCAAGGGCAGTCCCTGATATTTGGTCAGCAACCGACTGATCTTACGCGATAATCCCGCTCGATTGACCTCGGCGGGGGCTGTCCCCATACGAATAAGTTGTTCTACAATGCTATTGGCATCCAAAGATACGGCGGAGAGATAGAGTCGGACCAGATTCAACCGATCTTGCTCTTGCAGGTAGCCCACCATACCAAAGTCCATTGCCCCAATCACCTCATCGGGCATCACCAAAAAATTACCGGGATGAGGGTCAGCGTGAAAGAAGCCATCTTCTAAGATTTCTTTGACTATGATGCGAGCGCTGTGAAGGGCAATCTTGTGTCGATCATAACCAGCGGCGTCGAGAGCCTCGATATCGCCAATCTGGATACCGTTGATACGTTCCAGTACCAGCACGCGCTGGGTACTGAATTCCCAATATACCCGCGGCAGGTAAAGATACGTTTCCTTGGCGAAGTTGTCACGAAAGCGATCCGCGTTGCGTCCTTCGCGGCGGTAGTCCAGCTCGTTGTGCAAAGTAAAAGCGAAGTCATCGGCGATGCCGACAAAGTCGTATATCTGTCCCAGTTGGGTGCGTTGGGCCCGAGCTGCCAAATCACTCAATATTTCCAGGTCGGTTTCGATGGTTCGTAGGATATTCGGGCGCTGGATTTTGACCACCACCTGGTCGCCATTTTCCAGAGTGGCGGCGTGAACTTGAGACAGAGATGCGGCAGCTATGGGGATGGGTTCTATACTTGCTAACATTTGATTGTGTTCCTGCTCCCATTCTTCAGTCAGCAGAGCTTGCACATCTTCCCAGGGCGCAGGGGGAACGGTATCTCGTAGTTTTGCCAATTCAGCGATGAAATTCGGTGGAATCAAATCGGGGCGGGTGCTGAGTATCTGGCCTAGTTTGACAAAGGTGGGTCCCAGTTCTTCCAGTGCCAGACGCAGGTGCTCGGCAAGCGATAAACGAGAAGCAGGCTCCTGTTTCAGCAAACGGCGGGGCAGGGAAAGACGGCGGTCTATCTGGATGAATTCCAGTACCGAACCAAAGCCGTGCCGGGCCAGCACGGTAACAATGCGGCGGTAGCGTTTCAGGTTGCGGATATGGCTGAAGGAGGTGAACATAGGAATAGATGCCAGGCGATGTCATCTGGGGCGGCGAGACCACGTCCAGCGCCGTTGAGGTTGGAGTGCGGCTTTCAAATCGGGCAGGATAGGTTGGGTGGTTTCTTCACCCAGTGAGACTAATTCAGGAATGCGATTATATCCTGTCACCACAGTGACATTTGACGGAATAGGTGGTTGCAACAAAAAATCGGGTGGGGTTTTTCGCAACCTATTTTCGCTTTGCTGGTGTATTAAAAGTTCTAGAGAATCTCCCAGCACAGCGATCAATTCTCCAACTGTGCCTGAAAGAAACCGCCTTTGTCCCAGTTCTTGCCAGAAAGATATCTCTCCGTTAGAAGAATAAACGTCCACAGCCAGAGTCACGTCGGCCCCCATCTGGCGGACCACAGCCACCGGTATATTATTGAGCAATCCTCCATCTACCAGCCGCTGTCCATCGCGCTCTAGAGGAGCTAGCAAACCAGGGATGGCAACGGTGGCGCGGACAGCCTCAGCCACCGATCCTTCCCGTAAGTGTACTTCCTGGCCGCTGTTCAAATCCACAGCCACCAGAGTCAGAGGGATGCGCAAATCGGCAAAGGTGCAGCCGTGGAGATGCTGATCGAAAAAAGTCAGTAATCGCTCACCCCGGAAAAGACTCTTACGCGGGATAGTTAGATCGGCCATGCGAAGTAACTTGCGCGGTGATGCAAAATCTTGGGCGATCTGCTCTATCTCGGCAGAATTCAGCCCGGCTGCGTACCCAGCGGCAATCACGCCGCCCATGCTTGTACCAGCAAGATAGTCTGGCTGGATGTCGGCATTTTCTAAAGCCCTGAGTACACCAATGTGAGACAGGCCACGCGCACCTCCACCACTGAGGACTAGGCCAAGCTGGGGTTTACGGAATAGTTTCATTAGCGTTTGCCTTCCTTCTGGTTACTTTTTGATTTCATGTTTCATCATATTTTCGGATAACTGTTTCTAAGTCTTTTTATACCCTTCTACATCACCGTACTCAAAGAAGTTGTAATATCTTGAGTGAGGGTCTTTGACATGGTTTGCATGTTTTATGGGACATCAAAATTGTTCTGTACGAGCAATGACCTCTTTGGCATAGGATGCGATACCGTTGCCGTAGCCACAATAAACGCAATTGAGTTTTCTAATGCGTTTAGATAGCCTAAATGATGGCGGTCTATAGATAAATAACCTTTCCGCTTGACAATCGTAATTTTATAAATGCGGAAGCAAGTTTACTGGTAGAACAAGACCGTTAAATCGAGAAAAGCAATCGGTATTACCATCCCGTAGATGATTGGGGCGATGATTAAACTTCCTAATCTGGCTCTAAATACATGTTTTAGTTAGGTGCGTCTTGTATTTTTCTTGCTATTTTCGGATGCTTTCTTCGAATTGGATTTTCCGTTCTTGGTAGTTTTGAATGATTTGGCGATTCTTCTTCTTGAACTCATTCTCCAATCCTTTCTCTAATTGGATGATTTTTTCAAAAGTTTCTGCAAACTCTTTATTCATTTTCATTAGCCTCCTTTTTCCTAGCGCGCCAGCTTATGCCGCGTTCTGTGCCGTCGAGCAGTTTGCGGATATTCGGGCGCAATGCCCAAAGTACGATAGCCTCTACAATCAAAAGATAGAAGACATAATTCCAAGGGGTGAGTCCCATCCAGGCTCGTATACCGAAAATGATGATGGCTATTAGAGGCACTCCCATTGTGGTTACAGATGCGTATCCCACGCCAAAGTAAACGAGTAAGCTAATAGGGACAAGCACAAAAATACTCGCTGGATATAATCCCAAAGCACCGCCCAAGGCAGGCGCACCTCCCGCACCGCCGCGTAAGCGCAAATGTCCATCTTCGTTACGTTCGGCAAGGAAGATGGAATAATTATGCCCCAAGATAGCAGCCACTGGTGCGAGTACTTCCATCCAAGCGTTGTCAGGCATCAACCATCGCGCTAACCAGACCGCACCGGCTCCTTTGAGAATATCAAAAAGTAAGGTCAATATAGCGGCGGTGGCGCCCGCAGCACGTAGCGTGTTTGTTGTCCCCGTGCGGCCACTACCGATTTCTCGGATGTCTTTTCCCGTGCGTAATTTTACAGCTATCAGTCCAAAGGGGATTGAACCGAAAAAATATGCCAAGAGTAATATGCCTAGATGCTCCATTAGTTTGTCCTTTTTGGGTCTTTTTGAGGGAAGTGATGCCAGTGATGTCCATTCAGCACTTTTGCTTGCAGATGCCCATTAAGCTCTTCCGGATTGGCTTCTGTGCCGAGTAAATCGTGATGTATGGGAATTACATACTT